>CAZSYZ010000010.1:0-26459 GCA_964611445.1 uncultured archaeon | reverse complement strand
CATTGGATGATGACAATGTGCTGCTGCTCGACCAGAAAAAGTCCAAAGAGTCCCCATTGATTTACACAGCGCATTCGCTTCTCTTCATGGAGGGACTTTTCGACCCAAAAAACAGGAGCTATGCATGCTGGTTTTCAACGCTTCCTGATAGCAAAAAGAGAGAGCAGATAGAGTCGATGAAAAATCTGCCGTATATAAAACGCCAGAGTCTGATGATGGATAAAGCAGACGGTATAATACACATGACAAAGACAGGAAAAGCTACGTCCGACTTTTTCTATCCCGAGTATTCTGAAAAGTCACACATCATCTACAATGGAAGCGACATGTACAGGTATGCAGACAGCAAAACTGTCAAAAACATGAGTCGTGAACTGAGAGAGAAGTTCGGCGGCGAGGGGGTTAAAATCATTACCTTTACAGGCAGAATCGCCTCGGTTAAGGGTATCCATGACATCGCATCATCATTCAACGAAATCAAGATGAAATATCCGGAATCAAAGCTTGTTATGGTGGGCGAAGGTGACGGGAATGCCATTATGTCGATAATTGGCCCGACGAACAGGATGGATGTTTCATTCGAGGGGTGGGTGGGTGACAAAAAGAAGATGGCAGCCTATTACGGCGTATCTGACGTTGTCGTGCTTCCGAGTTACTATGAGCCATTCGGTCTTACTGCTCTTGAATCAATGATGATGGGTGCGCCCACGGTTGTAGGCAATGTTGATGGTCCAAAGGAACTTTTCGTGGAACCGATGCTCGCCCATGGCGTCAGGCCTGGCCACAGTGAAGATATAACCGCCAAGGTTGATTATATTCTGTCGCATCCTGTCGAAGCAAAGAAAAACGCAGAGGCCGCCATGGAGAGAGTTACCCGTTTCAGTCTAGACAATATGGTGGACAACACCATGGATTTGTACAGGAGAATAGCCTTTGAACATGCTAACGAGAGGGGCAATTAGAAGCGACCCTGCCGTAAAACAGGTTCTCAGTGCCATGGAAGAGTCCTATTAAATGCGCGATTAGCAAATTGCGGACTTCGGCGGCTCAGAGACTCTTTATAAGGCAATTTATCAGCCAATTAATAGTGAAAACATGCCCGCATTTATGATTGGAATAAATCCCCCGGAAGAAGTTAGAAGTGAAATTTACAGATTAAAGAAAAGGATTATTGAGAGGGTTGGTTATCAACAGCAAGTAAATGAACCTCCGCATTGTACATTGGTTGGTAACAATTTTTCAACCCTCGCTGATGTTGATAATGCCCTGAAAAACCTTGCCAGTGAATTTTCTCCCTTTGACGTTGAAGTTAATGGGATCGCTTGTTTTCCCCCAGAGCAATCCGGGACTTACACGACTTATGCTACAATCAGAAAAACCAAAGAATTGGAAGATTTGCAAAGAAGGGTTGTGAATGGCACTTCCCAATTCAAACAAGGTTGTTTGCTTCAGGAGTATTTAAAGAGAATTGTGCCCGATTACAAGTATAAGCCTGAGGAATTGGATAATATCAAGAAATATGGTTATTTGTACGTCGGTGAAAATTGGATACCACATATAACTATTGCCATATTAAGCCCAGAAACATTCGGAAAAATTGGAGATAAACTCACAAAAACGGAAATACAATATACCTTTCCTTTGAGTGAAATAACTTTGTTCACATATAAAGACAAATGGCATCCGTTCAAAGCTTACAAACTCGGTGAATGATAAAGTTTGTTTAACTGAATCCATGCTCGTTATTTTTCGGTGCTCTACTCCGGTGGCACAAACGGGCGATATCTTCCCTGAATTGTTCTATCGACGATATCTTCAAAAAAATCTCCACGGTCGATAATTACAGCCGGTTCTTCCCCTTCAAGCCCATTTATCGTTTGTTTGAACGGGGATTCGGGATCATAGTCACCCGATACGAGGCTGAAATAATTATTCACGCTTCTTATGAAGCCTCTTGGATTTTTCCGGGATTCTGAAATTTTATTAGGCTGGTCTTCTGTCAGTTTTATTACAACGGGCACTTCAAATTTCCTGTATCTGGTGTTATGATTCCTGTTGTATTGTTTCTTTTGAAGATTCATAAGATTTTCACTTGAGAATTCAGATGAGTCTCGCATTTCTCCCATAAGCTTCTTCACATATTTAACTGCATTTTTTCTGAACCAGAAGGTCTTGCAATTTTTAGCAGAGGGATCACCACTCGACTCAGCCGAAGAGCCGGCGTCGTTGCCTTCTTTCTTTCCTGAGTATGTTTGTACAGCATATAGCGGCACACCCCTATGCAAGAAGTTGGTAAGGCTGCTGCTGTAAGAGCCCGAATTTAGGTATATGACCGGGTAAATATTTGTTTTCTTCATGAAATCTATGTAAGACCGCTTGCCTTGATTAATCATATTTTTCACTACTATTAAATAGTATAAGGATTTATAAAGTTATCTGTCTGCGGAAACCGCAGCTTTGAACATATAGCAAGTGTTTCATTTTTCGGTTTTACCTGAACAAAACCGAAAGCGTGATGATTATAGGCGCTAAACAAATAAACACATCTTCATGCTTAGGAGTGTTCGGTTTGCAATGTCTTGAAGCTCTTGAGGCCGTAAGCGTTGTAGGGGGTTTCCACACCCTCAAGGAATGCGCTGTTAAGTTCTTTGAGTTCCTCAGGAGTAATCTCGATACATGATGATTTCATATTATCTATCATTTCTTTCATGTATGAAAAAGTATGATTCAAAGAGTTAGCAAGACGAAGATTTTGGACACCTTTTCCTAGAAGGTTTTTTTCTTCATAGACCTTCTCATGCTTGGAAGCTATATCGTCTGTCTTTATGAAAATTCTGTAAACAAAAAAATCTTTGGTGAATTCATGCTTTATGACGAGACCGTCAATGTCTCCCTCTTCCACTGGAATGGCTTCGTGAACCTTGGCCTCTTCGTATACTTTATGCTGCAACGAAGGATTGTCTACTGGGAACTCTTCCTTCTTGCAGATGCTGCACCTGTAAAACATGTCCGGCATGTTATGTTATTGACCGAAAGTTTTTTAACCGTTATTCTGGAACCTTTCGGTTTTACCCGAAGAAAAGCGAAAGCGTGTTATTAATCGTCGTCCAAGCGTATCTCATGAGGGGCATAAACTACATAATGATAGCGGCGTATATTTTAATCGTGATAATAATGTTTATCATAGTCAGCTCAAGCGCCATGGAGGCCATGTGAGGTCAGCTTATGGAGGAGGACAAGATAACGCTCGACAAGGATTCATTCAGGGCCCTTTCTTCAGATACGCGCGTCGCCATACTGAAGAGCCTCGACCGGCGCAGGAAGATGCTCACCGAGCTTTCGAAGCAGCTCTCGATGTCGCCGTCGACAGTGAAGGAGCACATGGACCACTTGGCGAAGGCCGGGCTGGTGGTACAGATAGACGACGGGCACAAGTGGAAGTACTACGAGCTCACGGGGAAAGGGAAGAACGTGCTCCATCCCGAGGAGACGAAGATATGGATAATGCTCGGGATCTCCGTGATTGCCATGATAGGCATATTCTACGACATGCTCAGGCAGGGAGCCGTTGGGATTCAGGCTCTCGCGGCCAAGGGTCCCGCGCCGGCCCTAGACGAGGCGTCGAAAGCACTGCAGGGCGCAGGGGGGACTGCCCTGGAAAACGGAGGCGTCCCGGCTGCGGCGAATGCTGCAGGAACTCTCCCCGTTTTCCACATCACAGGCATCATAATCTTCGCGGTCATTCTGGGGTCGTGCATCGCGTACCTTGCGATCAGCAGGAAGAAGCTGATGTCGAGGATATGAGAAGCGTCCGGGTTCTGTCTTTCAGCCCTTCCGTGGATTTCCTTCCAGCTCGGCTATCTTCTTCAGATCGACCATCTTCAGTTCCCGTCCGACGGCGAGCTTGTTGAACCTCTCGAGTTCATCGTTCCTCAGCTCCAGTTCGGCCTTCGATTTCTCGAGATCTCCCTTCGCCTTTTCCGCGACCTCCTTTGCGCTCTCGAGCTCCTGTATCTTCGTTTTCAGCTTCTTCGTCATTATGCCGAAAGAGCGCGAAAGGCTCCCTATCTCGTCATCCCTCTTCATGAGGCTTTCGTCGACGTTCTTCACTTTCTGGTCGCTTGCGATGCTGTCCGCGATCCTGGAGAGCCTGAATATCGGCTGCGTGATCCTCTTGGAGAAGAGCAGCGACAGCACTACGCACGACAGCGATATTACCGCTGTCATTGCAGCCAAGAATATCATGATCAGGTTGCGCGTATCGTCGATCTCCGTCTGCAGCTTCTCCGCATAATTCAACTCGCTTATCATGAGGTTCGCTGTGTTTTCCGTCAGGTAGAACTTCTTGGTGAGGCCGTCGTTGTAGTAATCCGAGGCTGTCCCCTCTTGTTTGGTTCGATCTCGGGAATCAAATCCCTGAGTTTTTCGACTATAAGCTTTTTATCTCCCGAAGATGAATACCATCTTGGGAGTAGCTCGTACCTACTCCCCATCATGATCACCTTCTATATTATTGTGTGGAACTGGGATTAATTAGACACGCTCATTATTAAGCCCTTTTCTTTAAACATTTCCACATTTGGTATAAACATAATCTGCATCAAATCCGCTAAAGCTTCTCCTCGGTCACGACCTGTATCCCGTTCTTCTTCAGCAGGCACGCGCTGCACAGCTTCATGCAATTTTTTGCCTCGGATTTTTATATAATATCTTCTTATGATAACTATGGAAATTCTTCTCATGAACTATCTGAGGGAACCCGAGAGGACTCTCGGCGGGGCCGCATGGGCCACGACCACGGAACAGGCAGGGGCCGAGTTCGAGCCGACCGAAAAGCAGGTCGGCGAAATGATAAAGTACGCCAAGACCATGAAGCTCAGCTCCGTGCTCGACATACCCTTCTTCGTGTTCTCCATCAAGGACGTCTCCCGCTCCTTCACGCACCAGTGGGTGAGGTACAGGATAGCCGCGCACATGCAGCAGAGCCTGAGGTACACCAGGATTTCCACGGACAACCTCACGTGGTTCCAGGTGCCGCCCGAGATATCAAAGAGGGGAAGCGAGGCGATCATAGAGTACGTGAAGAGCCAGATGCATGCGGCGGAGACCTACGAGTCGCTGGTGAAGAGGGGGGTGCCTGCAGAGGATGCCAGGTTCGCCCTTCCCATAGGCGTCAAGACCCACATAACCACCGGCATGAACGCGGAGGAGCTGCTGCACGTGATGTCCCAGAGGTGCTGCATGGATGCGCAGTGGGAGATAAGGGCCGCTGCGTATGCGCTTTATGCCATGGGTATGCTCGTTGCGCCGAGGATTTTCAGGGGAGCCGGCGCCCACTGCGTGTCCGAAGGCGTCTGCAGGGGGCGCGGAAAGGGGAAGTGCAAGCCATATGCGCATGGAACGATAAAGAAGCTCGACGCGCTTGTCGGGAAGAACAGGAAGCGCTACGCGAAGCTCAGGAAGGGTTGGTTCTCGCTCGACCTGACTGCCGTGCTGGGCCACACCGTTCCCGATGACGTCAAGGAGGACATCAGCGAGGCGTTCGACGGCGACGTCGCCGTGGACCTTCCGGTCATTCTCAGGATAAAGAAGTGGTAGGATGGAAAGGAAAGAGGTTCTGGAACTCGTAGGGAAGCAGAACCAGTGGAGAATGGAACAGTGCATAAACCTCATAGCGAGCGAGAACAGGATGTCGCCGACGGCCGAGAAGGCGTACATGTCCGATTTTATGCACAGGTACGCTGAGGGCTCCCCCTACAAGAGATACTACCAGGGGACAAAGTACATAGACCTGCTGGAGGACAAGACGACCGGGCTTGCGAAGGAGCTCTTCAAGTCAAGGAAGGCCGAGCTTCGCGTGCTGTCAGGGGGCACCGCGAACACGGCCGCGTTCTCAGCTCTCGGAGGCCACGGGAGCGTCCTCATGAGCCCCGGCCTTGCCGGAGGATCTCACATATCCCATGAGCAGTTCGGCGTGGCGGGCATACTGGGATACAGGGTCGAGCATGCGGAGTTCGACGGGGATGAGTACAACATAGACACTGACGCCACCGTGAAAAAGATACTCGAGATGAAACCCGACGTCGTCACCCTTGGAGGCTCCGTCATATTGTTCCCGCATCCCGTGAAGGAATTCAGGGCGGCCTGCGACGAGGTCGGCGCCAGGCTGCTGTACGACGGCGCACACGTGCTGGGACTCATAGCCGGTGGAAAGTTCCAGGACCCGCTGCGTGAGGGCGCTGAAATCATGACGTCTTCTACGCACAAAACGTTCCCCGGGCCGCAGGGAGGAATCATACTCGGTAACACCGACGATGAGACGTGGAAGACGCTGCAGATGAAGGTGTTCCCCGGGCTCATCTCGAACCACCACCTGCACAGGATACCCGCCATGGCCATGACGCTCCTGGAGATGATTGAGTTCGGGAAGGACTACGCCTCGCAGACCGTAAGCAACGCCAGGGCGCTCGGCCAAGCGATGCATGAGCTTGGCTTCAGGGTACTTGCGGAGAAGAAGGGGTTCACTGAGTCGCACCAGGTCCTTGTGGACGTCCGGGAGAACGGGGGCGGCGCGGAGGCGGCCGCAAATCTAGAGAAGGCAAACATCATACTCAACAAGAACATCCTGGCTTGGGACGCCGCGGACAGCGCAAAGAACCCGTCAGGTCTTCGCATAGGCGTCCAGGAGATGACCCGCATCGGCATGAAGGAGTCCGAGATGAAGGAGATAGCGGCGCTCATGAAGAAGGTCGTGCTAGACGGGAAAGCTCCGGAAGGCGTCGCGAAGGAAGTCGTTGAATTCAGAAAACCTTACCAAGAGATTCACTACTGCTTTAAGGATTAGCAGGACCTACTGCCTTTCACCCTTCATTTCTGCAATCGTTTTTCCGGTCTCATTCATGACTATTGTATTCTCAATTACGTCCATCGCCTTGTCGAAGGTAAAATTATTTGCGTCATCGGTGTACATTCTTTCAAGCTCTCGATAGCACCTGATTATGCTTTCTCGTCTGCTTGTGCCCGGATTAATAACCATAGTCCCGGGAAGAACGTCCGCATGTATAGTACCCCAGTAGCTAAGGTCAATCGAAACTTTATCGGGCTCATAGCTTATGAACATGGCTTCGTTGTTATCGGCTTTCGCCATCAGATTGAATATTGATGGGATGTAATCCTTCATAATCCGATTCTTGGAAAGGAAGTTTTTTATTTTCCGTTATGCCCTGTGAAAAAGGTAAGACAATCAATATCTTCTTGACGCTGCTGCCAAGAAGAAACCGTAAAACGCCGGGACATCAACCAAGCATCCTCTGATAGCTACTTCCTCACGACATGCCTCATGAAGTGGTGTGATAACTTCCTTTTCGGTCTGGCTGCTCTCTCGACTTCCTCTTTGGCGAACCTCACATCCTCTATAGAGTAGAAGGCCGAAGGGTTGTGCTTCTTTATGAGCCTCAGGACCTTGGGGATGTCGTGCCTCTTGATTACGGATATTATGAGCTTGACGCTTCCATCCGGGCCTTCCGCCCCGGTGCTGGTGACGACGTACCTTGCCTTTATCATGCTCTGGAGCAGAGGCGCCGCGTCCTTGCCCGTGATTATCCTTATCATGACCCTGCCAATGGATATCCTCTCCTCGATGAACATGCCGATGTACGTGCCTGTCGCGAACCCTCCGCCGTAGGCAAGATAGCACATGACATTCGTCAGGTTCGCCAGTATGTTCTGTATCGCCACCAGCCAGATGATGACCTCGACGAAGCCCAGAAGCGGCGCGAGAAGCCTGAATCCTCTGGAAATGAATATGACCCTCACGGTGCCTATGCTGACGTCCAGTATCCTGGCCGTGAATATGAGCAGGGGTATGAATATGTAGCTGTACCAGTTGGCCGCGAGAAAGGCTATTACGTCCATACCTTCATTTTTATGTGTCTCGTTCACTTAAATAGAAGCCGGAAACTAAAACATTTTTTAAGGTTCACTAAATATATAGGCGGTTTTTATGAACGGAAAAGGAAGGGACCTGACCAAAGGAAGCATATGGAGGACGCTGCTGGTGCTCGCCGGCCCTATGGTGCTCGGCATGGCCCTGCAGACAGGCTTCAACATAATAGACACATTCTTCGTTGGCATGCTCGGCTCAGAGGAGCTGGCCGCAATAAGCGTGACATTCCCGGTCGTGTTCATATTCATATCCATAGCCTCGGGGCTGTCCATAGGCACGACCGCGCTCATCTCGCACGCCGTAGGCGCGGGAAGAAAGAAGGATGCAAGCAATGTTGCGGAGCATTCGCTTCTCGCGGCCTTGATAGTGGGCGTTCTGGTCGCGGCAGCCGGCCTGCTGTTCTCTCCGCCCCTTTTCGGCTTCATGGGTGCTGAAGGCCATGTGCTTCAGCTTACGATGGAATATGCGAACCTCATCTTCATAGGATTCATGTTCTTGTTCCTGGGCTTCATTTCGCAGGGCATAATACAGGCCGGAGGGGACACCGTGACGCCGATGAGGAACCTGGCCGTGTCAGTGACGACGAATATAATACTGGACCCACTGCTCATATTCGGCTTCGGCCCGATCCCCGCAATGGGGCTCGTAGGCGCAGGCCTGGCGACGGTGATCGCGCGGTCGATAGGCGCTTTCCTGAACGTCTTCCATCTGCTCACCGGGAGGGCCGCCGTCACGCTTGAACTCAGGTGCTTCAGATTCAGGTCCGGCATATTCAGGGACATAATAAAGATAGGGGCTCCTTCGTCGTTGAGCCAGTCCATAAACAGCATAGGCATGATACTGCTGATGAGCCTCGTGGGCGGGTTCGGCACATCAGCCATAGCCGCGTTCGGCGTCGGGATAAGGCTCGAGTCGCTCGCCATAATGCCTATAGTGGGGCTGTCCGGCGCTCTCGTGCCGTTCGTAGGGCAGAATCTGGGCTCGGGTGAGATGAAGAGGGCCAGGAGAGGTGTGGCCGTAGCCTCCTACGCTGTGACGGCTTTCATGCTCATGTTCACGGCGCTCTGGTTCTTCGTTCCGAAATTGATATACTCCCCGTTCACGAGTGATGCCGACATACTCTCGGTCGGCGCCGAATACCTGAGGGTCATAGCCATCGGATATGTCTTCCTCGGGCTCGTGTTCATACTGGGAGCGGCTTTCCAGGCGGCTGGAAGGACTACCCTCCAGATGCTGCTGAACCTTTTCAGGTGGTCCGTGACAATCTCCGCCGCATACGTGCTCGTGGCCGGCTTCGGGACCGTGGGCATATGGGTGGGATTCCCCCTCGGGAACTTCTTGGGATTCCTGGCTTTCTTGGCGTTCCTGAGGAGCGGCTTCTGGCTGAGGAAATGGAAAAGGCGATCAAAAGTCTGAAATACTGTCTCAGCTGCCCGTGTAGCTGTATGTCCCCTTCCTGTGCTGGTCAATCTTTCTCTTGTATTTCTTCCACCTGTTCCTATCCCCCCTGCGGATCAGGAATTCGAACCTGCTTCCCTCCAGGGACAGGCTCCTGCCGAACGTGAAGTTCATCACTACAGGGGAGACCGCGTTTATTATGAGATAGGAGACCACGATGCTGACCAGTATCCCGGGGTCTATTTTTGCCGCGGAGAGAGCGGCTATGACAATCGTCATCTCCGACAGCGTGAGAATGCCCGAGCTTATCTTGATAGCCTGCTGGGAATTATAGTTGAACATCTTCAGCGTTATGAAAGCGGCTGTGACCTTCACGGCCACGAACATGACCACAAGCCCTGCCATGAACAGGAAGTTTCCGGATGCCGACATGATGTTTATGGTCAGACCCACGGAGGCAAAGAAGATAGGTATGAAGAAGCTCTCGCCTATGTCCTTGACCTTGCCCGCTATTATGGGCAGCTGGGGGCTCCTGCTCAGTACCATGCCTGCTATGAAGACCCCGAGTATCGACTCGAGATTAAGTCCTTCCGTGAGGCTGCCCAGCAGGAAGGCCAGGAGCAGCGTGAAGCCGAGGAGCGCCTCCTCGACGCCGTATTTCTGTATGGAGCTCGTGAGCCGGTTGACCATCCTGAAGCCCACCCTGCCCATTACCACGAAAAGCCCTATGACCACAAGCACTGTGGTCATTATCGGCTCTACGGTTATGATAGTTCCGCTGAGCATGCTGGCAAGGATAGCGACGCATATTATTCCGAAAACCGTGTCGACTACCTCAATGCCTATCAGGCTCTGGCCTTCATGGGTGTCAAGCTTCTTCATGTCAGCCAGGGTGCGGGATACAATGGCAGTGCTCGACATAACTGCTATGAACGCCAGTACAAGGAACATGTATATGTCCCAGGCGAAAATGGACGATATGGTGTAGACTATCAGAAGAGTGAACACCACCCTCGCTATCTCTATCCAGGCGAACCTCTCTGTGTTCCCTTCGAGGTTCCTCCAGTCTATTGTGAGGCTTACGAGAAGTATCAGAAAGAGCAGTCCGAGGTCGGCCACGGATGTGACCAGCCCCGACGGATTCACTATGGCCAGCAGCGAAGGGCCTAGTATTATGCCGGCTATGAGCTCTCCGACTATGCTTGGCTGCCTCAGCCTGGTGAAGAGTATCCCTCCCAGCTTGGCGCCGAAGAGAAGCAGGGCGAGATCAATAAGCGGGCTCATCTCACACCTCCAGCATTTTTTCAAAGATATCGGTAAGCCTGACAACACCCAGAAGCTTTCCGTCGGAGTCGACGACGTGAATCATGCGGTATCCTCCTGAGTTCATGACCTTGAGAGTGGTCTTTATGTCGTCGTTGGGCCTGACCGTGGTTATGTTGGCAGTCATTATGTCACCCACGGGCTTTTTTACGTCTTCCGGGCTAATCTCATCGTACCACACATAGTCCTCAAGCGGCGAATTCGGTGTGTGCCTCACGAGCCTTATGAAGTTGTTCTCGCTGACCGCCCCTATCAGCATGTGGCTGTCGTCCACGACAGAAAGGAAGCCGGAATCTGTCTTTTTCAGGAGCTCAAGTGCCTTGTATATCTCCACGTCTGTGCTTATAGTAGTCGCAGGCTTCATGAAGTCTATGACCTGCATCTGAGTGGTTTTCGTTATCCTTTTCACCTCCGGATCGTATTTTTGCGTCCAAGGGCTCAGATGCAGGTTTTTTCTTTTGTAAGCCTTATGCAAGCATCTTTATGCCCAGCGCGGCGTACTGGCTGCTGACGTTCCTGGCTATGACCTTTTCCTCTTCGCGCATGTTGCTGAGTATGTAAGGTGAGTTGACGCCCGTTATTATCGTGATGACCTGTATCTTGCTTCCGTATTCAGGCATTATCCTGGCACCCCACATGACAGTGGCTTCCGGCGACATCTTCTTGGATACGACCTCGCCTATCCTGTTTATCTCATCGAGCGTCATGTCCTCGCCGCCGATTACCTGGATGAGCGCTCCAGTGGCTCCCTGATAGTTTACGTCCAGCAGCGGGTTGCTGAGCGCCGTCTCTATCGCCTCGGTCGCCCTGTTTTTCGTGTTCGAACTGCCGACGCCTATGGTGGCGACGCCTCCTGAGTGCATGACTGCCCTCACGTCCGCGTAGTCGAGGTTGACAAGCGAGGGCGTTGATATGAGCTCCGTCACGCCCTTTATCATCATGGCCATGAGCTCGTCCGCCACCCCGAAAGCCTCCTTTATCGGCTTGTTGCCCGCCAGCTCGACAAGCCTCTGGTTCTCTATTATTATGGCCGTGTCGGCCGTGTCCCTCAGGTGGAGAAGCCCGTCCTCTGCCTTCCTTATCCTTGATCCTTCCATCCTGAACGGCACCGTGACAGGAGCTATCACTATCGCGCCCATCTCCTTGGCTATGCGCGAGATGACCGGTATGCTCCCGGTCCCCGTGCCGCCGCCAAGCCCGCAGGTTATGAAGAGCAGGTCGCATCCCTTGAGGGCGTCCCTTATGTCGTCCTTGGACTCCTCTGCAGCGCTCTTGCCCACGTCCGGGTATCCTCCGGCGCCGAGCCCCCTTGTCAGCTCCTTCCCTATCAGTATCTTTTTGTTCGCCCTCGTCACCGCAAGGTGCTTCGCGTCCGTGTTTATGGCAACCGTCGTCGCGCCCTTTATTCCCATGTCCGTAAGGCGCGTTATCGTGTTGCATCCTCCGCCTCCGCATCCGAAGACCATTATCTTGGCCTCGTAAGCGTCGAAATCTCCTCCTCCATAGTTCGTGTTAACCATACCTCCACCTCCTTTAACGAATTTTTACCGGTTCTGAAACCGTGAACAAATTCATATGAATGTATTAATATATCTACATATTTAAATATTTTCATATCTTAATAGAGAAACATTTAAAAACTATTCAAGTAAAAATTTGTCATGGCAGAAAACGACGACAAGCCGGAAACCATAACCACGACCATCGAGATAGACAAGGATACGTTTCTCAAGTTCAAGGCGCTGTGCGTCCTCAAGGAGAAGACAATCTCCGGGGAGATAGAGGCTCTCATAAGGAAGAGCGTGGAAGGCAGCGCCGGAACGGTCGAAGAGATGATGGCCGGCCAGTGAGTCCTGCATTGGACGAGCAGTTCATTACGGGATAAATCGCTGATCATATCTGATATTTCTTAATGTTGGGTCCAATATTGTGGGAGAAGTTCCTGGCCATTACAGAAACAAGCATCCCCCTTTTATACCCATGAATGATGTTATCAAGAAGTTCTCTTCCTTCAGGACTGCCGCTCCTGATTATCCCGTATATTTCGTCACTGTCCATTTTATCCGCCCAATATATGACTAATTATCTTTTCGCTGTATGTTTTTATAAGCCTTTGGTTAGATTCTTCATTTTCTGTGAGAACATAATGGGCATACAGATTCCTTGCGCAGGGTCTTCTTTCGATGACCCAGTTGAGATTTTCAACCATTTCGTCGTTTCTGCCGAGCCGAACCAAGGGGTTTATCATGTTCTCTCTCACCAAGGTCGTTCCGGGGCATATTTTTTCGGCTTCTTCAAGGATTTTCAGCCTTTCGGCCGGGTTTTCCTGCAATTGAGATTCGCTGACCATGTATGAGGCCGTTATTCCCTCCCATAATGGAAGATTCTCAATTCGCGGGTGGGCAATCTCAAACCCCGCCTGTTTCGATAACGGGTCATATTGTTTGCCATGCACTACAATAACGGCATGAGGCTCTTCATAAAGAAGTATTTCTTCCAAGTATGAGGGGTCATTCTTCAGACCGGGATTTTCCCTCATTCTGTCCAGCAGAATGGTCGCTAACATATCCTGCCAAACCTCACCGAATTTCAATTCGACGCCGGAATAATTTCTCTCTACGATCGCAGCAGCCTTGGCGAGTCTTCCCAGGCATGATCTCTCATCGAGCCCGAGATTCATCTCCCTGATGTCAGATTGGCTGAAGTATGTACCTACCGGGATATCGAAATTAATGCCGCTGAGGGTGCTTATAGGATCGGCGCTTATGCTATATGCTCCGTTTTCTATCATTTTTATTGCGAGATCCCTTACATACGAGACTTTGTCCGGCATGGGGGATAATTACAGGAATTATTTTTATAAATTGCACTATTTTCAGATACTAACAATTCTATTAGCATTCCGGGCGGTGCGAAAGCCTACTTCCCAAGCTTCGTAGCCACCAGGTCGGTTATCACGCCGTAGACTATGCCTGCCGCGATGAAGACTTCCGCGCCGCCATAGAACGCGATGCCCACGCTCACCACGGCTCCCAGTATTCCTCCCCTCAGGGCGGCGTTCGCCAGCCTGCTCTTCAGCAACTTGACGCTTCCCGCCAGCCCTATCACCAGCCCTATCAGAAGGCGGGAGTAGAATATGGTTTCAAGGTAAGGCATCTTGACCTCGAACCCCGGTATCTCGACGCCTGCGGTTCCGTAGGCGCAGAAGACCCCGAAAATCCCGGCAAGAAGGAGGGCGACGCCCATCCTCTTCCAGTCGATTCCTTCCATGCCTCTTTATTGATTTGATGTGTTTATATTTCAGAACTTCAGCTGTTTGAACTTGTGGATGTCGAGTCCGTATTTCTGGTAAACCTCGGGTATGCTGATGTAAGTGGTGTCAGGCATCCTGAAACCAAGCAGCTTAACGACCTTTTTTACTTTTTCGGCAGAATCCGCCTCTATCTCCACGTATGGCGGTATCTTCGGCCAGAAGTCGATTTCAATCTCAACGTCTTCATAGACGAAGCTGATCCTCTTATTCTCCTGGTAAGCCTTGGCGATGAATCCCAGCCTGTTGAGAATCGTGTTCGTCTTTTCGAAATCATCGACAGTAACTTCCATCTCTTTAGTGCCGTCTATCTCATTGCTTACTTTCTCCTTTAATGTCAAGGTGATCTTTTCGCCATTGTCTCTCAGTCTTATCCAGAAGCCCTTCCTGTTCGGATCGATGTCATAGACGTACCTTCGCATGGACCGCTCCTTAACTTTCTTCGCACCTATGCTTTCCAGCTTCTTCCGGATTTCCTCCACCTCTATGTCCAGAATCCTGCATTCATACTCGGTTTTCATAAACATTCTAAGGTGGAAGATTATTTAAGAATCATGACCAATTCTAAATATGGCCCTGAAAAAGAAGCCAAAAGGCTTCGAGCGATACCCGCTGTCGACCGTGCTCATAGCGAACTCCGTCTTCCTGCTCAACTACGTCATAGGCATCTACATCTTCACGACCCTGTGGGTGCCGCTGGGCATCCTTTACGTGGCATACGTCCTATATCTGGAAGCATCCGTCTTCAGGGAAGGCTGCCGCTACTGCTATTACTACGGCAAGATGTGCCCCGTTGGCAAGGGCGCCCTGGCGCCGCTGTTCGTAAGGAAGGGCGACCCGAAGAAGTTCTGCGAGAGGACGTTGTCCGCAAAGGACTTCATACCCAACATGCTCGTGACGATACTGCCTACCGTCGGCGGCGCGGTGCTGCTCTACCTCAGCTTCAGCTGGATTATCCTTATCCTCATGGCCATACCGTGGATTTCCATGTTCGCCGGCAATCCGGTAATATACGGAAAACTCGCGTGCCCGCACTGCAGGCAGGGCATGAAGTGCTGCCCGGCAATGGACTACTTCATGAAGAAGGAGAAGAAGTGAAATTATCTTCGGTGAAGGCCCCGCAGAATGTTTAATATATCCGCAAAGTGAATAATCAGTATGAAAAAAAGAGATGACCTGGGCGGCATTGCCTTCGTCGGCTTCTTCTTCCTGGGGATGGCCCTCGGAGCCCTGTATGGCAGGTGGGATGTCGGGCCGTTGGCCGGTCTTGCCATGGGCTTCATAGCGATGCTCGTGGTGAGGATGAAGACGAAGAAGTAACTATCAGGCGTTTATTCCGCGGGAGCCTGCAGACCTTACACTCCCAGAAACATCATCAATTCGTAAACGAGAAAGGCTGGCCAGACGAGTGCCTTGAAGAAGCCTATGACCCCTTCCAGGAACGTCGTGGAGGTGCTCCAGAAGTATATCAGCGCTCCGATGAACCCCAGGAAGTATAACGCCCCTCCGCAACCGCCAGGACTCACACGCTTTTTCTTGTTTATGCAGCTCTTGAACAATTTTTCAAAACCCATATATTTCCTCCGTGTTTCCATCGAATTATTATAATTGGCTGAGCCCGCTTAAGAATCTGAAGCCAAAAAAAGGGAGTTGAACCCCCAAATTCATGAATCAAAAATTAAACTGATAACAGCAAAAAATGCACCATACATAATTATTACTAGCCAGTTTAGATCTACCCAAGTTAAATCTACATTCAGAAATCCAACTGTCATTAGACCACCGCTGATAACTAACAATAATCTTGAAACAGGTTTTCGTATACCAGCAAGAAAATTCATCGTCTCTTTCTTGATACTTTTGCCGCTTACCATCGAATATCCGATCACCAAAGGAATTAATATACCCAATAAATATCCAACTTGTGTAATGATTGAAACAATCCAAATACATCCTCCGTCAACACATTTGTTATATTGTGCAGTGATTACCGAAGCTGGAAGTGACAAGGAAAAAACCATAAGTGCAATACCAATACTTTCTTCTTTTTTCAAAATTATCACAATCCCTGAAAATGTAATAAATGGAGGTTTTAAATTCTTAATGATTTTTTAAAACCGAGAACATGCGAACATGGGGTTCAAAGCCTCGGGAGTGCACAGGAACTCAGTTCCAACTCCTTGGTTGGTTAATAGTTGGTTGAATTTGTTTTTAATGCTGTGGGTTGGTCCAGTATTAATTTTCCTATCATACCTAAATCTTTAATACAGTTGTATCTGTTTCTCTGGAGCATATATTCATTAATACATATTGAAGGGACACGAAATCCCCAGATTGTACTACTACAAGCTTTGTTGTCTATTGCAGAATCGTATACTTCTTTTAGATCTTTATTTTCTGGTAGCTGTAATATGGCCCATAATTGATCGGAATTTAATTCACTCATGTGTTTGTATTTTTCATAGCATGTATCACGCAGTCTTAATAAAACATTTCCTTCTCCGACACTTCTAATCTCTTCAAAAGCGGTTTTGATTCTTGATTTTCCTTCTATTATTTTTTCCCAGGTCATATCTTTATCTACTATTTCTTTTTCCCACACTCTTTCATGATAACTTTTCCTGCTTTTTTTAGACTCTTCCATTTTCATCACCTCTTCTTGTTTTTAGTAATTTGTAGTTAATTTTATAAAGGGAGCAAAATTTAGGTTCAGCTCCTCACCCTAAAAATAGTCATAACACTATCAAGCGAGCTTACTAAGCCTCGGGAGGGATTTTCAGCTTCTGCTCATTCATCATGGGGAATGATGCTTCAAGGGGGCATGCACGCGTAAGCTGCCGGAGCCCTCTTAAGCTGTTGAACCCTCAACCTGCGGTTTACAAGACCGCCGCTCTGCCATTGAGCCACCGAGGCGTTTGTGTGTATGTACCTCGTTTTGGCGTTCGGGCTTTTCTAAAGCCTGATGAGCCACCGAGGCTTGTTACAGATTATTATCAGCGCTTTTCTTTTAAAAGTTTGATAACCGAGTCGACTTCCTCAAAAAGCTGCTCAGGCGTCCCATTGTTGTCTATGGCATAATCCGCGAACTCCATGGTCTTCGTTATGGCCGCCTCCGTGGGCTTTTTCTCCCTTTTCATGTACTGCCTGAATGTCATGTCGCCTTCGCCCTTGGTGCCGCGATTTTTGCACCTCTCGTAGCGCTTCCTGTCATCGCACACGACGGCCATGAGGACAAAATCGTCTCCGAAATGCTTCCTGAAAGCCTGGACCTCCTCGGTGAAGCGCACCCCCGAAACGGCGTATTTGCCCGGGCCGCTCATCCGGATGAGCACGCTCATCTTCTCCGCCCATACGCCGTCGTGGGCCTTCTTCCTGCCTTCCATGGCCAAGTCTATCAGGTTGTCCCTCGTGACCTCCCTGCCCTGCTTCTGGAGTATGGGAGCCAGGACGTCCCTCGTGAAGTCCATGGTGGAGAATCCGTATTTCTTTGCAAGATATTCCGCTATGGTGTCCTTGCCCGTTCCGCGCTTTCCCGTGAGTCCGATTATCATAACTAGTAATGACAAGTTGAATTAAAATTTGTGCCTGATTAAGATTTCAGTGATTTCATGTCACTGGCCGGTTTAAGTATTATTGATCCCAGCTTCTTCTCACCGTCCATGGGCATTATCCCGTAAACCTTTCCGTGCATTGGCAGCCATCCCTCATATACATGTATCCCGTCCATGGAGTGGTCCCATCCCGGATGAGCTCCACCCGGACCATAATCTGTACCTATGTAGCCTATGACCTTCTTCAAAGATTCCGTGTATTTTATGTTTTTGAAACCATAAACGCCAAAGTCCAAGCCAAGCACATTCACCTTATAGCTGCCTATGGCCGATTCCACTTCCCTAACAAATTCCTCATCGCTGGAAAATACAGGGAAATCGAAAAGCTGCAGACCCCTCTTATTCAAGTCAAGTGCAAATGAAGGATTTTCGCTGTAGATTGGCCTGCCGAAGAACGATTTGAAAACGTCCTTGAATTTCAGTTTTGACTTTCTGACATTCTCTGAAGGGACGTTTGCGCTATCGACGCTTACAATTGCATCTCCCATATGCTATTGAAGTGAGGATATTTTTTAAAACAGATATGCACGCAGAAAAAGCAAAAGGCGCCAGATTTATATGGCAATTGAGACAATTATTAACTGTTAGGCATGAAAGTGAAGGACATAATGATTACGGACGTAGTGACGCTGAGCCCCGATGACACTTTTTATGACATAGTTGAGCTGTTCTCCGAGAAGAAGATAAGCGGCGCGCCGGTTGCTGAAAACGGCAAAATTATCGGCATGGTAAGCGAATCCGACATCATGGAGTTTGTCTCGGAGAAGGGGCTGATAGGCATGATAGAAAAGGATGACCAGTCCATGAAGGACAAGACGTCCCTCAAGGCAAAGAACTTCATGACGAAGAGTCTCATAACCGTAAGCCCGAATGACGACCTCGGCACCGTAATAAAGATTCTGGACGAAAAGGACATAAACAGGGTACCCGTCATGGACAAGGGAAAGCTTGTGGGGATAATAACAAGGGCCGATGTAGTCAGCGTGGTTTCAGAGTATCTGACGGAGCATCCGGCCATGAGAAAGATGGAGCTTGAGATGGATGAGCCTAAGCTTGAGACCAACATAGACCTGCTCCTAAACCTCGTGAAAAGCAAGGGCTCGGTGAGGCTCAAGGACGCAGCAAAGGAGTTCAAAGTCGAGCCGGAGAGGGTGGAGAAGTGGGGGAGGATACTCGAGGAGTACAAGCTCGTGGAGATGCACTACCCGCCCATAGGCGAACCGAAGTTAGCGCTTATAAAGGTGAAGAAGCATGACAAGAAAAAAGGAAACTGATGAGAAGCCCGAAGGGCCGCGGGAAGTGAGGGAGGTGCCTTCCGTGAAGGTCAGCGAGAGAAAGGTCGTGAGCCAGTACGACTTCGAATATGACGGCGTTCCCGCCGTAGTCACGATTTCGTGGGAGCCGAACGAATACGTCCCCATTTACAAGATCGAGGTTCCGGAGATAGAGCCGGCGACCAAGGCCGTGCTGGACAACATAAGGGAGAGGATGATAGAGGAGACCGTCATACCCTTCGGGGAAGTGCTCAGCCCGGACGAGATGAAGAACCTCAGGGAAAAGTTCTTCACGAAGGCGTTCGGCATGGTAAGGGACGATATGCCGGGCCTGTCCATAAAGAAACAGAGGACCCTTGCCGGAATACTCATGCACAACTCCCTCGGACTGGGGATAATAGAGATGCTCCTTCAGGACAAGAACCTGGAGGAAGTGGTCATAAACTCATCCAAGGAATCGCTGTGGGCGTATCACATCAAGCTCGGGTGGCTGAAGACGAACATATACCTGCCATCGGAGACGACGACCTACAACTACGCCGCGCTCATAGGAAGGAGGGTCGGAACGCAGATAACGAACCTTGCCCCGCTGATGGACGCCTACATGACGTCAGGGGACAGGGCCAACGCGACACTCTTCCCGATATCTTCGAAGGGCAACACGCTTACTATCAGGAAGTTCGCCAGGAGGCCCTGGGCCATCACCGACTTCATAAAGGAAGGGACGATCACTTCGGACGTGGCCGCTTTCCTGTGGCTCGCCATACAGTACGAGCTGAACATAGTGGTCGCCGGAGGCACGGCGAGCGGCAAGACCAGCCTCCTGAACGTGCTGACATGCTTCATACCACCCAACCACAGGGTCATATCGATAGAGGAGACCAGAGAACTACAACTGCCGAAGTTCATGCACTGGGTGCCGCTGACCACGAGGCCGCCGAACCCCGAGGGAAAGGGGGAGGTCAGCATGCTGGACCTCATGATAAACTCCCTTAGGATGAGGCCTGACAGGGTAATGGTAGGTGAGATCAGGCGGAGCAGGGAGGCCGAGGTCCTGTTTGAGGCGATACACACCGGGCACTCTGTCTACTCCACCCTCCATGCCAACACCGCGGAGGAGACGCTCAGGCGCCTTGTCAACCCGCCGATAAACATACCTCAGACAATGCTCGCATCTCTCCAGATCATAGCCGTTATGCACAGGGACAGGAGGAAGAACGTCAGGAGGCTCCTGGAGGTAAGCGAGCTCATCTCGTCAGGCGGCATGGAAGAGATGAGACTGGAGCTCAACACCGTTTTCAGATGGATACCCTCAAAGGACCAGATAATGCAGTGGGGCAAGTCGCACAGGGTCCTCAATGACATCAAGCTTTTCACGGGCATGGATGACGAGGAGCTGGGCAGAAACCTCAAGGAGAAGAAGAAGATACTCGAGTGGATGACCGAAAAGGGCATAAACGACATAAACGAGGTCGGCAAGATAGTCTCGGAATATTACGCAGATCCAAAATCCGTACTGGACAGGATAAAGGAAAAGTCATAGGTGCTTTCATGGCTAACCCGCAGGTAGTGAATTACATAAGGAGCAACCTCAGCAACGGGGTCAGGCTTGAGGACATAAAGAGCTCTCTCAGGCAGAGCGGATGGCCTGAAGCTGATATAACAGCAGGCGTGGCCGAGGTCCAGGGAATGCAGGAGCCCGCACTTTCTTCACTGCCGGCCACGTCCGGTGAGCAGCAGCCGAGGATGAAAAAGAAGGGGCACAAGAAGCTTATCGTTGCTGTCATCGTGCTCATAATTCTTGTGATATTGTTCCTGTACACCGCGGTGGACATAATTATGACGTTCAGGGAGATGTTCCCCGGAGCCGGCGATTCGATGCCAGTAGGCATACCCTTCATCAGCTAGCGGACATGATAAGTGAACTGTACGTCTACTTCTTCATTGCGTACACAGGAAGGACTTCCTTTCCATGGACTTCGTTCAGTACTTCCGCCATCGCGAGGTAGAACGCTGACAGCCCGCAAATGATGCCCTCGTAGCCTGCTATCATCTTTATGGACTGGATTCCCGTGAAATCAGCCGCGGAAAGCATGAAGAAGAGGAGCGCGAGGGAGCCGAACACGAGCTGCAGGGCCCTGTTGGCCTTCAGCGTCCCGAAGAACATGAACA
Source organism: uncultured archaeon (assembly GCA_964611445.1). GTDB lineage: Archaea > Aenigmatarchaeota > Aenigmatarchaeia > QMZP01 > JAFGSV01 > JAFGFG01. The sequence continues at coordinate 5,426 of CAZSYZ010000010.1, read as the reverse complement.
GCGTGAAGAGACCCCACATGAAGAGGTAGTATCCCATGGCTGTCTCCGAAGGCGCCTGGCTCCATCCAAGTGCCGGCAGGGCCCAGATGAACACGAGGCTCATCCAGAAGAGCCCGTAGGACGTGAATGCCGTCATCCCGAAGGTGTTTCCCTTCCTGAACTCGAGGGCTCCCGCGATCACCTGTGCCATTCCGCCGTAGAATATGCCCATCGCCATTATCATGGAACCGACAGCGAAGAGGCCGGCATTGTGGAGATTGAGAAGCACGGTCGTCATGCCGAATCCCATAAGCCCCAGCGGGGCGGGATTTGCGAGTTTGTCTGTCATTTTTTTCCAATCCTCCGTATTTTCAGATTATAATAATTACGGCAAGGGTTTAAATCTTACGATTTCCCATAACTGCCAGTAATACTGTGAAATTTTTGGTAAATTTGCGGGTTTTTTGCCGACAGAGACCCGGGATTTTCGCGCCGCCGGCTTTACGTTCGTATGACTCTTGCTGTCATGGAAAACTGCCGGAATTTTCGGTTTTCTCGATTTTTTTGGCCGTAACCGTCAGGAGTAGCAGCATTATACATCCATACTAGTATATCCATATTTATATGTTTGTACTATTTTTTCGGAAAAATGAAAATCAAAACAAACAAACATCACCGAGCCTCTGGGAGGGGTGGTCAGTCCAAAAAGAGGAAAAAATGCCTCAAAAATTTATAGGTTCCTACAATCAGCCGCCCGCTGCCTTTTTTGCGGCTTTCTTGTCTTTCTTAATCTCGTCCTTCAGTTTGGGTATCTTTATGGATGCGCCGCACTTTGAGCATTTGACCACGAAAGGTCTGTTCCATTCCTGCGCCTTATGCTCGGAAAAGCCGCACTCAGGACAGACATAATCCACCTGGGCCGTATCAGAATCATTCAGAACGAGTACCTTTATCTTTCCCTTGTCCTCTCCCGCCCTGTTCTTGAGGGTTCTGTTGGTCACGTACTTGTAAAGTCCCATAATCTGTTATGATACTCCCTGCTTAAAAATATTCAGAGCGCTGCTCCTACCAGGAAGGCCAGAAGGCCCAGGAACATGCCTGTCTTTATCAGCCTGCTTACCCTCCTGTAGCTCCTGCGCCTTATCAGTATCAGCGATGCGGATACCAAAACCGCGTCGGTAGGCACGAGCATGAAAATGTAAAAGTCTCCCATTATGCCCCAGGCGTAAGGGACTATCGATATCACGATTGCCATCCACAAGCTGAATGAGGCTATGAGTATGGCGTATATGGTCTTGTACCTCAGCTTTATGCCCGACCTGTCAACCCGGAACCTGTCCCCGAACGACTCCTTCATCCGCAGGGTGACCTTCTTAAGGAATGACTTCCTGTCTCCCTGCAGGTCTTCGAGGTCCTTGACTATCTCTCTCGAGAATGTCGCCAGGCCCGCCAGCAGCATAAGGAGGAGGGGAAGCGTGATGCCTCCCGCGGCGGCCCCGCCGAAAAGGAACGTTGAGCCCGCCAGGTAAGCCACGGTCATGTTTCCTAGCAGAACCTTGTTCTGGAGGTGAGACGAGTATACCACAAGCAGCAGCGTGTTCACCGCCGCTATTATGATGCAGAGGGTGTTTATGAGCAGTGACAGCGCTGTCCCGGCAGAGAACATCAGTATGCTGAAAAGGAGCACGCTTCTCCTTGAAATCCTTCCCGAGGGTATGGGCCTCCTTGGCCTGTTTATCCTGTCCGATTCCACGTCCGTGTAATCGTTGACCGCGTTGCCTGCTCCCGTTATGAGAACGGCGGCAACGAATGCCGTAAGCACCTCGGGGGCGAAAGCCGGTGAGACCAGGAACGCGCCGATAAGGACGCTGAGGCCGGACATCAGGCAGTTAACTGGTCTCGTTGTTTCAATCCACGGCAACATGGAACTAACCTCAAGCCTTATGATCCTTGTGTTTCTGTCTGAGCTGCTTGGACTTGCACTGCCTGCATTTGACCTTGCCGTCCCTGACCTTGAGAATATCAGAACGTATCTTTGCTCCGCACTTCATGCATATGAAAACCCTGTGGAAAAGCCTCTGCTCAGCTTCGGGGAACCTCTGTTTAGGCATTTGAATCACTTCTTAATTTACATTGAGCCGACTTTTTAAATATGTTTCTATACCTGGAAGGCCTTCAGGGCGTGGAAGGACTTCAGGGACGCGGAACTTTCACCGGCGACCTTCTCCGGGTCCGCGGTCGTTATCATTATGTTCGAGTGGCTGAATCCCGTGGAAGCCATGTTCATCTTCATCCTGACCAGCATGAACATGTTGTTGTTTATTACCGTGTCGAACAGGCCCGGCTTCTCGATTATGGCATCCAGGTCCATGATTATCTCGACTCCCGCCTTATCGTTCTTCTCCGGGTTCATAAGAGTGGCGTTTGTCGTGAAGTGCCTTATCTTCATGCCGTTCAGCAGCTTCTCAATCTCCCTTTTGAGCTTTCCTGCCTTCTCCTCGTCAGTGGTGTATATTATGAATCCTCCCGGGTAGGCCAGCTCGATGCCGTATTCGTATTCCTTTTCCAGTTCCTTAAGGAGGGTCCTGGTGGAAACCGCGTTGAGGTTTGCGTACACCATGTCCCTGGGATGCTCCTCTATGTACTTCCTCCACCTGTCGCAGAAATGTGACCTGCAGCCTGGAGGCCTGTACCTGAAGACGAGGCACTCGTTCCTGAAGGCACCCCTGAAGAACTTGCGGCTGATTATGTTCCTGCGGTCGTCCAGCTTCTTCTTCATGTAAAGCTTCTCGGCCATCTCCTGGTCCTGCATCACCCCTTTCCTGACAAGCCTGAGGTCGGCGAAGCATTCATCCTTGCTCTTGGCGCAGCAGTAATCCCTTTTCAGGTCGAATATTGTGTAGCACTTCCTGCAGGTTTTTCTAATCATCTTCTCGTAGCTTTCCATGCGCATATTATTCTATTTGGCGCCATCCGTTAAAAAACGGGAATATGTACCGGTATATACTTTATTGAGCATACCGTTATAAGGGACTGAAAATAAGCTCCATATTATGGATTTGACACACGAAAGGCTGGAATCAGTGAAAACCTCGCCGCGGGTAAAAATGAAAGAGCTTTATGATGAAGTGTTATACAGCAGACCTCCTATAGACGGAAAGAGCCCTCTTGTTTATATCCCTGCCGATGACTTCTGAGCGAATGTTTTTAACCATGTTTCTGTTCTAAATAAAGTATGTCCATTGAAAATCTTTTACGCAGTTCAGTCATACTTATAGACAAGCCTCGGGGGCCGACATCTTTCGACGTGGTGGAGAAGGTCTCCAGGCTGCTGAAGGTCGGAAAGGCGGGCCATTCCGGGACGCTAGATCCCAACGCCACTGGGCTTCTGGTGGTAGCGCTCGGCGAGGCGAGGAAGGCCATGCCCGTGCTCACTGGCCTCGACAAGGAGTACGCGGGCACCATGCTTCTCCACGGCGACGTGAGCAGGCTGAAGCTGGAGAAGGCTCTGGACTCCTTCAGGGGGAAAATAAGGCAGGTCCCCCCTGTGAAATCCGCAGTCGCGAGGAAGGAGAGGGAAAGGACAGTCCATGAGCTCGAGGTCACCCGTTTGAAAGGCAGGTCCGTGGAGTTCAGGGTGCTCTGCGAGGCAGGCACGTACATAAGGAAGATAGCCAGCGACCTTGGGGAGGAACTCGGATGCGGCGCGCACCTCGTGGAGCTCAGGAGGACGAAAGTCGGACCCTTCAAGCTGGAGGGCTCAGTCACCATCCCGGAACTCGAGAGGATGACGAAGAGGGCCGTGAAGAGCTTCCTCGTGCCGCTCGAGGAGGCGCTGGAAAAGACAGGCCTCCCGAGGATTGTGATAAGAAACGGGACGGAACCGCTCGTGAGGAACGGCTCCCCGATAAGGAAGGACTTCGTGAAAAGCGTGTCCGGAAATCCGAAAGAGGGGGAATACGTCGGCGTCTACGATGAGTCATGGAGAATTATCTGCCTGGCGAAGTTCGGCGGGGAAAGCGACACGGTCGCGAAGACCGACAGGGTTTTCCTGTAATGAGGGGGGTCATGAAGCTTATTCACGACAAGCTATGACTTGCGGATGATCTTGCTCGTATCCTTCTCATCATCATACTTCCTTTTGAAATGATTGTACAGGCGGCCCTCCGGGCCATAATCGGAAAGCGCGGCATCGATTTTACTGTCGAGGTTGTCCAGTCCTTCCCAGTCGACGCCCACGTAGGAAGAGTTGATAGCCACCATTTTTGCCCTTTTCCTGAGAGAGCTGTAGATGTCCCTCTCCTGCGGCGTCTTTTTAGCTGAAAGCCTGTAGGCTATAGATAACGACAGGAAGGCGTTGTTCATGACTTAACATTTCCCGCAAAATTTTAAATATCATACGAAGAAAGGCTTGCCATAATACCCATGGAGTTCGGGTGGCCGGGAGGGCTCTAAAGTATTTATATCAGGCGCGATGTAATTTTGGTATGGTCGTGCCGAAAGACCTTCTCAGAGTCCTCGCCTGCCCAAAGTGCAAGGGCGACGTTTCCGAGAAGGGGATGTTCATCATCTGCAGGAAATGCGGGATTGCTTATCCCGTCCTTGACAAGACAGTACCCGACATGCTCATAGAAGACTCGTGGCCGCTTTCTGAGGCAAGCGGGTCGGGATTCAGGCACACGCTTAAGCTCTGATTCTTTTTATAAATGAATCATTACAATAAATCACACAGTGCCGAGGTGGCAGAACCTGGCTAATGCGCCAGACTTGAGACCAGAAATTATGATGACCTTGGAAGGTTTTTCCGTTGACGCTTTTGGCGGAAGCGGGAGCTCCAAAAGGGTCAGATGACTTAATGGCTTGACTCCGACCAAACCTTCCCATCCTTGGGCAAGGGCGGCGGGAATGAGGAGCAGGATATCTGGTGGGCTTTGCCCGTGCAGGTTCAAATGCACCTTTTTGCGCATGCAGGCGCGCAAAAACGCGCCCGAAAACATACGCTGACGCAGTAAAACGAGCGGAAGCGGACTTTCCGGGAGCGCTTTTGGACGTTTGCCTGTCCAAAAGGGTTCTGAAAGTCCTGCCCTCGGCGCTCATATTTTAAGCTATTTCTTCAATTCAGTCTTATGATAACGTGGGAAGAATTCGAGAAAGTGGAGATGCGAGTAGGGACAGTGATAGAAGCAGAGGAGTTTCCCGAAGCAAGGAATCCTGCATACAAGCTGAAGATAAACTTCGGGAAATACGGCATAAAGAAGTCAAGCGCGCAGATTACAAAGCTTTACACGACAGATGAGCTTGCAGGCAAGCAAGTAATTTGCGTGACCAATTTCCCTCCCAAGCAGATAGCTGACTTTAAATCCGAATGTTTAGTCATGGGCGTGGTTCAGGACGACAAGGAGGTTATACTGCTGAAGCCTGAAAGGAAAGCTGAAAACGGCAGAAGG
>CAZSYZ010000009.1:0-26621 GCA_964611445.1 uncultured archaeon | reverse complement strand
CTGAAGCCTTTTGCGCGTCAACGTTCGACAGCACGCACAGCTCGTTCGCGTAGACGGAGCCGAATCCTATTCTTGCCATCACGGAAACGGTTTTTTCCTCGCCCCTGTTTATCACCTTCCTGAAGGTTTCCAGTGAGATGTTGTACGGGTTCACGCTTTCGGGCGGATACCTGTACGGCCTCTTCGGCAGTATTTCCCTGTCCTTCCACTTCTGGATCTGAAGCGGCATTATGACGGTGTAGAACCTGTCGCAGAGTATGACGTTCCCTGGTGGTATGAACTCGAAGATGAGCACGTGGCTGTCCGTGACTATCTCCACGATCCTGTCGAATCCGTGCTGCCTTATGTCCTTTATAGTAGTCCCTATCAGATGCTTCCTCAGGAACATGCAGAAGTTCGGCGGCGTCTCGGGTGCCTCCTTCTTGTGCTGCGCCAGGAATATCTTCTCTGAGTCTGCATAGAGCCAGAAGTTGCCCTTTGTCGAGACATAGACGTCGAAAAGGAAGCTCTTCTGCCCCGGACCGTACTGGTATACCTTCCTTATCTTTCCCCCGAGAAGAGAACCCCTGAGCTCGTTCACTATGAATCTGAAATCGAACGACTTCAACTCTCCGCCCATAATGCTTAAATTATGGCCTGCGGAAAATAAAAAAGCCAGAATCAGGCAACGCCTCTGAAAAGCAGATAGCACGAGCCGTGTTTCGTCTTCCTGACTTCGCCGGTTATCTTCCCCTTCCGGGCTTTTATGGAGCCGTAGCTCATCAGTATGCTGCTTCCCGTGCTGTCCTGTATCTCGTACCAGTATATTTTCTGCCTTCCCCTCTCCATGCTGTTGAAGAGTCTTATCCTGCAGTCAACCGTGACATCCTTGCCGACAAAGCGCGGGAATTTCTTTATGCTCACGGCCTTGCACTTCTTTTTCGGAACGTCTTCCGGAGAGCCGGCCCGGTATTTTCCCCGGATCTTTATAGCGGGCCTCAGCATGACGTCCTCCAGTTCAACCTTTCTTACGAATTCCGAGAGGCTAGAACGGATGGCGTCGATTTCCTTCTTCATATCCCTCACGCTTTCCGTTATTTCAACGTCACCGGTAACCGCAACCTCGTCAATCCTCTTCCTGAGCATCTCTGTCACGTCCCGGAGCGCTTTTCCCAAGCTGTCAACCCTCTTCTCAAGCTCCCTGAACTTGCTGTTGTCCGGATGCTCCTGCTGGTTATAGCAGGTGTCTATGATCCTGCTGTCCTTCAGCATATCGATGGCTTCCTTTATTTCATTCAGGTTTTTTTCAAGCTCGTCTCCCTCCTCCTGGACATCCTTGTAGCCCATCTTCTTTATCTTTCCCTCTGTCTTCTTCAGTTCAAACTCGCTCTTTCTCTTCATTCCCTGGTACGCATACTCGGGCATCCTTGAATGCAGGTGAGCGTCATCCATTGAGGCGAGGAAAAGCTCAAGTTCGTCCTTCTTCTTTATCAGGTCCTCGAGGCTCTCCTTTTTTACAGGCTTTTCATGGACATCCTCTGGCGGTTTCTTCTCGGCCTTTTTCGGCTTCTCCTTCTTCGGAGGATCGTCGCTGGGCCTCCGCGTCCCGAGGATTACCGAGAAATCCTCTTCACGTTCGGCTTCGGAATTTTTTTCCATATTTTATTTTGAACCCTAATGATAAAAAGCCTTGATCACTCGAGAGGAGGGGTCTCCGCTTTTTCCCGGTGCAGCCTCCCGAGAAGCATCATCATGATTTTTACCGGCCCGAAGCCGCTCTGGTATTCGTCATCGCCTACCCTTACGGAGAAACTGTCCGACGTCTGGACGGCCTGGTAGTTTATCATTATCTCCTCCCCCCCGTTGAGCGCCGCGAACCATGAGAGGTGGGTTTCATTTCCGAAGTCCTCCACCCTCGGATTGACGCCGCACGATATGAATGCGCCCCTGGGCACAGTGTCGTATATCAGTACGTTATCGATGTATTCCCCGCTCCTGTTTTTCACCTTGAGCAGCACTTCCTGCCCTTTGACATCCTTGCTGAGCGTCAACGGGGGCATCTGCTTCCAGTAGAAGAATCCGGTGAGGCCGCCGGCCGCTAGCACCAGCAGCAGGAGCAGCGCGGTCGTGTCAATCCCAGGAATGACGTCCGCGGTGATGGTTTCCCTGTCATAGCCTGCAAGGTCCGCCATCACGATTATCGGTCCTGACTCCTTCGGGACCAGGTAAACTGAACCCAGATCATCGGTTGTCAGGCTTTCCGTCACCCCGGACTTGTACTCCACCTTTATCTTTGCATCCGGAACTGGCTTCATGTCCTCGTCCACAAGCGATATGGTGAACTCCTCGCCTGCCCTGACTGAGCCGGGCATGATGATGGTCAGGGCCTTCTTTACGCACGTGTGGTTTTTCGTGTCGCACTTCTCGTTGATCTCGCAGTCGAAGTTGCTGCAGCACCCATATTCAATGCATTCGTGGCCTTCTATCACGCCGCAGTCACAGGGGACCCCCTCGCACTTGTTTGATACGCAGGCCTGCGCCGAGAGGCAGTCGTCATCGGAGCAGCACTCGTGCGCCTTGCATTCGTGGCCTTCCGCATAGCTGCATCCGCCGCAGTCGAGGTCAACGCACTTTGAATTGGCGCAGTACTGACTTTCCGTGCATATGCCCGTCCAGTTGCTTTCGCACTCATCCGACCTGAGTGTGAAGGAGACCGAACTGGAATTGTAGAAGCCGGACGAGTCATAGCAGCCCACGATGAGCTTGTAGGTGCCCTCGCCCGTCCCGCTCATGTTGTAATACCACATCCTGCTGTCGTACTTGTTCATGGAAACCGGCCCGTAAGAATTGAGGAAGAATTCGCACAACTGCGAATCGAGAGTGGTGTGCACGAGGATGGTGAACGAGTCCGTGCCCCAGTATGTCCTGTTGAGCGGCGTCTCGATGTCTATGTTGAAACCGGCGACCACCACGCGGAAGCTCTCTTCCTCCTTTATCAGCACGCCGGAACCGCTGCACCACACCACCAGCTTATGCTCCCCCTCAGAAAGCCCCGTCAGGCTGTAATACCATGACTTGTCTGTCACGTTGGTCATCGTCACGTTGCTTCCTCCGTCGGTCGACAGCTTGCACCACTCCGCGCCGAAATCCGTGCTGACGTTGACGGTGAGGAAATTTCGGTTGATTGTATCTGTAGACGGCGATAGGAAGTCTATTGCGGTCAATCCAGACGGCGGGCCTTCAGGCTCCTCAATCGTGAAGTGGATGGTCGAACTCTGGTTCCCGAAACTGATATCCGTCAAAACTATTGTGAGAGAATGAGAACCATATGTCCCAACATCGATTGTCTTGTTTCCCAATGACACATAGACGTAAACACCGTCGATTATGTAGTACATGTAGGGGAGAGATTCTATGAAGTGCTCGAAGTTCAGAACCATCCCATCTCCAGACTCGTATGTCGTGTTCTGCGGGGAATTTATTTTCATCGGCAGCGGGGATGTCTTGTTTGCGAAAAGGACGTTAGAGTATCCCGTATTCCCTGCGCTGTCTGTGCACGATACCTCTATCTTATAGAATCCGTCAGAAACATGGACGGTGAATATGTCAACCGTGAGGTTTTGGAAAACCTTGGTCTTCATTACCGTGTCGTTGACAAGGAAACTGCAGTTGGCGCTCTCTGCCTGCCCATCGGTGTAGTTGGCTGTAGAAAGCAGGTTAACATATTTCATGGATACAGGAACGCCGGACGGAGGAATGGTTACTACAGGAGCCACCCTGTCTGCCAAAAGCGTTCTGGTTTCCGATGCTATCGCGGTTCCGTTTACGCATGTGATGTTCCATACGTTTGCGCCTTCCTTGAACTCGGATGCCGAGAATATCTGCTTCTGCGTGTTGTTGGTTGCAGGGACAGGGCCATACCTTTTCCCGCTCAGATTCAGGCTGCAGTTGGCTGTCACATTATGGGGGTCAGTGAACATGAAGGTGAAAGGCAGGGTAGTGTTCGTTTTGTTTGTCAATACACCGTCCCCCGGTGAAATCAGCTGGACGCTGCCCGTGAGCGCCGCCGCAGGCTGAACTGATGTCAGGAGAAGTACCAGAGAAAGCAAAGCCAGTTTTCCGGGCCCCATGAAATATAATTCATTCCCGTTTCATATTAAGTTTTCCGGAATGAGCATCGTTTGCGCCGTCCGCCGCGCTTTCGTCCTTCTGCGTCTGCCTCCTGCTCATGTTGGCCGCCAGATGCTCCTTTATCTTATCCTTCTCCGCCCCGAAATACCGCTCGAACTCCTGCGTCAGGCTCAGCAGCTTCGTCCTTCCCTGCCTCTCGGTCCTTATGAGTCCCTTGGAGGCAAGCGATTTTATGTAGGCGTAAGTCTTGTTCCCCTGTATCTTTATCACATCGGACTGCGTGACGGGCTCCTTGTATGCGATAAGTGCAAGTGTCCTCTTCTGCCCCTCGGGTATGTCCGCGTAGGGAGTGAGGTCCGCGACCTTGTGCAGGTGCTGCCTGTCCACCTGGAACGACCATCCGTCCGGCGTCTCCACGAGATGTATGCCCCTCTTCTCGTACTCATCCCTCAGCTCGAGGAGCGTACCCTTGATGTACCCGAGCGAGTTGACGCCGATTATTTTTGAAAGCCTGCCGATGCTCATGGGCTCCGATGACATGAAAAGGGCAGCCTCGACAAGTCCCTTGTGGTTATCCGATTGCATATCTTCCCTCTCCGGTCATCCTGTTCGTTTTCCTGATTTTCATTCCCAGCCTAAGGAAACTCAGGGCGCCGTAGTCAAGCGCGACTATTATGGCAACCTTGAATATCTGTGGCTCCGTGAAATTATTTGTCAGCATCTCTATTAATACCTGCGTCGACATGAAGCCGACCGCGCAGATGAGCAGCCAGCCGAGGACGAAGTCAATCTTGAAGGATTCATCATTCTTTGACCCTGTCACGAGCACTGCGGCCATCGTGACGTATGCGACCGAGAACAGGGAGCTCTCGAAAAGGTGCTGCCCCTCGACAAAGACCGATGCTATCAGGCACACGAGAACCAGCATCATCAGTCCGTAGTATTTCATGGCCACCGCCTTCAGGAAGCATCCCTCTTCCTTATGAATATCTCGTCGAACATCTCCTTCTGGATACATTCGATCTTCTTCTGGTTGTCCAGATGAATGAGCGGCATGAAAGCGTCGATTACCTGCTCCCTCTCCCACTTATCGACGAGGCTGGAGAACGGCACGTTCCTGTCGTTCACCCTGTTCAGCATGCTTGTTATCTTTGAATAAAGGTTCTCTATCCTTACGGCTATGTCGTCCGTCCTTATGCTTATCCTGCCTCTGGCCTTCCTTATTTTAAGGTCCCTCCTCTTCTCGGAGGCCAGAACCCTTCTCAGGGAATCGACAAGCTCCTTTATCGTGATGCGCCTGATGGGCTTCCTCTTGGCCGCAACGTCTATGGGGTCGATGTCGTCGGCACGGAATTCGTTTCCTATGTCCTCGATTTCGGTGTCCTCAAGTTCCTCAAGGTCCATGAACTCGTCCTCGGGTACCCTGTCCATCTTCATTATCTTTATGTAGTCGGACTTCATCCTGAGAAGGACCGCGGCTATTATCACCCACTTTGCAGGCACCCTGAAATCAAGCTCTTTCATCGACATTATGTAGTCTGCGAATCCCCTGGAAAGAACGTTCAGGTCCAGATTCCACGGATCGAGGTCGTTCATCGCCACGACCTGATAAATGATCTGCTCCCACGAGTTCTCCTTCGGTATCAGTTCCAGAATCTCCTTTTCCGTACCGTGCCCGTTGTTTTCGTTTTCCATATATTTATTGTATTATTGTATCGAAACTTTATTAATCCTGACGGGGGCCGCTTTCCATGCAAAGTTTTTTTAAATTTCCCTCCAAAATACTGCTAATGGAATTCAGGCACATAAGGGAGGAGAAGGCCGTGGACTCCCTGATACGCATGCTCAAGGAAGGCAAATACAGGAAGGCGAAGATAAAGCTGGGCGAGCTCAGGGGAAGGCCGGTGGAGTTCATGAAGCTCTACAAATACCTCACGGAGGAGAGCAGGCTCAGGGACGTCAAACTGAAGATAAAGCCGGTCAGGGCGAAGGTCGGCTGCCTTTCGTGCGACTGGAGGGGCGACCCGGAAATCATGAGGAACGGCGTTCGTTGCCCCCGCTGCAGGAGCGATGTCGAAATACTGAGGGGCCACGAGTTCGAGGTGCAGTTCTAGATTTCTTCACCTGCAATGATATCGGTTTTTGCCATGAACGAGGAAACGTTGCTTGAGATTGTTCCCGAGTCGGACGTGCTTGAAATTGTTTCCGACTCTGAGTTGCTCGAGGTGGGTGCATCCGTCAGTCTCAGGCACGAAAGAATCATCCCCTGGCAGGAGGCCTACCTCTTTAAGAAGGGATACAGGGACGGTAAGAAGACATGCGTCTTCATATGGCCCGTGGGAAAGGAATCGGAAAGAAGCATATTCTACGAGGGTTCTGACCCGATAGGGATGGCGGAAGTATTCGACGACAGGCATTTTTCCTATGACCCCGACAAAGGGCAGGTGGTCTACCTCGCAAGCTTCGTCAGCCCTACCGTTGTCAGCAGTTCAACACACCCCGAGGAATTCCCACTCATGAAGAGGCTGCTCCGGTCCTACGGGAAGATGGAATAGCCTTTTCTATGACGCCGCGCATTCTCCGGCGATTATCCGAATAGAACAGATGGCTTCTGCACCCGCAGTCGGAGCATCCGAAGCCCGGGACGGGTTCCAGTTTCTCCGAGAGCTTCCCTGCGATGCCGCATTCGAGCCTCTTTACGGATTCGAAGCGGAAGACCTTCACGACCCTTGTCTCCACAGCGTCCAGCAGGTAGTCTATATGCCAGTGGAGCTTCTTCTCTTTCGACAGGTGGCGCCCTATCCTCTTTTCGAGGCCGCCCATAGCTGAGCCGACGTACGCATAGAATCCCTTTTTGAATCTGACGCGGCCGAGCTTTCCCACCGTTATCTCCGCGGAGCGCGAGAGTTCTACGAGAAGCACATAGCTGCCTTTAATATCCTTCCCGCCATGGCAAGGCATGAGATTAGTAGGCGCGCTGATTTAAAACATTCAAAGCATATTTGCTCCTTATGAAGTGCATACTCTGCAGGATAGGGGAATCGGTCATAACGCTGCAGCAGGGTCCCCTGTGCGCCGAATGCTTCGTCCGGTACTTCCAGAAGAAGGTGTACAGGACCGTGAGGAAGTACAGGATGCTCACGAAGGACGACGTACTATGCTTCGCGCTGTCAGGAGGCAAGGATTCACTTGCCGCGGCTTACGTACTCAGCGGGATAGCGAAAAAGCAGAAGCAGAGGATGTTCGCGATAGGCGTAGACGAAGGTGTGAAGGGCTACAGGGAGGTGCAGCTCGATGACATGAGGAAGTTCTGTAAAGAGCTAGGTATAGAGTACCGCATCTTCACGTTCAGGGAGGAGTACGGGAAGACCAACGGGGAGCTTATGGGAATCGCAAGGAAGAAGGGAGTGGAGATAAGCCGGTGCACCCTTTGCGGAATCCTGAGGCGAAGGATACTGAACAGGGAGGCCAGGAAGCTGGGCGCCACGAAGATGGTAGTCGGCCACAACCTCGACGACGAGGCCGAGACCGCGCTCATGAACCTCACCAAGGGCTCGCCGGAGCTCATGGCAAGGCTGGGACCCTCACCCGGCGCGGCAATGCACGAGGGGTTCATACCGAGAATCAAGCCGCTCTACTTCTGCACGAACGCGGAGACGGAGCTTTTCACGAAACTCGTGGGTATAAAGGTGCTCTATAAGCCGTGCCCCCACAGGAGGGAGTCCTTCCGCGAGTATGCAGACAGAACGCTGGATAAGATGGAAAGGGACTACCCAGGGACGAAGAGCACCCTGGTGCAGAACATGCTCAGGCTCATACCAGTCCTCAGGAAGGAGCACTCGTCGGGAAAAGTGAACGAATGCTCCCGGTGCGGCGAGCCCAGTAAAGGCAGGGTTTGCAAGGTCTGCCTGACGCTTGGAAAACTTAGGATAAGAGCATAGATTTATATATTATCACTATATGATAGTGAATATGTATAAACCTTGCGCCCAACCCATATACCACGAAGTTGGACACTGGATGATAGCAAAGGCCCTGGGGCATGATGGGTACATAGAAGGAGATATAGCTGAAATTAAAGGCTTCGGATTCAGGCAGACAACCCCCATCGTCCATACAATACAGGGGCTGAAAGACCAGATTCTCATATCTTTCGGAGGCATAGGCGCAGAGAAAAACCTGAACCTACCTTTAAGCGCCGGGTACATTAGGGATCTCACGCTTGCGTGCTGGCATCTTAAAGAGCTCAGGGAGATGGAAAAAAAGGACTTCAACTTCAGTAATTATATGGATTTTCCGGATGACGAGCATGAGTATTACCTTTCCCAATCCAAGATAGTCCTTAACGAACTGGGAGGGAAGGATAAAATAATCGAATTCGGTGAAGATGTTTACAATCAGCTTCTTGAGCAGGCAGGTAAATTTTAAACCGGCATACACTTTCTTCTTATGGAATGCATAGTGGTCCACTACTCGGAAATAGGCCTCAAGGGCAGGAACAGGAAGAAGTTCGAGCACAGGCTCATGGACAACATAAGGTCTGCGCTCAAGGGGTTCGCCCCCGTCGTGAAGCGCCTCTCGGGTAGGCTTGTGATAGACTATGACCCCGCAGACGAAAAGGAGATATCAGAAAAGCTAAGGAAGGTTGCGGGCATATCGTCCTTCTCTTTCGCGCTCCAGGCCGAGCGGGACGTCGAAGACATCAAGAAGATGCTCGACAGGCTCGCCGAGGGGAAGATAAAGACCTTTGCCGTCTCGACAGTCAGGGGGGACAAGGGGTTCAGGCACACGTCGCAGGAAATGAACGTTATGCTGGGAGACTATCTGGGGAAGAAGTACAAGTGGAAGGTCAACCTCACGAAACCCGAAAGGACATTCCACGTCGAGATAACGTCAAAGGACGCTTTCGTTTTCACAGAGAAGATAAGGGGGCTCGGCGGCCTTCCGGTAGGCTCCAGCGGCAGGCTGGTGGCGCTCCTTTCCGGAGGCATAGACAGCCCCGTGGCATCCCTCGAGATGTTCAAGCGCGGCTGCCCCATAACATTCGTTCACTTCCACAACTGGTCCGCCCAGAAGGACATAGTCAGGGACAAGGTGGAACGGATAGTGTCGGTCCTCTCGGAGTACCAGCCCAAGACGAGGCTTTACATGGTGCCTTTCGGGGAGCTTCAGAAGAACCTGATAGCAAAGGTGCCGTCGAAATACAGGATGGTGATATACAGGCGCGTCATGCTCCACATGGCAAACGAGATTGCGAAGAAGGAGAAGGCGCTCGGCTTCGTCACAGGCGACTCCGTGGGGCAGGTTGCGTCCCAGACCCTCGAGAACCTCAACGTCATATACGAGAAGGCTCGCCTACCGATATTCACCCCGGTGGCCGGCGCGAACAAGGAGCAGATAATCAGCAGGGCGAAAGAGATAGGGACCTATGAAATCTCCACGCTGCCTTACAGCGACTGCTGCTCTTTCCTCGTGGACAGGCACCCGGAAACGAAAGCCAGGCTCGACGTGATAAAGGGGATAGAGAAGGAAGTCGACATACCCAAGCTCTCAAAAAAGGCTTTGGAGCGTGCCGAAATCAGGGATTTCCGAAACGCTTAAATTTCTTTTTTCCAATAGCTATCATGGAAACTGGAAAGTCCGTGCCTCAAAAATGCAGGATTCACGGCGATGTCAACATAACATTGACAAAAGACCCTGTGACAGGCCGGATAACCGACGTCGGATGCGAATTCGGGAAAGGCAAATTCCATTATTGCAGATACGACAACGGGCCTTCGATGGCATGCTGCTACATGACAGACCCCAGCTATTGAGAAACCCACAGGGTACCTTGTTAGTATTGAACCGAAGCCGGTCAGATGAAGCTAGGTCTTGTAATCGTCCAGGTCCCTATTGTAAAGCTCCAGGACCTGCTGCGCCGTCAGCGAGCCGTTGAACACCATTATTTCGTCGAGCGTGCCGTTCCACGGCCTCTTCAGCGGGTATGGGCACTGTCCGCCTATCCATGTCTCATTGCTGCTTTGCACGATGGTGGTTGTAAGCGACAAGTTGTCTACTTCCATGCCATCATAGTAGAGGACCATATAACTCCCGTTATACACGCCCGCGATGTGATGCCATTCGTTGAAGGGCACACTGCCTGCTTCACCATAAACTGATGTCACGTACTGTTTTCCAGCCTCTCCTATACGGAATTCAGGCCAGATGCTCCTTTCTACGATTATCCCCCACGCCTGCCATGCAACTTCGCCGCCCTTTATTATGATTCTCGGGTCCACGTACTCGCCGCCGTAATAGGGAAGCCCTTCGAGGTAGAACCACCCGGCCAGGGTAAAGTTGTTTTGCACGTTGATGACGCCGACGTTTATGTAGTCATCATACCCGTCGAAGTGGTAGGCGCCTCCGAACCTGCCGCTGGTCGTATAGGTCGGGCTGTTCGGGCTTCCGGGAATCGTTCCATCGTGGTTCCCCCGGCTGTCCTGAACATTCCCGTCGAACCACCACCACGAAACCATGCTAGCCATCCAGGCGACATCAAGGCACTGGCCGTTGATGCAGTCCTGGCCTACGCCGCAGGTGATGCCGCATCCTCCGCAGTTCGTGGCCGTGGTGACGTCCGTCTCGCAGCCGTCGCGCGATACGTTCTCGTCGGCGCTGCAGTCGTCCATGCCCGGAGCGGTGCAGACTATGCTGCAGCTGCCTGCCGCACAGGAAGCGATCCCGCCGCTCGTACTGCATGCTGCTCCGCAGCCCCCGCAGTTGTTTTCATCCGTGTAAATATCGGTCTCGCAAATGCCATCGGGGACCGGGTCGCAGTCCGCCGTTCCAGGCGCGCAGCCCGTTGTCTTGCAGCTGCCGCTCACGCATGTCTCGGGTGCGGTGCAGGACGTAAAGCAGTCTCCGCAGTACTGATCGTCTGTCAGGTGGTCAACCTCACACCCATCGCCTGGGAGGCCGTTGCAGTCGCCCCGGTTGGGCAGGCATTCGCAGGCCCCTGCCTGGCATGCCTCGCCGTTACCACAGTTGCCACAGCTCTGTCCGCAGACGGGACCGGGACCGCACTCCAAACCTGTGCAGTCCTCCACGCACGGCGTGGTGCTGGTCTGGCAGGTGCCCTTGGACCCGCATATCAGCCTCACCCTCTGCCTGTCTCCAGCACCTGTCAGTATGGCGTATTCGCACGAGCCCGAGCAGGATATGCGTGCAGTCATGGTTTCCCCTGGCGATATCCCCGTCCCGCCGCCGGTTATGACCCACTCGACAGCGTCCGTCACGTAATTGCCCGTCTCTATCTCGATCACGCTGATGTCACTGATGTCGATCGCTGACGTGCCCGTGTTCCTGAGAACTATCATCCCCCTGCCGTCCTCGGTGTAGAACGAGTCCACGACTTCCACGTGCTGTGAAACCAGCCCAGCGAAGTACGTTGACGTATATGTCCAGGCCACGCCGGCAAGGGCTACAGTGATAAGCAGTAGCACTATGATGGCGATTATGGGGGTTACCCCCTTGCGCGGAACGCCCATATTAGATAATATACGTTCATTTCGTTATATGTTTTTCATCGGAAACTGCCCGATGCCGGTCTCATCAAGTGCATTGCCGCTGGCACTCCCCGCAATGAAGTGGTATTCAACCGAAACCTATCGCGTAATACGCGACCACGGCGTCATAGTCTCCGGTCTCGTCCCCGGACGAGGACTTGTGTATCAGTTTCGCTTTCATTCCGAGTGCCTTCGCGGCTTCCATTGCGACCGCGATCGGCCCGTAGCCGCACACGGACGCGTCGACCTCGTCAAGCTTCCTGAAGAATCCTTCCACGTCCAGTCTCTTTATCTCTTCAATTGCGGCCCCGTCCTTCATGTCTGCCACTCCCTGCGGTAGGTAATGTGAGAAGTCGCTCGACGCTATGAGGCCGATATCGGGGTCCTTCCGCATGTGGAGCGCTATCCTCCTGCCCAGCTGCCTGCACATCTTCAGGAAGCCGCTGGAGTATGTCGTGTTCATTATGCATACCGGCACGAACGTGAAGTCCTTGAACCTGTACTGGAGGAACGGCAGCTGCACCTCGATGCTGTGCTCATTGAGGTGCGCGCTTACGTCGTCCCTGACGAAATCGAGAGCCTCCAGCTTTTTGGCGAGCCCCCCGTCCACCCTGCACTTCCCCAGGGGCATGAGCCATGTTCCTAAATTCATCAGGGAGAAGTCCAGCCCCATGCCCGTGTGGTTCGGGCCAAGTATTATGAACTTTCGGGCGGGCCTCAGCGACGCTATCGCGTGCGCCGCGGTCTTCCCGGAGTATACGTATCCGGCATGAGGGGATATGACTATCCTGTACCTGCCTTCCTTGGTTCCGGAGAAAAGGCCTTTAAGACGGCTGCTGAGCGCATGCATGCCGTTATCGTAGAAAGCCCCCGCGACTACCGGATACCTCGTTTGCTCCATGCCTTATATATGACTTTGCGCTTAAAATTTAATGGATACCATGGGCTACTACGCAGGCATCGACATAGGGGGCTCGCACATCGAGGGAGTGCTCATAGACGAAAAGCTCAGGATTGTAAAGGCTGAAAGCGTCGGCATCATGGGGAAGAGGAACAGGAAGGTCTTCCTCGAGGAGCTCGAAGGCCTGCTGGAGGAACTCTGCGGGAAAGGCGTCAAGGGCATAGGCATGGGCGTCCCCGGCCCGGTCAAGAAGGGGAAGATTTTCTGGTCCTGCAATGCCCGGTTCCTTGAGGGCACTGACTTCGGTGAAATACTCAGGAAGAGGAGCAGGAAGGTCGCGGTCGACAACGACGTCAACTGCATGGCATTCGGCGAGATGTGCACGCGTAAGGAGAAGAATATAGTCGCCGTGACCCTGGGCACCGGCGTCGGCGGGGGCATAGTCATAGACGGGAAGCTCCACAACAAGAGGCCCTACGCTGGGGAGGTCGGCCACATGAGCATAGACGCCCTCGGCGTGAAGTGCACATGCGGCGCAAGGGGATGCTGGCAGGAGTACGTCGGCGTGCGCGGCGTTGAAAGGATTTCAAGGAAGCATCTGGGAAAGACGATGGAACCCGACGAGCTGTACGTAATGGCTAAGCAGGGGAGCAGGAAATCGAAGGCCGTCTGGGAGGACTACGGGAGGCTCATGGGCGTGGGCCTCGCGAACCTCTGCAACGTGCTCGACCCGGAGGTCATAGTCATAGGCGGAGGCATCTCGGGCGCATTGGAGATGTTCGAGAAATCGATGAAGAAGGAGATGCGCTCCAGGCTGAATATGGAGCTGCCTGCGATAGTCAGGGGGAAAGAGCACGCGGTCGCCTTCGGCGCGGCCTGTATGGCGATGAAATATTAACCGACGGCTTTGCACAGCAAGTAGAGCATGTGGTTATTAAGATTCTAGGGCTTTCTCTATGTGATTGTAGATGTTTTTTAGGAACTCCGGATCTTGGGGTGTGATTCTATCTTCCCTTCTATTATCAATGTGGGTATTCCACTCAGGCTGCTTTTGCTCCCTTCCGTCAAGAACGCCATCTACGAAATCTACATGATAATCCCCGACGCAAACCGCTATCTTCCCTTCATGAGTTCCCCTGAAATTCTGCAGTTCAGGTTTCCAGAGTTCGAATTCCCTGATGTCACCGACGAACTTTTCGAAATCGTAGCTGAAATGATCCAAGCCCTTTGGATCGAGGCCGTTGTCTTCCCAATACTGGACTATTTTCATGTAGTTATCGAGCGTCCTTTTGATGTCGATAAACCCATATCTATTTTTATTTGCCGCAATGAAAGCGACTAACGAATCGAAAGTGGGGTTCGTTCCGAGTTGAATACAATTTCTCACGTGAAGTGCCGGTATGAATACTTCCGATATATCTTCTGGTGCGTATTTCAATACATAGTTTCCGATGTCTTCATCACCCCTATTCCCATATAAATATTCAATCGGTACGTTTCCCACGGACACCTTGGTCAGTATCTCTGTGGACATTGGATGGAAATGGTGATGAAGTTCCTCAGGCACTTCCATCATCAATGCTGTGGCTCCATCAAGTGAAAATATTAGGTCGCTGATAGAATTTCCTGGTATTTCCATACCATGGTCTATAGAACCGACCACCACATAATTCTTTTCGGTATTTATCAAAATGTTCGGTTTGTACGTAGTCCCCGGTATCATACTAAAAGAAATCGGGTAAATTTTATAAAACCAATTCCACACAAAAAGTCAAGCTTGTTAGCTTATTGGATACGTCAGAATTGTAAAAAATAGTTTTATGCAAGTCCTAGCCCACGTAGTCTGTCCCTTCGTTTGCCTTCTTGGCGTCCTTCGCCGGCTTCGACCTCATCCTCTCCATGAGCTTCTCGTAGAACTTTATCATCTCCAGGTTTATGCTCGGCGTTATCTCATCCATGGCCTGGTTGAAATGCTTCTTCTTGACATCCTTCGCGTCCATCTTCTCCCTCATGGCGTTGAGGCCTGCCTCCCTGACCAGCGACTCGAGGTCCGCGCCTGAACAGCCTTCGGCCTCCCTGGCAAGCTTCTTGAGGTCCACGTCCTTCGCCAGCGGCATGTTCTTCGTGTGCACCTTCAGTATCTGCAGCCGTGCCTTCTCGCTGGGGGCCTTGACCAGCACCTGCCTGTCGAACCTCCCCGGCCTCAGTATCGCGGGGTCCAGCATGTCGGGCCTGTTGGTCGCGGCCATGACCGTCACGTTGTGCATCTCCTCAAGGCCGGACATCTCAGTCAGTATCTGCGAAACTATATTCTCTGTGACCCTCGTCCCGAAGCTTAGCCCCCTCTTGGGCACTAAGGAGTCTATCTCGTCGAAGAATATGATGCTCGGGGCGACCTGCTTAGCCCTCCTGAATATCTCCCTCAGCTTCCTCTCGGACTCGCCCACCCACATGGTGTTGTGAAGGAAGAGCGGCAGGAAACCCCCAATAAAAGAGTGATTTTCCGTCTCGATGTCGTACATCCACTGAGGCTTTCCCGCGGACTTGCCGGTCACCTTCTCCCAGCTGAGCGTTTCCTTGGAAACAAGCTTCAGGGTCTTGTACGTATCGCTTTCCTTGAACCCCGGCGCCGCCTTCCTGTCTATGTATTTCATGATTCTCTGCAGCCTTATCAGGCCGCACTTCTTCCTCTTGCTCAGGACACCTTCGACAAGGCCTTCGGGGAAATCCCTGTCCTTGTAGTATTTCATTCCAAGTCTGTCTTTGGCCTCCCTGAGCAAATCCGATACGTCTGGAATTTCATAAACTGCATTGTAATGCCTTCTTATGGAGCCTTCGGACTCCTCCCCGTATACAATGCCCCGGAACTTGCGCATCTCCATCTCTCCCATAATTTTGACCATGTACAGCCCGGTTTTCAATCGCATGTATCTGCTTTTTATCCCCAGTAGCGCATGAAGGTACACGACGCCCTGCGCCAGCTTTTCGCTCATGGTGGCGTAGTTGATCTGACGCTCGCCGATGCTCCCGTCGCCGTCATACATTCCTCTCAGCAGGCTTGCAATGACGTCCCTTTTCGCCTTGAAGACTTCTTTCGGAATCCTGATCGTATGGGTCTTTCTGGTTCCCAGCGGCATCCCGAATATCTGCTCCAGGTGCTTTATCAGAGGCGTCGAATAGATGCACAGCTTGTCCTTGTATTCCCTTATCCTGCGCCTTTCGACGAACATGCCAAGGAGCTTCGCAATCCTTTTCCTGAAAACCGCGTTCTGGTTGCATATGCTTACGCAGTCCTTTGACACGTTGCCTTCGGCGATGAACCATCCTATGAACTCCGCAAACTCCTTTGTCAGCCTTTTCGGGAGCCTGTCGACGGTTTTCGAGCTCCTGATTTTTGCGTGATAGAAGTCGCCGTCTTCACCTACCATTTCCATGTGTTCATAGTCTGGGAACTTGAACTTTATAATTTTGCCGAGCAGCGGTATTCTGGACGGCTTTGCTATCCAGTCGCCTGCCCTGAGTTCCTTCGCCATGGCCCAGTCCACCTTCCCGTTTCTGAACGTAATGAACGGCTGCTTGTCCGAAACGGTCACGGTGCTGTTGTTCGACAGGCCTATTTCATAAGTTCTGGGAACGTATAGCTTGAAAAATCTGCTTATCGGCGTCTTCACGGTTTCCCCGTCTTCGTTGATGCCGAACGTGTAGACGGGTTTCAGAAGCCTTTTCACCTCTTTTTTGCCGTCCTTGTGCTCGACCCTGCTTATGCCGTCTATTCTCTCGTATAGGTCTTGTATCTCCCTGAGGCCGCAGAAGCTCGAGAGAACGGGAGTGTCTCCCGCCACGCAGAGCACTTCGGGCCCCTTCACGGATATGAAGTTGGCGCCGGCCTCAGTCGCGACGGCCTTGGCTATCATGGTCTTCCCGCAGCCCGGCGGCCCGTAGAGCAGTATGCCCATCGGCGGCTTGATGCCGAGCCTTTCGAAGGACTTCGGGTTCTTCAGCGGCCATTCGACCATCTCCCGTAGCTTCTCCTTCACGTCCTCAAGCCCCCCGACGTCTTCCCATTTCACGTTGGGTATCTCTATCATGACCTCTCTCATGGCGGACGGCTCGACCATCTTCAGCGCGTTCTCGAAATCCTTCTTCGTAACCCTGAGCTTCTCAAGTAGGTCCTGTGGCAGCTGCTCCGTCTTCTTCCACGACATGTTCGGGAGGTTCCTCCTGAGCGCCGACATCGCGGCCTCCTTGGCGAGCCCCTCAAGATCGGCGCCCACGTAGCCGTAGGTCCTGTTGGCGAGGTCGCCTATGCTGACGTCGTTCGCGAGCGGCATGTTCTTGGTGTGTATCTGGAGGATTTCCTTACGGCCGACCGTGTCGGGCACGCCTATCTCCACCTCCCTGTCGAACCTGCCGCCTCTCCTCAGGGCCTCGTCAATGGCGTTGGGCCTGTTCGTCGCGGCAACCACTATGACCTTCCCCCTGGACTTCAGCCCGTCCATGAGCGACAAGAGCTGCGACACAACCCTTCTCTCCACCTCCCCAGTTACCTGCTCCCTCTTCGGGGCAATTGAATCTATCTCGTCTATGAATATGATGCTCGGAGACTGCTTCTCGGCCTCCTCGAATATCTTTCTGAGGTTCTCCTCACTGCCTCCATACCATTTACTATTATGAAGTGGCAAAAATGGCATACCACCAATGAAGTTAGAGTTTTTCTTCACGCCGAAATCGTAGAGGGTCTGGAATGGCAGTTCTTCTATCTCTTCGACCTTCTCCCATTTTATGTCGGCATCCAGCAAGGTTTTTAGTTTTCCGATCTCCGGTACATTTCCAGAAGCGGAAAGCAATGAGACGATCTCTTCAAGCTTTCTTCTTGTAACGGCTTTCCTGCCGGAAATGTAAGGCTCTATGGAAGATTCCTTTATATCCCTGCCGTATCTCAAATTAAGCCCGTTTTTGATCTTTTTCAGAACGCCTGAAACATTCGGTATCACGTCTTCTCCTATGCTTTTCCCGGAAAGCTTCCATTCATTGTTTTTCAAGCTTTTCGGCAGTATTTTTTCAGAGAACGCCTTTCTACCGTCATTGCCCATTACGACCAGTGCATAAAGGCTTGAAATCTTTGTTTTCCAGGGCACGGTCTTGGAAGGTATTCCCAGTCTTGTCTGCATTACGGACTGCAGCTCATTCAAGAAATTTCTGTGTATTGAGTAGAGTCTCGGCGTCGGGAATTCACCGGTCCCGTAGCTTACGGTCCCATCGCCGTCAAAATACCCAGCTAGGAATGACTCTATGTTCTCCTCGCTCGAATTGAACAGGAAATCGGGCACGCTTAGCCGTTTCTTTCTTCCAAGGGGCATGCCGCACACGCCATTCAGGAATCCTGCCAGTGTTTTCGAATACACGATGACTTTGTCCTCAGCCGCCTTCACCGTGCCGCCGTTCAATCCGAAGATATCCATCATATAGCCCGTCATCTGCTCTCTGAAAGTTTCGTTGGTATTGGCGAAGCATACCTCATCCATTCTTCTTGTCAAGGAACCTTCGGCGTACATGGCCCCGAGGAATCTCATGAAATCGGGGGTTATTTGATGAGGGATTTTCATCCAGGTGGCCCTTTCATAGTTTGAATTCGATGTGACGAATTTCATATCTTTCGCCTTTTTTTGAACCACATCCCCGCCGAATTTTTCAACGGCTTCGCTTAATTTCATTTCATCAGAGCCGATTCTGACATGGAGATTTTCAGGATTCAGTTTCTTCACCCATTCCAGATTTTCGACAAGGCCGGTTTTCATCTTCCTCACGGCGGCCACAAAGCCGCCTTCTTCAAGCTCTCCGGCAGCCTTCCATTCGAGATTTCCATCCTTGTCAAGCGTTGCGAATGGCTGGTTTTTTGACACCACGATATCCGCGCCGTTGGAAAGTTTCACCCTCAATGAGGGAGCTTCAAGTCTCGTAACTTCTGTTATCATGTCTTTCTCTATTTTCATCTCAGGATTCAGTGAGTAAACCTCAAGGCCATCAAAAGTCAGGGTTTCCCTGTCCCCGGTTTTTTCGACTGTTTTCCCTCCCTTCTTGGCCTTTTTGTAAATGTCTTCAGCATTTATAATACCCTGTTTTGACAGCACGGGCGTTTCAGGCCCTACGCACATCACCTCTGGCCCCGCTATCGAGAAGAAGCTGGCTCCGGACTCGTTGGCCACTGCCTTCGCAAGCAGGGTCTTGCCTGTACCAGGCGGGCCGTAAAGCAGGACGCCCCTAGGCGGGTCTATGCCCACCCTCCTGAACAGCTCGGGATGCCTCAGCGGCAGCTCCACCATCTCGCGTATCTTCTCCACGGCGTCGTGCAGCCCGCCTATGTCCTCGTAGGTTATGGTCGGCACGGCCTTCGCCTCGACGTCCACTGACTCCTCGCTCACCTCGAGGTCAGTCATGTCCGTGACTTTCACCGGGCCGTCGGGGTTCGTGGAGATCACCACGAACTTGACGTTTCCCGGCATCGGCGTGAAGGAGTCTTCAAAGCTTTCCAGGTCTATGCCGAACGAGCTGAATATGTCGTCGAAGGGGCTCCTCATCCTGTTCTCCCTCCGCTTGACCACGGGGGACGGGTCCAGGATGTCGCCCTTCATGAGCGGCCTGAACAGCAGGTTCCTCTTCATCAGTTCGGGGCTTATCATCACCCGGATGCCCTTGGTTGCCGGGGCGAGCACGACCCTGCGCGCCTCCTTGACCTCGGCCTTCCTTATCTTTATGTTCTCGCCGACTCCTATCCCGGCGTTCCTCCTCGTTATGCCGTCCATCCTCACGAGGCTCAGTCCGGCATCCGCGGGGTATGCTCTTATGGCGATGGCCGTGGTCTTCTTCTGCCCCTCAAGCTCGACGATGTCGCCCTCCTTTATACCTAGGTCGCCCATGCTTTTCGTGTCAATCCTCACAAGCCCGCGGCCGGACTCGGTCCTGTCCGTGAGCTCCCCGACCCTCAGGCTCAGCCCGTTGTTATTGCCCTTATGAATCATAAACATCACCTAATACAATACTTAGTCCTCCCTCATTCTTAATATTATCGAATGCTTCGTTTTTATTACCTCCATGCGCGGCTCCTTCCTGACGGTTTCTATTATCCGGACGTACTTCCTTATAGTCACGTTGTGTATGCCAGTCTCCCTGGAAAGCTCGTTGATGGAGAAGGCCTCCTTCCTGTTCTTCTCGAGCGCCTCGAATATCTCCTGTATTATCTCAAGTGGGTCTTTGCGCATATCACACACTCTTCTCAGTTGAAGGAAAGCATCTGCTCAAGCAAACCAAGTGCCTCCATCCTCTCTCTCTTGGGCCTCCTGTCCAGCTTATCAATCCAGTACCTCTCTATCCAGTCGGAAGCGGGTCCAGCCTCCAGGGCTTCATACAGTGTTTCATCAATCATGTACGTCACTCACCTTGTCCAGCGCAATAATGCAAACTCTATATACTACAATATAGAGACTTATATATAAATCTTTCGGTAGGGGGGGCTTTGCACTTTAATCAGATCTGCACAGAAAAATATCCTTTTTTCGTCTTGGAAAAGTCAGATTTAAATTATTTTCTACCAATTATTAAAATCAAATTTTGTTGATGTTATGCCTTCGGTTATTGAAATTGTCCCAAAAGATGGAATCCCTGATGTGAAAGGAGAACGCACCGCCAAATATATAAGGGATTTCATGGGAGTTCCTGTTGATTCTGTCGGGACAAGAACGCTTTATTTTTTCACGGATGACATCCAACCTGATCAAGCCGAGCGATATGCGAGGGTTTTATTGGCAGACAATGTCGTTGAAGATTTCAAATTCCTCTGGAACTCACCTGTGTATGAACAGCCTGAAATACCTGACGAATATAAGGGAGCATGGGTGGTCAGGGTAGGTTACAAGCAAAAACCATTGATAATGGATAATTGGGGAAAGGCGGCAAGACTTGCCCTTGAAAGAATATTCGGTGTTGAACTCGGTTCTGTTAGAAAAATTGATGAGTACGAAATACGCGGCGATCTTAGTAAAGAGCAAATCATGAGAATTTGCAGCGAAGAAAAGTTAGCCGACAGCAAAGTCCAGAGTTATATTATGATTCCGGGCGGGGGTAACGATGGCAAAACTTGATTTTGACAATTTTTTTAATTTATCTGGTGCAGATTTGGAGGACTTTAACAGGGCACACGGACTTTCATTCTTACCCGGGGAAACAGAAATTGTCCAGCGCTACCTAAAACGAGAGATGCCAAGGTACAGGAATGAAGGAATAAATGTGGATTCTGATTTAATCCAGCTTTCACTTGAAGTGAATGCCCAGTCGTGGTGCGAGCATTCCGCACACGGGACCATCAACGGGCGTGTCACATTAAGAGATTATTCCCAGGGGAAGGTTAGAGAAGTGATTTATGACAAACTGCTTGATGATACCATAATGCAAGCTACAAGGGATTTGGACAAGCCATGGGTTGTCATGGCGTTCAAGGATGATGCCGGAATAATATATTTTACCGAACATGGAGGGAAGAGATATGGCTTCATCGGGAAGTGCGAAACGCACAATTATCCGTCCGGTGTCAGTCCGTTTGGCGGCTCGAATACTTGCACTGGTGGTGTTCAAAGAGACGATTATTCTGTGTTAGCTGATTTGAGGGTTGGTACATTCATCCCGATTTTGCCCGATCTCGATACGCCAAGAGAACTGATCGGGAGTGACAGAAAAAATCCAATGGTCTACATGACTGAAATCAACAGGGGCAACCAGGATTATGGAAACAATACTGGGGTACCAACCGGGCTTGCGGTAACCCAATTCAGCAGGAATAATGCGAACAATCCCCTTGTTTTCGGGGGAGCATTCGGTCTCGTTGACCTCGATTATTACGATTCAACTATAAGAGATGGAGTGAAACCCGGAGATGTTATGATATATGTTGGAGGGAGGACAGGAAGAGACGGAATTCATGGTGCAACTCTTTCTTCAGTGGGAAGAAAGGCCACTGAAAAAGTCGAGGATGTTGTTGCCGGAGTTCAGATTGGCAATCCGATAGAGCAGCAGAGCTGGGCGTATCACGCAGTCGAAGAGCTTTTCCCGAGAAGACTGGTCAAATACTCACAGGATTTTGGCGGCGGGGGTTTATCATCAGTGGCCTTTGAAACGGCAAAAAAAACAGGGGGCGTTGATATCTATATAGATAATGTCAGGACCAAGGAAGAGGGGATGACAAATGTCGAGAAAGTCATATCCGAATCCCAGGAACGGCACTGTTTTGTGATAGACCCTTCCAATGTCGAGGAGGTCTGCCGTGTATTTACGGATCATGGGATTGAGGCATATCCATTTGGAGTCTTGAATGACAGCGGCAGGGCACGGGTCTATGATAACGAAAAGCGAAAATCGGTACAAATGGATGTTGATCTCGAATTTCTCCATGGCGGGAAACCAAAAGTGGAAAGAAATGCAACTTTCCATGTAAAAAATTTACCTGAACCAAAGATTACAGTTGAAGGAGATTTGACCCCGGAATTGAAAAAGGTCCTTGGAAGTTATAACGTATGTTCCAATGAAGAGACACAGGTACGTCTGTTTGACCATCAGGTGCAGGGCGGGACGGTGATACCGCAATTGACCGGCCCCGGTTATGACGGACCTAATGATGCAGTCGTTTACAGGCCGATTCCGGGCTGCGATAAGGGATGGGTTATCTCTGTAGACACCGACGTGAGAAAAACGTTAAAGCACGCCGGTCTGGGCGTCAGGGCCATATATGACGGCGCGGTGCGTAAAAACGTTGCGCACGGAGGAAATCCCGACAGGATGACAGTCTTTGATAACTGGAGCATGGCAAATTGTAAAGGTGATGACGAGGAAATGGGGAGACTGACAGTTGCCCTTGAGAACTTCAGGGACTGCATGCTGGAATATGACATGCCCTGCGATGTCGGGAAAGACAGCATGAATAACCATTATGAGGACAGGGAAACAGGCCGGTTATTCTATATTGCACCGACGCTCGTTGCCCATGCAAGAAGCGTAATCGGTGATGTAAGAACCGGAGTTACAAGTTTTGGCAAAAAGGCCGGGAATCATATATATCTCTTGGGTACGACAAGGCCTGAGCTCGGTGGAAGCGTTTATTATTGGATACAGGACGGTTCCGAGGAAACGGAAACTCTCGCCGGGTGGGACTACTACAATATTGACGGATACGTTGGAAATGACATCCCGGTTATCGATGGAGAAAAAGCGGGTAAAATTTACAGACAACTTCATAAAATAATAACAACCGGTACTCTACCCAAAGAAAAAATAATTAGGGCAGCAAAAGCCGTGAGTCATGGAGGCTTGGGGGTAGCCGCACTACAGATGGCTTACGGCGGCAGAAGGGGGATGGAATTAGACTTATCAAAAATTCCCAAAGAGGGAGAAATGGAAAACTGGCAGGCGCTTTTCTCTGAATCTTTAGGTAGAGTTTTACTCGAAGTTCCGCCAGAAAGGGCATCAGAGTTCGAGGATAAAATGGGACAATATAATATTGCCAGGGTCGGTACTGTTACCGACGACTATAAATTCAGGATTTATGGAGTGAACGGTAAGCCGATAGTCTATGGAGCGGTTGATGATTTCGGAGAGGTCTGGAAGACTCCGATGAGGGGATTGTAATGGGAAAGTATAAATGCGCTATTCTGGCAGCGCCTGGAGCGAATTGCTACAGAGAAAGCAGAAACGCGGTTCAGATGGTTGGTTTTGACCATAAAGACGTCCACATTTACGATCTGTTGGAAGGGAGGGAAAGTCTCGAAGCTTACGATTTTCTTTTTATGCAGGGCGGGTTCTCTTTTGGTGACTATGTAAGAGCCGGGGGAATAGAGGGGGCTTTAATCAGAGAAAAAATGGCCGATCAGTTCCAACGGTTTTATAACGACGGAAAGATCACGCTTGCGGTTTGTAACGGTTTCCAGGCCGCTGTGCAGGCAGGGTTAATAACAGGGAATGGCTTGTTCGGGGAAAGGGACATAACATTGTATTATAACGATTGCGGGGATTTTAGGAACTATCCCGTTCATTTGAAAAATGTGAACAAGGGCAAATCAATTTTTGTAAAAGACATGGATAGCGCGATAAGATTGCCCATGAGAAATGGACAGGGCAAGCTGATAACCCGCGGTTTTTACAACGGGGACAGAAGTGTTGTCGATCGATTATTTGCCAATGACCAGGTTGTATTTGTTTACGTTGACCGTGAAGGAAAACAACTTGAACCTAATGGTGACTACCGGAATAGCGCTGATCCGACGGGCTCGGTATCTCATATTGCTGGCCTGTGCGATTCTGAGAGAGGGACGATATTGGGGATGATGCCGCACCCGGAATGCAGAACAGATCCCTTCACTGATGAGCTATGGACAGCTGAAGATGGCACTAAAAAAGAAGGCGACGGCCTGAAAATCTTCGTCAATGCAATGGACTACTGTAAAAATAACCTCTGACCTTCTGATCACAACCCCCAGACGATATTATTCTTCTGTAAGTTATGTGCAAAAGTCATCCTTGTCAATTTAGCCCTTCTGGACTTTTTCCGTGAATGCGCCGCAGTTGTTTAAAAAATTTGGCTCCATTAACAGGTTTATGGCAGGGGAACATTCCTACGGGGAGCTTGCAGGCGAGTTCCACGGCCTCTTGTCGAGCGACCCTTTCAGCCTCACCGAACAGCAGGACTTCAGCCTGAAGGACGAGTTCCCGGACAACAGCTCGAGCGGCATGGAGGCCTTCGCCCGCAGGTGCTCCCTGTTAGCCGGGAAGATAGACGCTGCTGTCGCCGCCAATGCCGGAGGCAGCATCGACGAGCGTCTGGACCTCGAGCTCGCGGGGAACATCCTGAAGGATAAGCACCACGAACTTCACGCCTGCATCGGCGGCGTGCCCCTCTTGAGTTCGGCGCCCAAGGACCTCCAGAGGTTCCTCAACCTCACGCCGTTCTATCTCAGGGAGGCAGACGACGGTGTCCACCCTGGGGAGATGGTGGAGGCATGCATAAAGAGGAACAGGAAGCTCGGCCCGTACCTCTGCAACGCCCTGGGACGCATGGAGAGGCCCAACTGGATATTCGCGGAGAACGAGACCGGGGCGGGCGGGGGCTTCCCCGAC
Organism: uncultured archaeon; assembly: GCA_964611445.1. GTDB lineage: Archaea > Aenigmatarchaeota > Aenigmatarchaeia > QMZP01 > JAFGSV01 > JAFGFG01. The sequence goes on along the minus strand of CAZSYZ010000009.1, from coordinate 1,907 downwards.
TACGCGCTCGCGTGGAGGAAGTTCGCCGGGAAGCTGAAGGGGCACGTCAGGCACGCGCTGGACGACTCGCTGGCCTATGCAGGGGAAGAGGTGGAGAAGTACGTCGGAAGCATCAGGGAGATGGAGAAGGGATACGGGACCGCGATCGGCGGCGAATCCACCCGTAAGTGGCTGGAGTACAAGGGCATATCGCTTCCGCCGGAAGCCATGAGGGACATGGCCATCGGGCAGATAAAGGCCGTCACCGAGGAACTCGAGGAGCTGAAGGGCGGGATGATAAAGAAGTACGGCCTCCCGAAGGACGCGAGCGTTTACGAGGTTGCGGAGGCGCTGAAAAGGAAGAGGATTTTCAGGCCCAGGGTTTCCGAGCTCATTCCCATGTCGGGGGAGATGAAGGACCTGGCGGAAGAATTCTTTTACGATAAGCTCGGGCTTGCCCGGATAGGGAACGAGTCCTTCGATATCGTTCCCACGCCGGCCTATATGATGAGGGACGTGACCACCACCAAGGTGCTGAACCCCGGGGCTTTCGGCAACGGGCTGAACAGGAGCACGTGCTACGTGACGAGGTCCAGGGGCAGCTGCTCGGAGCTGAACAGGCTCATATGCCCCACCACCTTAGGCCATGAGTTCACCCACCATTACCAGGCCGTGAGGGCGAAGAACAGGAAGCCCCGGTCCCTTCCGAGGGCGTGGGCGAGGCCGATGGACACCGCAGAGGGGCTCGCGATTTTCATAGGCGAGAAGCATATGCCGGAGATGGGATTCACTGGGAACGAGAAGTACAGGAAGGAGGAGGAGTATCTCGTCAAGACCGACTGGCTGAGGCTCGGGGCCCGCGCCTGCGCGATGCTTTACCTCATGACTGGGGACGGGTCATATCTTCCGGCGGACGAGCTCGGCATCAGGCTGACTGGCCCGGACCCCCTGAAGAGAGCGGCGCAGTTCCACAACTACGTCACCAGATGGACGAACCACAATTCGGTCAATGACATCAAGAGCTTCTATGCCGATCCCGACTATGGTATGACGTACGGCCTTATGTACCTGTACGGGAGCGAGATGCTCGGCAGGATGGCGAAGGAAGCCCAAAGCGGGGGTTACACCGTCAATGAATTTCTGGAAGCAGTCTTCGGCGAGGGCAACATACCGCTCTCCCTGATAGGGAAGTCCCTGGAGGACAAGGGGATGCTCAAAGGAGCGTACAGGCAGGCATTCACTTTCTGAGGCGGAATGAGCGGGATCTAGAACTCCTCTTCGTCCGAATCCTTCTGGTACTTTCCCCTGGAGGCATACTGCGTGCTGACCTGGTATGTTATGCGGGACTTGTAGGAGCTCGTGCCCTCGTCTTCCTCCTCCCTGATGTGGAGCTCGTACCTTTTCTCCGGCTCTTCCTCCACTTCCCTTTCCGGGAGCTTTATGCTGACCTCGAAGAAGCTCTTGATGGGAGGATAGGTCGAAGGCGACCCGGCGCACCTGAACTTCCAGAGCAGCTTCCCGTTTTTCACGTCCAGTGCATAGAGATAGCAGTCGTAGGAGCCGAAGTATATGACCCCGTCCTGTATCGTGGCCGGCTGCCATACCGGGCCGTCCATCCTGAATCTCCACACCACCTTTCCCTCTGCGTCGAAGCAGTAGTAGTGAAGGTCTTCCGACCCGGTGTATATCCTCTCCCCGTCGGTTATCACGGATGAGAACAGGTGGTTCCTGATGATCTTCCACGCTATCCTTCCGTCGGGCGTGAACGCATAGAGCCCGCCCCCCTGCGTCGGCTGGACGAGCATGCCTTTCAGGAATGCCTGCCCCCTGGTTATGCCGTAATCCCCGAAACGCTGCTTCCATACGCATCTCCCGTCCTCGATGTCGATTGCGTACATCATGGTTCCCATCGTGCCCACGTAAATGCG
>CAZSYZ010000008.1:0-26942 GCA_964611445.1 uncultured archaeon | reverse complement strand
GCGGAAGGGGAGGAAGGGGAAGAGGACCTCGTCGCAGGAATATGCCGTGATGTAGTTGCGGACTGCTGTCGTGCCGGGTAGCAGGGAAGGGAAGTCCGACGCCGCCATGGGTATCGTGAGGGTGCAGGTGCCGGTGAGCCAGTCGTGGGAGGGGTCGTCCGGGTGGAAGGTGCACTGGGTGCTGTCCTGGATGGTCCTATCTGCCCAGTCCTGGCCGTCGAAACTGGTCTTGACGTGCCTGTAGATGGCGTCGTCGGTTATGTTCATTGTGATGGAGTCTGTGGACTGTTCGGTGGGGAAGGTTATGGAGTTCTTGCTTATCAGGAATGAGGATATGGGCTGGGCGAAGTTGGGGTAGAGGGGATGCTGGGTTGCTTGTGAGGAGATGGCAAAGAGTATTATCAGAAGAAATGCAAGGAACATCGGCGTCTTGACTGGGTGCATGTTAATTATTTTGTGTACGGGGATAAAAATACTAATAGACAGATTTTACTGCTTGGTGCCCTCCGGTTACAAGAACTGGTTTCCCGATTTGTAGACATTGGTCGCGGTTGCGGTTTCAACGATTTGATTGATCGCATTCCCGTAAATGACATTATTTTCGACATAAGCCCCATCTACATATTCAAGTCTGATTGATTCAGCGCCATTGCCATAAATCTCGTTATTTTGAATATAAACATTATACGACTTCTTCCCGCACTGGTCCTTGTCATCTGTCAGAATTCCCTGCTCTCCGTTATCATAAATTCTGGAATTTTTTATAATGATATTTTCCGTATTCCCGTTACCTAAAACACCCACACCAAATTCTTCGTTGCCGTAAGAAGAAATGTTTTTTACTAGAACATCGCCGACATCCCTGTTTATGACAATTCCCCTGTCATTGCCCCACAGATAACCATTTTCAACAGTGATATTTTTTCTAATAAAAGAATCTCCAAGATATTGCAGTGGAATAGCAGCAGGATCATCATGATTAAACCACACCTCGATTCCCATGTAATTGTTATAAGATTTGAAATATTCCAGAGAAGTTTCATTGGACCTTAACTGAATTCCTGCTATTCCATTATCATGGGTTAAAATTCCTCTTGCAACCTTTTTCCCGGATAAAACGAATCTAAATCCATTTTCAACATTATGATGTCCATAATAATTATAGACTTCAACACCTCCTGCATATAATTTTGTTCCGGCATATCCATTGTATGATGATTCACAATTAATCAAAAACCAGTCAAGGTCCAGATTAAAGTCATGCTGGTGATTTGACCATATCCAGATTCCTTCTCCTCCGGAACCATGAACATAATCATCCAATAATGTTACATGATGATGCGGAGCATAAGCCCCATTGCTAATTCCCTTAAGATCTGCATTTCTTACTTCCAGATTTTGGATATAGATATAGCCAGTAGCCTCTGTCGCATCATATTCCCCTATCTGGACACCTGCCCAGGAATTATCCAAAATGGGCCTGTTTCCTTGCCCATATGCTCCGATGACAATAGGGTTTGAAGCAGAAGTCCCGGGGGTTTGGATTCTGATGGAACCGCCAAACACCCTTCCTCTCCTTAACAAATAAACTTTACCGGCCTGATAATTTCCGGTTGAAATCTTCTCGTCAAAACTTATGCCGATGTCTTCATTTATGTCATCAAAAGGGTTCTCATAACTCCCGTCCCCTCCACTGGGGGCGGATGAATCCAGATAGATGACGTCGTCTTCATCGGCGACATGGATGATGACGTCCGTCTCCCCTTCCTGGATGCCCGGCTCTTCGATCTTGACCCTGTAAGTATACGTGCTTCCGGGGCTCAGCATGCCTATGTCTGAGACGGTTATCAGTCCGGTTGAAGGATTGATGGAGAAGCCGCCGCCGCTCGTGTCGCTCACCTCCGAAAACACGGGCGTGAAGTCCCTCATGTCGAAGAACTTGACATAACCGACGTAATCGCCGTTCACTGCGTTCTCGTGCGTCCAGAACTCGTGGGGGCCTATTACGTCTATAGCTTCCAATTCCGGTACTTCCTCGCAGTCGCTGTCGGTCTGGTACGTGCAGCCTGAAGGGCAGCAGGAGTCGCCGTTCACGCAGGCGGTCACGGGGACATGGCTGCATGTGCCGCCGGAGCAGGAGTCGGCAGTGCAGGGATAGAGGTCGTCGCAGTCCACGCCTTCGCAAGGGTCGGGTGCCTCGGCGAGGGTGGCGTTGAACTGCAATATCTGCCAGCCGTCGTGGCAGTCCCAGCCGATGCGGAAGGGGAGGAAGGGGAAGAGGACCTCGTCGCAGGAATATGCCGTGATGTAGTTGCGGACTGCTGTCGTGCCGGGTAGCAGGGAAGGGAAGTCCGACGCCGCCATGGGTATCGACAGGTTGCATGTGCCCGTGAGCCAGGTATGGGAGGGGTCGTCGGGGTGGAAGCTGCACTGGGTGCTGTTCTGGATGGTTCGCTGGATCCAGTTCTGGCCGTCGAAGCTTGTCTGGACGTACCTGTAGATGGCGTCGTCGGTTATGGTTATGGTGATGGAGTCCGCGGACTGGTCATCGTGGAAGGTTATGGAATACTTGTTTAGGTAGAATTGGTATATGGGCTGGGCGAAGTCGGGGTAGGTCGGGTGTTCAATTGAGCCTGAAAGCGGAACTGTCAACATGAGTAATGCAATAGTAAATGGTATGAGTGTTGTTTTGCCCATATTCATGGATATCATTAGTATTTTTCTTCTATGGGGGCGGGTTAATCGTTGGTGGTGCCGGGAATCCAGCTTCGGCCAGGCATACCCAGCCGTTGTAGGATGCACAGTTTCCCTCACTTGACTGTGAGCAGTCTACGCAGTGTTCCCCTCCTGCGGTGTTGCATGAGGTTAAGCAGCCGCCGCAGTGATCATCTGTCGTCAGGGACACAAGGCACCCGAGCCTGACGCTTCCTCCGCAGATCCCCCAGAGAGATGGAGGGTTGCAACTCGGACTGCACGCCCCGCTCACGCAAGAAGTGCTACCATGGGGGTTCGTGCATGTGATTCCGCAGCCGCCGCAGTTCTGTATCGTTGTGATGGATGTCTCGCAAGTGCCGTCGGGCGGGATGCTGCAGTCCGCCGTTCCTGACGGGCAGCTGGTATGGCAGGTGCCGCCTATGCAGTCTTGGTCGACGCCGCAGGTGATGTCGCAATCGCCGCAGTTCTGTATCGTTGTGATGGATGTCTCGCAACCGTCGCGTGAGACGCTCTCCGTGTTGCAGTTCCTCCAGCCCGCGTCACACGAGGCTACTCCGCAGAGCCCTGACGCGCAACTCGGCGTGCCGTGGTTGTTGCTGCATGCGATGCCGCAACCGCCGCAGTTGTTGATGTTAGTGTTTATGTTGGTCTCGCAGCCGTTGTTCGGGTTGGAATCGCAGTTCTCGTATCCGGCGCTGCATGTGGGCGAGCAAATCCCCCCAGAGCATCTTGTTGTCCCATGTGCGTTGGTGCACACTATCCCGCAGTCTCCGCAGTTCGTGGTCGTGGTGATGTTGGTCTCGCAGCTGGTGGGGTCGGTGTCGCAGTTTTCCCACCCTGTATCGCACTCACGGTAGCAATCACCGAGTGCGCAAGTAGGCGTGCCGTGCTCGACCGCGCAGTCGCTGCCGCAGCTGCCGCAGTTATCCAGATCCGTGAAGATGTTGGTCTCGCAGCCGTTTAGCCTGTTCTTGTCGCAGTCCTCCATGTTTTCCAAGTCACAGCTCAGTTCGCATTTCTGCGTCGCGTTGCAAAAGAAGTTCGCAAAGGGGGCGGTCCAGTCGCTGCACATTCCGTTTCCCAGGCCGCAATGCCACTCGCAAGTGTCGCTCCCGCACTCCTTTCCTATGCAGTTAGGAGTGCAACTCTCACTGCACATGTTTTGATTGCAGACATAATCTTCACCATAAGTGTTCACGCAGTAATTGTCTGTTTCATTGCACCAGCCGCACGAGTTCGGCGACAGGCCGCATTCGTAATCATCCTCTGTTACAGGGTTCGTGCAGTCCGGCTGGAGCGTTCCCGTGCATGTCCCTCCGCAGCGGTCGCCGAAGGTCACTCCCGCGCACACGTTGGGCTCGTCCGAGCAGGAAGGTAAGCACACATGCTTGAAGCATTTTCCCTCGTCCTGTCTGCATGTGTAGCCGTTGGCGGTGTCGCAAGGGCCGCAGGTCACCGTTCCCTTACAGCCGTCAGTCCAGGTACCGCACTCATAGCCTAGTTGCGCACATGTCTTCGGAGTGCACACGACTGGAGCGGTGGAACCGGAGCCTTCTGACCTGCCTGAGGATGAAGAGCCTCCGGAGCCTCCTGTTGAGATTGCCGCTGCAGGCTTGTAAACGCAGTTCTCGCAGACGTCCATTCCCTCGTACTCACCAACCACTATGATTTCCAGGAAGCCGTCCCTGTCTGAAGTGAAAGGCTGTATCCTGTTTATGAGGAAGCGGAAGTCGTCCTTCACGAAATATATGTCGTTCACTGACTTGTCGACCGTGAATGCCTGGCCGTTGACCGAAATCTTTGAACTCATGCCGTCTCCGCTTATGGATGTGACCGTGAGGAGATACTCTTTCCCTTTCACGACCACGGAAAGGGAATCACCAGCGCTGACCCTTGCTGCGTTGCGGACGTTCTCCTCCCTGACGCAGCGCTTCTGCACGCAGACGAAACCTGTGTTGCAGCCGCCGCACGGGTCCTTTGCACCCGTCTTGTCCGTGACTATGACCGTTGTGAACTGCTGTATCTGCCAGCCGTCGTGGCAGTCCCACTGGCCCGTCGGGCTGCGCGAGCAGGAGTAAAGGGCGACATATCCCACTGCGGTGTACGGGTATTGCGTTATGTTGAATTCCCTGGAGTTTATAAGGTGTTCGTAGGTGGCGTTGTTTGATATCCACATCTCGTTCTCGTCCATAACCGCACCCTGGCCGGGCCGGAGCATCACCCTCCTCCAGTTCACGCCGTCGTTTGAGATGTATCCGAACGTGTACACGACGCTGTCCTTTATCTGTATGCCGAGGGTGCCCTCAGTGACGTCTGTGACCACGACATTGCCTTCAGAAAGGTTGAACGTGGATATGGGGTCTGAATAGACGGTAGCGAAGTCGGCGTCCGTGAATTCGTGGGCGCTTATGTCGGGAGCCGGGGGAAGGAAGAACACGTACAGGTAAGCCACGAAGGATGCCAGGAAGAAAACTGCGCCAACGAGTATGTAAAGTATTATCTTCAGTGCAAAGCCCAAGTCGTCACTTGTACCCGTATACGAGGTCGTGCCCTCCGGGGGATAATCCATGACTATTAATTATGCCTGCAGGCCTAAAAATAAAAAAACCTTTTTAAAACAACTGACCTCTATATTTACTCTATGGAATTGAAAGTGATTGACAGGCAGCCCGACAGGCTCAGGGTCAGGGTCTCGGGAGAGACGCACACGCTCCTCAACATACTCACCGAGTACGCATGGGAAGCCAAGGCCTCGCAGGCCTCTTACATGTTAGAACACCCATATCTTTCCCAGCCGGAGATAATAGTCAAGTCAAAAAACCCCAAGAAGACGCTGAGCGACGCGGCACAGATAATTATAGACCGCTCAAGGGATTTCAAGAGTGCCTTTGACCGTTCCCTGAAGAACTAGTTCATTCTTCAAGCTTTTTAATACGGGTTCCAAACTCGAAAGTATGAAGCTGAGCCAGGTAAAACCCGAAATAAGGATTGCAGGCTTCGATGACGCCCCCTTCGGTTTTAAGGACAGGGAAACCCAGCTCATATGCACCATATTCCGCGGCGGGCTCTGGATGGACGGCGTACTCATGGCCAATGTGCGGGTTGACGGTCTCGATTCCACGGATAGCATATTTGGGGTCATAAACGGCTCGTCCCACAAAGAGCAGATAAGGGTCATAATGCTCGACGGCATCACGTTCGGCGGCTTCAACATAACTGACATCAATAGGTTGGGCAGGAAGGTTGGGCTCCCGGTTATAGCGGTCGTGAGGGAAAGGCCGGATTTCGAATCCATAAGGAAGGCGCTCGGCAGATTCGATGACGCCGAGGCCCGCTGGAGGCTCATAGAAAAGGCGGGTCCGGTGAAGCCGCTTGAAGTCAAAGACCCGAAAACCGGTATTTTTAAAAAGATATGGTTCCAAACCAGTGGTATTGACGATGAGACCGCCAGGAGGGTGATAAGGGTCTCATCCACAAGGTCTTTCGTGCCCGAGCCCTTGAGGGTCGCGCACCTCATAGGGCAGGGATTCCGGGGATTGAAATGAGCGGTAACAGGGAAACCATCGCATATGTTGTCGTTGGCATAGTTCTTGCCTGGGCTATAAACCAGGGCATGGCCTTTGCGCTCACGACGGACATGCCCGTGGTTGCCGTGGAGTCCAATTCGATGGTGCCCGTTTTCAACAAGGGTGACATACTCGTCCTCAGGGGTTCTGCTCAGGATGAGCTCAAGGTCGGCGACATAATAGTCTATTCCGTCGAGGGACGGTCTGTCCCCATAGTGCACAGGGTGGTGAAATTAAACCCAGACGGATCATTCCAGACCAAAGGTGATGCCAATAACGGCCAGCTGGAGTTCGAGTATCACGTTCCGTACGAGAGCGTGCACGGCAAAGTGGTGCTCATAGTGCCGTTTTTGGGGTGGGTCAAAATCGGCGTTACCGAGTATGTAATACCGAATGTTATTTATTTATTAGTGGTCTGTATAATTATAGCCGCGGTATACTATGGGAGGAGGCTGATGTAGATGGAGTTTTGTCCTAAATGCAAACTGGCACTTATTGCCCAGGACCATGACGGCAAGAGGGTTCTCGTGTGCAGGAAGTGCGGGCACAAGACAGACAAGTACAAGCCTCTCAGGATATCCGAGAAGGTCGAAAAGAGCCCGCTTGACAGCGTAGTTGTCGTTGAGAAAGACAGGGAAACGCTTCCGAAGACCAAGACAACCTGCCCGAAATGCAACCACAACGAGGCCGTATGGTGGGTCCAGCAGACCAGAAGCGCTGACGAGGCGCCGACCGTGTTCTACAGGTGTACCAAATGCAAGCACAGCTGGAGAGAATACGGCTGAATGCTTTTTATTTTTGCCTCTCTTCATCTTGTTATGGTAAAAGTGCTTATACTTGGCTCGAAAGAGTATCCGTTCGGGACGGGCAGAGGGGAAGACCCCATTCCCAGCGGCGGGATGGAGACGTACGTGGACGATCTGGCCCCGGAGCTGTCAAAGCTGTGCAGGCTCGTGATAATCACCAGGAAATTCACCGGAACAAAAAGGTATGAGCGGAAAGGTAACATAACCGTCCTCAGGGTTCCGTGGCTGAAAGGTAAGTGGCTTAGGAACCCCTCTTTCAACTTCTTCTCGTTCATGTCGTCGCCGCGGTTCATGAAAAATGCCGATATAATATATTCGAATGGCATCGTATCCGGCCTTGTCGCGCTCAAGTTGGGAAAGCTCTTCCGGAAAAAGACCGTCTACAGGCCTGCAGGCATCGGTTTCCTCCAGTTCGGTTTTCCCCTGAAGCAGATGCTGTTCGCGCTCGAGAGGCTTGTGATGAAGAAGTCGGACGCGGTCGTTTTCCACTCCGAAGGCGAGATGGAAAACGCCAAGAAGTACTTCGGCCTGAAGCTTGGGAACGGGCATGTCATACTCACGGGGTTCCCTATTGAGAAGTTCGGAAGGTCTGTGAAAGGCAGGAAGCCGTTCGCCGTTAAGAACGAGACTGTCATAACATCCGTCTGCAGGTTCGTCCCTGTCAAGGGGCTGGAGTACCTGCTAAGGGCCTGCGCCGGGCTTGAGGGGAAGTTCAGGCTGGTTCTTGTCGGCTCCGGCCCAACTGAAGGCAAGCTCAAGAGGCTTGCTGGGGAACTTGGCATCGATGACCGCGTGCTTTTCGCAGGATTCAGGCACGACGTCCCCGATATTCTCGCCATGACCGACATCTTCGTTGTTTCCTCGCTTTATGAAGGCCTTCCTACATCCCTGCTCGAAGCCATGGCTGCAGGCAAGGCTTGTGTCGTGACTGATATAGGTCTTCCTGTCGAGCACATGAAAACAGGGCTCGTTGTCAGGCCTGCGGACCCGTTCGCGCTGAGGAAGGACATAGAAGCCCTTATGAAGGATGAAGGTCTGAGGAAAAGGCTCGGCGGCAGCGCCCGCGACTTCGTTCTCAGGCACTGCACCCAGAAGATGGCTGCGGAAAGCCACATGAGGCTATTTGGGAAGGTTCTGGGAAAGCGGTTATAAATTAATTAGGCCAGAAATCAAGGTGATTTTATGAATGCCGGCATCGTGCTCAGTTTCCACGGCTCGCTGGAATCCATTCTCGAAAAAACTGGGGGTGACACGAAAAGGGTGTCGGAATTCCTGCTTTTTGACAGGTTTTCCAAAGGCTTCGGAAGGGTCTTCCTATTTTCTCACGATTCAAAGGACTACTCCGGTATGCTTCCGGAAAATTTCGTCCAGGTGAGGCTCAGGAACCGGTTTTTCTACCTTGCATTCGGGTGGATTGCCGTGCTTTTCTATACGCTGCGCCACGGCATAAAAGCCATATACGCGGAATGCGGTCCCGCCCTTCCTCCCCTCTTCATGGTGAACAAGGCCACCGATGCGAAGGTTGTGCTCAATTATGACAACACGTGGTTCCTTTCTGCGTACGGGCTGAAGAGGAGGATTTTGAAAGTTGCTGAAAGGTTTCTCCTGCATTTCGTGGACTATTTCGTGGTAGCAAGCACGGAGATTGCCGGTTTTTTGGGAAGACGTGAGGGTATCCTTCCCATAAAGAAAGGCATAGTCATGGAGGAGTTCAATCCGGACAAGGTCAGGAAATCCACTCTTTACAGCAAGATAAAGGGGAATGTCCTTGTCTTTACAGGGAGGCTGCACTCTGTCAAGGATCCGGTAACGCTGGTGAAGGCGCACAAAATGGCAAAGGAGCGTATCGAAAACCTCCACCTGATAATGGCCGGCGAAGGGGAGCTGAGAAAGGAATGCGAAAGCATCGCTGACAAAGACGTGCATTTCATAGGGTTTGTCGATGACATTCCCGGGCTCCTGAAGGGGGCTGACATATTTGTCCTGTCTTCCGTTTACGATGCGTCTCCGCGCTCGCTGATGGAAGCCATGGCCATGGGCCTGCCCAGCATATCCACCAGGGTCGGCGGCGTTCCTGACTATCTGGACGAGAAGACAGGCATACTCATAGAGCCGGGAAATCCGGGAGTCCTCGCGGAGAAGATAGTATACCTTCTCAAAAATCCTGGAGTTGCAGCCGGCATGGGAAAGAAAGCGAGGAAGAATATGCTGAAATACCATGACCTTGGCAGGAACCTGGACTGGCTCGTGGAGTTCCTAAAGAAGGAGGTAGGAAGATGATATCGTTCATAATACCGACCTTCAACTCTGGCAAGACCATCGGAAGGTGCCTGGAATCCGTGAAGAAGCAGAGGTGCGGGAAGGAGATAATAGTGGTTGACGGCCAGTCGAAAGATGACACCGTCAAAATCGTGAAGAGGAGCGGGGTGCGGCTGCTCCTTGATAAGGGCGGGAGGATATCCACGGCCAGGAACACCGGCCTCAAGGCTGCCAGGGGGGGCTACGTGGCGTTCGTCGACTCCGACGTGGTTCTCCCCGATGGGTGGGCTGGAAGCGCGCTGGAGCTTATCGAAAAGCACCCGGACGTTGCGGGCGTCGGCGGTCCGGGAATAAGCCCCGAAAAGAGCATGGTATCCAAGTCCCTTAATTCACTGCTCTACGGCAAGTCCCCAAAAGAGGAGATGTACGTCAATTCCCTCGCTACCATGGACGTCCTCTACAGGAAAAATGCGTTGGATGGCATGTATTTTGATGAGACGCTCGAGACTGGGGAGGATCCTGAATTCAACCTGCGCCTGGTTAAGAAAGGTTACAGGCTTGCATTCTCAAGGAAACTGTGGGTATGGCATCACCATCCCATGAAATTCGGCGGGCTGATAAGGAAGTGGTACAATTACGGGACCAACTATCCCAAGATGTGCTCAAAGCACAGGGAGTTCAGAAACAGGGAATATTACCTGAGGATGGCCTTCATGCCGCTTCTGTTTTCCTTTATCATTGCTTCGTTTTTTTACAGTCAATTTGGGCTGCTTGCGCTCGCTCAGGTCTCCCTGCTCTTTTTCTCTTACGTAAAGAAAGGCGCGGAAATAGGCGCAGAAAGCGTGATTGCCTTCTCCTTAGTTCACACCGTGAAGCAGCTTTCACAGCTTTTGGGGGCTTTGGTCGGGTTGAGGAAGCTTGTTTAGATTTTAAAATATTAAAAATGGTGAGGATGTTATAGTATGATAACTGTCTGTTTCAGAAAGGGCGGGCACCCCTCATACGACGAGATACTCAACTATCCTCCGGATGGCGTCAGCTATGAGGTGATGAAAGGCATGTCCGGGGCGGAGGGGGTGAAGCCGGGCTTTGTGCACAAGGCGAAGAGGTCGGCCTTCGGCATATACCGGAGACTCAACGGAAACCTCAATGCTATAAGTATCAGGCCCTCTGCCGATATCATATTCTCGTGCGGCGGCCTCATGGTGAAGTCGGACAGGCCATGGGTCACGGACTCGGAGAGTCCTTATGCATTGATAGGGCACCAGCAGTGGAATCCTGACGTCTCCAAAATCCTAAAAAGGACAGTGGAGCATATCGAAAAATCCAAATGTAGAATACTGCCGTGGACAGAAACTTCAAAAAAATCTGCTGCCAACCTCTTCGGTGGGCATTTCGGGAAAATTGAGGATAAGTTCGAGGTCGTTTACCCTGCAATGCACGTGGATAAGGTTGGTATTAGAAGGAAGAGTCCTGATAAGGTGAGATTCCTTTACGTCAGCAGGGTCTTCTGGGGGAAATCGGGACACGAGGTACTGCTTGCATTCGATAAAATATCCCGAAATTTTGATGCCGAGCTCGTGTTCATCTCGGATGTCCCGCAGGATATAAGAAGGAAGTTCGGGGGGAATGAAAATATAAAGTTCATGAAAAAGATGCCCAGGGAGCGGCTGATGGGAATATACAGGGAATCTGATGTTTTCGTCCTTCCAACGCTTTTCGACACGTTCGGGTTTGTTTACCTCGAGGCCATGTCGTTCTCGCTGCCCGTGATAGCCACGGACATATACTCGGTCCCTGAGATAGTCCGGGAGGGCGTGAACGGAACGCTCGTCAGGCCGGAATACAACCTGTTCAATGACGATTTGCTTTACAGGTTCAGGAGCACGCATGAACTGTACGATCACTCAAAGAAAAACCTTCAGACGAGTCTCATAAGTCAACTGAAGGAGCGCATGGCTTTCATGATTGAGAATGAAAGGGCCAGGCTCAAGTACGGCGCCGCCGGGAGAAGGATGGTCGAGAGCGGCAGGTTCTCGATAAAGGAAAGGAACAGGAAGCTGAAAAATGTGTTTGAGGCTCTGATTTCATAAAGACGGGATTATTTCCTTCCAAAAACCCTCCAGCTCCTGCCACCCAGCGATGTGACCGATGTTTCCTTGAGCTTGGCGTCCCTTGCCCATTTTTCGCATTCCGCCATGGTATAATAGTTGTTTATGGGGGTCCCGAGAAAGTCATAGGCATCGGCCAGTTTCACCCTGAAAGGGAACTTTGCATAGTTCCTGAAGGGTATCCTCTCGGCAATTGATCCTGCGCCCATCCTCTTGAGTACCCTGTAGAAAATGTTTGCCGTGTGATACAGGCCCGCAGGGAGGTAGCATAAGTAATAGAGCATCCTCCTAGGCATGCGGACTGTGACCTTCCTTATGCTACCCTCAAGGAAGACCGTCTTGAATGACCTTCCCTCCTTGCCGTACAACCATGCAAAAACGAGCGTTCCGGGCTTCGCCAGCTTCACGAGTCTCAGATATCCCTCCTTGGGCCTGGGAAGGTGATGCAGGACTCCTATGGACATTATGAAGTCGAAACTGCTCCTGAATGGAAGGCTGTATATATCTCCCTGGACTATGTGCACCTTCTGGAATTTCCTGCAGTTCCTGTACGCGGCGTCCACGGCGTCACTGAGATCGAAACCCACAACTTCCGATCCATATTTCGCGGCATAATATGTATGGCGCCCGAATCCGCAGCCGGCGTCCAGAACCAGCTTCCCCCTGAAAAAATCGGGTTTCAGGGGCTCTATATAGTCCAGGAAATTCTTCTCGTATTCCTTATACATTTCTGAGAAGATGCTCCACTGGAAGCCGAACGATTTTGATGTCTTCTCAGTTATCATATGCGGCTTTCTTGGAGCGGTCTCCTTTGAAAGGACTCCTTCGCCGTACTTTCCTGCGAAATACCTGAGAAGTTCTTTGTTTATCATTGACGTGGGGATTATCCTCGGTATGCCGCTTATTATCGGATAGCTTTTTCCGCATTTTTTGCAGCAAAGGATGCCGTCCATTATCTCCTTTCCTTTTCCGGAAAGGTTATTGAGGCGGAACTTGGATTTGCACTCCGGGCATATCAGTATTTTAAGCATCCTCGGTTTCATCGGGATCTCCCTTATAGAGTACATCTACATTTTTTAATTATATAAATCACTTCATAAGCCGGTCTGCGCCGGTAGCGTGCTCTTCAGAAATGATCGGTAAGAAGGCGTTATGCTTTTGCTGGTTAGCGTAGTGAAATTATCGAGATGCATAATCCTCCGCATGCCTGAGAACAACCGGAATCTTGGGAAAGCGTTAATCCGTTTTAATTTATAAATCACTCTTTATTTTATATTATGTTATTCGGGTGGTTCTCATAGTTCTTGTTACTGGCGGCGCCGGGTTCATAGGCTCTCACATATGCAGGGAATTTGTGAGGCGAGGGGAAAGGGTGGTGATATTTGACAATTTCAGCCAGGGTGAACTGGACCTAATCAAAAAGGTGAGGATGCCCGACATCAAAGACAAAGTGGAATTTGTGAATGGTGACATAACGAACTTTGGGGTCGTCCTTAAAAATTTGAAGAAATTCAGGATTGAAAAAATCGTCCATGCAGCAGCGATAACCTTTATACCGGCAGCCGTGAAGAATCCTAGCCTGACATTCCGGGTGAACACCTTGGGCTCATTCAATCTGCTTGAGGCGGCGAGAATACTTGGCCTCGATAAATTTTCTTATATTTCAACTGCGTCGACTTATGGGGATTTCCAGTACAGCCCTGCCGATGAGAAGCACCCTCTTGAACCTAAGGACATATACGGAGCCACAAAGCTTGCCGCCGACAGAATCGCCGTCAGCTACTTCAGGTCGTATGGCCTTCCAGTGACGGTTCTCAGGACATCGTCTGTGTACGGTCCGGGGGACCTTGAAAAACGTGTCACAAAAAACTTCGTGGAGAACGCACTCCAGGGCATACCGCTTGAGCTTGATGGCGGCGGACACCAGAAAAGAACATTCTCATACGTTAAGGATGTGGCAAGGGGGGTAGTCCTTGCGACGGAGAGTAAGAAGTCAGACGGTGAGGTCTTCAACATCTGTGGCGATAAGGACTGCTCGATAAGGGATTTGGCCGATGCCATAAAGCGATTCATACCCGCGGCGAAAATAAAAGTTGTCGGCGCCCGAAAGATAGACACCAAGAAAGGGAGGCTCGATATAAGCAAGGCTAAGAGACTTTTGGGTTATGAGCCTGAGTACAACCTAGAGTCTGGCATAGAAGAGTACATAAAATGGGTAATGAGCGTGTATTCGCCGATATTCAAGCTTGTTGTCAAGAACCGACCTGTTTTTTAATGCAAGAGCTAAATGTGAGTATATGAAAATACCATTATGCATTCCGAACATAAGCGAAGAGGAGATATCAGCAGTTGCCGAAGTTCTGAAATCTGGCTGGCTTGCGCACGGACCGAAAAACGAGAAATTTGAAGAGGGGTTTGCAAAGTACGTCGGGGTTGATCATGCGATCTCCGTGAATTCCTGCACGTCCGCACTGCAGCTCGCAATCCAGGCTTCCAGCCTGAAAGGGGAGATAATAGTCCCAAGCTTCACCTTTGTCGCATCTGCAAATTCCATTGTCACTGCCGGCTGCAAACCAGTATTCGCGGAAATTGACTTTGAAACGCGCAACATAGACCCGGAGGATATAAGAAAGAGGCTGACGAAGAAGACCGTGGGAATAATGCCCGTGCATTACGGCGGCCAGAGCTGCAGGATGGACGAGATAATGGAGATAGCTGAGAAGCATGACCTTGTCGTCATAGAGGACTCGGCGGAATCCATTGGCGCAGAGTACAGCAATAAAAAGACCGGAAGCTTTGGAATCGGATGCTTCTCGTTCTTCCCGACAAAAAACATGACTACCGGCGAGGGGGGGATGTTAACCACAAACGACGATAAAATAGCCCAGACCGTCCGGACTTACAAGGGCCACGGGATAGCCACTTCGACATGGATGAGGGACAAGAAGGACGAGCCGTGGCTGAGGGACTGCGTGCTTCCTGGCTACAATTACAGGCTTTGTGATGTTCTTGCCGCAGTAGGGCTGGAGCAGCTGAAAAAACTTGATAGAATGAACGATCTCAGAAGAAAGCATTCGGAATACCTGACCAAGGGCCTGGATTTTGAAAATCTGCAGACGCCTGTCGAGATGAAGAAAGCGAAGCACGTCTATCAGATGTACACGGTCACCGTGGACAGGAAAAAGGTAGACAGGATAAAATTCATCTCATCGCTGAGGGAAATGGGCGTAGGCGCCTCCGTTCATTTCGACCCCCCTGTACATCTATGTACGTATTACAGGAAAGCGAACGGCTGCAAAGAAGGCGACTTCCCCGTGACCGAGAATCTGTCGAAATCCATAGTCACACTCCCGATGTTCCCTGGGCTCACTAAGGAGCAGTTGGACCATCTGGTATCATCAGTAGGAGAGGCAATCAATAATTCGAGATTAAGATAATCTGTTTAATAAACCCGATGAGAACATTTTGTTTGTGTGATGTTCATTGAGGTATGTTATGAAACTTGGAAGGAGCCTGTCCAAGAACAGGATGTTTGTTCGTTCCATGCAGTATATTCCGGATTCATTGTTAATGCGGTTGCGAAAGTCTCCCCTGATTACGATAGAACCTACCAATTTTTGTAATCTTAAATGCCCACTGTGCCCGACAAACAATCTGCCAAAGAGAAAGAAAGGTTTCATGACACTTGAAAATTTCAAAACAATAATAGACGAGATAAAGAGTATAAAGTCTTATATCATGATGGATTTTGCAGGCGAACCTACTCTCAACAAGGATCTGCTGAAAATGATAAGATATGCGGCGGATAACGGGCTGAAGACGCAGATATCCACCAATGCGACTCTTTTGCATAAGCTTGGGTATGAAAATATAATAGAATCTGGACTGACGCACCTTGTACTGGCCGTGGATGGGATAACCAGGGAAACTGAAGAGAAATACAGGGTCGGGGCGAATTTTAATCAGGTAATGGAAAATATGAGAGGTGTTGTTGACGCCAGGAAGAAATTGAAATCGAAAACGCCTGAAATAGATTGGCAGTTTGTCGTCATGGAGCACAACCAGCACGAAATACCTGAAGTAGTCAATACGGCCAAAGAAATCGGGATTGATGTCGTTGGTTTTAAAAGCTTGAGCATTCTCTGCGGGTATGAATTTTCGAAGGAGGAGTTTGAAGAAATTCAAAAAAAGACGGGAATACGCCTGCCTTCCGAAGAATTCAGAAGAAAGAGGGCCGAAAAACCGCTTCTGATCTGCCCCTGGATATGGCAGAGCGTAATTTACTGGAACGGGGACGTTGCAGTTTGTTGTCATGATTTCAACGGCGAAATCATTATCGGAAATGTTTTCAGGGACGGCGGATTCAAGAAAGTTTGGAAATCAAAAAAATACGGTGGGATCAGGAAACAAATACTTAAAGGCGAGTTAAAAATATGCAAAAACTGCGAGATGTTCGGAAAATCGGATAATTTGGGCAGAACTATAGATCTGAGGAAGTTGTGAATGCTTGATTGGTCTCATGAATCCATGATCTCTTGATAAATTTTTACAATTCTTTTTGCATGGGAGTCCCAGGTTAAATTGTTATAAGCGTATTTCCTTGCATTCGGGCCTATACTCTTGCGCAGTGCCGCGTTTTGATGCAGTTTTATTATGCATCCGGCAATCTCTTCCGGATTCTTGGGTTTTACTATGAGCGCATTTTCCCCGTTTTTAAGAACATCTGATATTACCATATCGGTCGCGACTATGGGTATGCCTGATGACATCGCCTGAACCGTCGTGTTTGGAGTCTCCGGCGTCAGGGACGGCTGAACGAAAACGTCCATGAGCTGATAAAATTTGTGAATTTCGCTGAAATCGGCTTTTCCGGCCAAAATGATATTTTTTTCTATGCCCATGCTTCTTGCGATGTTCTCGATTTTTTCCCTTTCGGGGCCGTCGCCTACGAGCAGCAGGCGTGAGTTTTCAATTTTTCTGTTGACTTCCTTCATGGCATGAACGAGAAATACAAGCCCCTTGAACTCTATGAGCCTGCCGACATAGCCTATCACGAACATGTTTTCAGTACCAAGACTTTTACTGAGCTGGCAATTTTCCCCTGGTCTCGGCGGCCTGAATTTTCTGCTGTCAACCGGGTTGTGGATGATTTCTATTCTTGCATTTCCGTAAAAAGTCTTGAACAGCCTGTAGAGGTCGACGTTGTCAACATAAATTCTCGACCTTTTCATTGTGTACCTTATCAGTGCCCTGAAGAGCCGGTTTTTCAGATACATCTCTATGGACGAAAGGCTCTGACCGTCCCTTATGACGACCGGCTTCCCGAGTACCCATCCGAGAACGCACGCCAGGAAGCCTGTCGAGAACGTGTGGTATGCGTGTATCACGTCTATGCGCTTCCTGTTGCCAATGGCGAAAAGAAACACCATCACTGTATGGACAAGGAACCGTATTCCGGGGATATCGGTGGTGTCTATCCTCGCTACGTCGACCCCTCTGAGCCTCTCCCTGCGCGGCGCCCCGCTGCATTTCCTTGTTACAACGAAGACGTCATTTCCGGCTTTGACCAGTCTTTCCGCAAGGTTCCCGGCGTAAATCTCAGCTCCTCCGACGACAGGCGGGTAATTGTTGATTACCATGAGTATGCCGATTGCCTTCTTCATGCGAACCTCCTGATTATCCTCCTTGCGAACCCTATCCTTATTCCTACCTTCTTCTCAATGGACCTGATTATCTTGATGTCGTTGCTGTCAAAGCCCTTCAGGACGAGCAGCATGAATGCGTAAAGCGATACGAAAATCCCGAACAGAATGACGAGAACGGTGACCGGGAAAAGGTCAAGGGTTGTACTTGCTATGATGTATACGACAAAAGAAGATATAACTGCCGCAACAAGTGACTTGGCTATTTTTCCCGAAATGGGATTGATCCTTGTGTTTTTGAATGCAAGAAGGAACATGAGGGAGAAGGATATCATGTACGTGATGGCTGAGGCAATGGCCGCGCCGTTCATACCCCCTATTACCATAAAACCCAAGTCGAGATCTAGGGGTATAAGCAGCAAATTCAGCGCTACGTTGGAAGTCGCATTCACAATGGTTACATACATGACCTCCTTGGTTTTTTTTATCATTTGTAAAACCATCACGTTAGGAACACTCGTGTATAACATAATTCCTACTGAGAGTATGACAATGGCTTGGAATCCCGGTATGTACTCCGGCCCGAAGAGTATGTTCAGTATCTGCCTAGAGAACAGGATGAGAAGCAGGAATATTGGGATGTTGAAGAAGAATGTCCATTTCGTGACGGTTCTGTAGACGTTCTTCAGCTCGGCCAGCCTCTTCTTCGCATGGAGTTCCGTGATGAGAGGCATGAATATCATGGTGAAGGCCGAGGGTATTATCAGGAGGAGCTGCGACGTTGGGAGCGCGGCGTTGTATATGCCCGTCTCGTAGCTGTCCCTGAAAAAGCCCAGCATCATCGTATCGGTCCACAGGACAAGGAATCCCATGAAGCCCACCAGCAGAAGGGGAAGCGAGTATCTCAGCAGCTCCCCGATCTCGTATTCCGGCCTGACTGCGCTCCTGAGCGGGCAGCACCTGCCCAAGAGGTAGAGGGAAAAGACGAACGTTGTTATGACGGCCGCGGTCCATGCCCATGCTATGCCTAGGACGGCGCCGCTGACCATCCCGAATACCACCACGAGCAGAAGCCTTGAAACGTTCTGGAATATGCTCTCCGTGTAGACCCTGTATTCGACCTTTCTGAATCCAAGGAAGACGGAGTAGACCAGGTTGAACAGGGCCGTGAAAGGTATGGACATCGCGAGGACCAGCAGGACCGGCCCCAGCGCGGGCTCAGAGAATATGCCCGTCGCGATGAATCCCGAGAGCAGCATCAGGACG
The DNA here is from genome assembly GCA_964611445.1 of uncultured archaeon. GTDB lineage: Archaea > Aenigmatarchaeota > Aenigmatarchaeia > QMZP01 > JAFGSV01 > JAFGFG01. The sequence continues at coordinate 8,577 of CAZSYZ010000008.1, read as the reverse complement.
GCGGACAGGATGACCGACGATACGAGCACCATCAGGACGGCGGACAGGATGACTCCCCTTGTCTTCCTTTCTTCGCCCTTCGCATTATGGAATGCCACGTACCTGGTCACGCCCGTCGGCAGGCCGAGGAGAGCCAGGACCGTGAAAAGACCTATCACGGCAATGCCTATCGAGAAGAGCCCGTAGTCTCCCGGCCCGAAAAAACGTGCGATGAAGAGCCTGTAAAGATACGCCAGAATCTTGGATATGAACAGGCCTGCGAATACGATGCCGGCCCCCCTGGCTATCGTTTTGAGGGATTCCATTTCCTCCGCTTCCGGATTCTCGGGCATAATGTAAATAAGAGCATTTTGTTATAAATGCGTTGCAGAGGGCCTTGGGCACGGTTACCAGGCGGCCACCGCGTGAATAAATATAAATTCTGCATGGAAAATGATATTATGAAAGGTATGTCTTCACCGCAAGTGAAAATCGCGCTGTTTGTGCTGAAATCCTCGCTTATGCTGCTGCCCCGCAAGTTCAGGGTCGACGCCGTGAAATACATCCCCGGGGAATTCGGCGACTATGTCAGAAGGTACGTCTTCGGAAGGGCCATGAAGAGATTCGGGAGAGGCTCGTACATCTCCGACGGGGTCGTGGTGAGGTACCCTGAGAACATAGAGATAGGCGAAGACGTCTCGGTCAACAGCACGTGCGTACTCCACGGGATGGGAGGCATAAAGATAGGGTCCAAGTCAAGGATAGCCTATGGCGCAAAACTGATATCCTTCGAGCACAGATTCGCCGACAGGAACACTGCCATAAAGGACCAGGGTTACGACTGCGGACCGATAGAAATAGGTGAAGATGTATGGATAGGCGCCCAGGCCGTGATACTCAGGGGTGTCAGGATAGGGAAGGGCTCTGTCATAGGAGCGAACTCACTCGTTAACAGTGATATACCTCCATACTCGATCGCTGTCGGGAGCCCTGCCAAAGTAATCAGGAAGAGATGAAAATCCCGTAAAGCCTTTTCCGGCTCATCCCGCAGTCAGATTAGCCCTTTATCTTTGAGTTCCCTTTCGGCCATTTCCGTCCTGTCAACGGCATTAACGGTGTTTCCCCACTCCACAAGCTCCTTCATGCCGTCCTCGAATGTCACGGACGGCCTGTAGCCCAGATCGTCTGATATTTTCCTTATGTCTGAAAAGCAGTGCCTTATGTCGCCCGCCCTGAACCTGCTGGAGACCCTGGGCTTCACCCCCATTCCGTAAAGCTTTATGAGGGTGTTTGCCACATCCAGTATTGTCTTTTGGACGCCGGTCCCCACATTGTAGTAATTGTAGTCGGCCTTCTTCTTCTCCATGGCGAGTATGTTGGCCTGCACTATGTCCCTGACATTCACGAAGTCCCTTGACTGCAGCCCGTCCTCGAATATCAGAGGAGGCTTTCCGTTCTTTATCCTGCTGGAGAATATCGCGCAGACTCCCGTGTAGGGGTTGCTCAGGCTCTGCCTGGGGCCGTAGACGTTGAAATAGCGCAGAGACACTGTAGGGATGCCGTACGACCTTCCCACGTTCAGGCAGAGCTCCTCCTGGGACCTCTTTGTGGTGGCGTAAACCGACGTCGGCTTCAGTGGCTTTTCCTCGTCAGTGGGCAGCGGGGAGGCCTTTCTCCCGCATTTGTTGCACCTCATTTCCCATTCGTGCCTCTCCATCTGGGATTTATCGCGGATGTCGGGATAAACCATTCCGCAGCCCTCGCATATGTACGAGCCTTCGCCATAGATGCTCATGCTCGATGCAACTATAAACTTCCTTACGTCATGCTTCCCGTTTACAAGGAAATCAAGGAGCGCGGCAGTCCCCAGGGAATTTACATCCACGTATTTCTCTATCTGGTACATGCTCTGCCCGACGCCTACTGCAGCTGCCTGGTGGGAAATCACTTCAGTTCCCTTGATGCTTTCGCTGAGCTTCCTCCGGTCTCTTATGTCGCCGATTATGTACTTCGCTTTTCTGTTAAGATATTCGGGCCTGCCGTGCGTGTGGACCTGCTTTTCGATAACATCAAGGACCGTGACGTCATGGCCCATCTGAACCAGCCTATCGACCAGATGGGAGCCTATGAATCCCGCCCCTCCGGTAACCAGTATCTTCATGTCAGCGCCTCTAGATTAATGGGCCCCCGCGTTTAATAAATCTGACTGGGCTCAAAGAACCTCGTAGATTATGAATATCTTCTGCCCGGCGTTATTGAAGACTTCGCTGATTTCCCTGTAATGGGAGTCTGCACTTATTTTCCGATACAGCTCCGACCTGAATGTGAAATCAGGCGGCACCCTCCCGTTGGAGTAGACCCTGTCCATGAACGGAACCTCTATCAGGGCCATCCTCGGATGGAACGTCTCGTTCGAGGGTGACCTCCACCATTCCGCATAGATTGATATTACGATGTATTCGGCGCCGGAATCCCTGACCGTGCCGTAATCCAGATTTCCGAAGATTTCGTCGAGGACCGTCACGTTCAGTATCGGGTCGCAACTGAAGTAAAGGTAGCTGGGCAGGAAATCGCTGGCTATCTTCCCGTCCAGCGCTCCCGTCTCGCGCGAAAGCCTCTCCGCGCCCCATGTCATCTCAGAGTCGAGGCAGACTATGTATATGACGTTCAGGAATGAAACCAGCAGGAGCACGGCGAACGCGGATTTCAGCAGCAGGCCAGCCTTTCCGCCCAGCCTCTCCCTAAGGAAAAGGAAGCCTTCGGTGATAAGGAGCATGAGCACGGGATAGAGAGGGGAATAGTACCTCAGCCTGACGCCCCAGAATATGAGGAATGTCATGAAGAAGAGCAGTAAATAAAACAGCAGGAACCTGCCTCTGCCCTTCCACAAGCCGATCACGCCAAAAGGGAAAAATATGAGAATCGGGAAAAGTGCCATATTGAGGAGCAAGAGGACGTTGCTCATCTGGCCCGTTATCAGCTGCCCGAGGGCCGGCCTGTCCTGCCTCGCGGCATCTTCCACATTCAGAACCTGAGTTACCTGCCTCAGATGGTCCGTGCCGGGTTCCGATATGTATGAGACGAATGCGAACGCTGATACCAATATGACCGATGCGACCACTGCTGCCAGCCAGGGTTCCTTGTTCCTGAGCACGTCCCTGCGCGCGGCGAGCACGTACAGGGCCATGGCGGCTGGCAGTATGACGAAGCTGAGCTTCGTGATCAGGCCCATGCCCATCAGTATTCCCATGTGGTAGAAGTATTTCTTGTCTTTGAGTGACTTGAAGAAGAAGTACAGCGCGAGATTTGAAATCGCCAGCAGCGGTATGTCCACGAGGAACTTTATCCCCCACCTCCAGAACTCCGTGAAGCAGAACATCAGCACCGTTGCCATCATGGCCCTTTTTTCGTCGGAAATCTCCCTGACGAGCAGGAAGGTCGATACCAGCGACAGCACGACGAAAAACAGCGGTATTATGAACCTTATGGCGACCAGGCCCAGACCGGCCGCGTAGAAAGCAGCGAAGAGTGATGGAAGCATCGGCATCCTGTGAAAGAACGTTGCAGTGTAGTTCCCTTCAAGCATCTGTCTCCCCGCGAGCATGTAGCTGGCCCCGTCCGGGGTCACGACCTCGGGGGCGAAGCTGAAGCCGAAGACTAGCACTGAAAGCGCTGTTATGATTATCAGGAACCTGTTCTCCCTGAAGAATTCCCCGAATCTACCGGTGAGTCCTTCTGCAGAATTCTTCGACGGCATCGGCGACACGCTCCGTTTCCTCCTTTTTCAAAAAGGGGTGCATGGGCAATGAGAGTATCTTTCCTGCAACGTCCTCCGCCACAGGGAAATGCGGGTAGCCGTATTTCCTGTACGCCGGCTGGAGACTGACGGGCACCGGGTAGTAGACGCCGCTTTCTATACCTCTCCTGCTGAGATGCTCCCTGAGTGCGTCCCTCCTTTCTGCCATTACTGTATAGACATAGTAAACAGCCCTAGCATAGTCCTTCTCCACAGGAATGGCCACAAGGTCCATGAGAAGCCTGTTATAGGTGGCTGCGATTTTCCTTCTCCTCTCTATCCATTCCGGCAGATGTTTAAGTGCCATCCTCCCGAGAGCGGCAGATGCCTCGCCCATCCTGTAGTTATATCCTATGGCATCATGCTCGTATTTCTTGCCCCTGGTCCTTCCCTGGTTCCTGAGCATGCGGACCTTCTCGGCGACATCGCTGTCATTGGTTGTCACCATCCCGCCATCCCCGAACACCGTGATGACCTTCGACGGGAAGAAACTGAAGGCCGCGGCATGCCCTATGGAGCCCACCTTCCTTCCCCTGTATTCGGCGCCATGGGCCTGGCAGGCATCTTCGATCACGAAGAGGCCGTGTTTCTCGGCCACCTCGATTATGGGGTCCATATCAGCAGGATGCCCATAGAGATGAACAGGCACTATACCCCTGGTTTTCCTGGTTATCCTCTCCTCTATCTTGCAGGGGTCCAGGTTATGCGTATCCTTCTCGATATCGACAAGCACGGGCCTGCCTCCCGCATGCACTATCGCATTGGCAGTAGCTATGAACGTCTGGGCCGTGGTTATCACCTCGTTGCCGGGCTTTATCCCCAGCCCCATGAGGGCGAGATGGAGGGCTGCCGTGCCTGATGAGACTGCTGCTCCTGACTTGGTGCCGCAGAACTTCGAGAACTCCTTTTCGAAGTCCTCTGTTTCTTTCCCCTGTATGTACCTTCCTGACCTGAGCACCTCAAGAATCTTCTTTTCCATCCCGGAATCGAACAACTGCGCAGGCGCCGAAAGGGGTATCATAAGATCACTAAATATATAAACAGAACGTTATTAATATGGTTTCCCGCCGTCCGGATAGCGCAGCTCGCTGACGCTCTTCATGACTTTTGCTGGGTTGCCTGCGACTACGGAGCCCGCGGGCACGTCCCTTGTGACTACGGAGCCTGCGCCCACCAGCGAGCCCTTCCCTATCCTCACGCCGGGCAGTATTGTTGCGTTCGCCCCTATCTTGGCGCTCTCTTCTATTACAGGCCCCTTGAGAAGCTCCTTCGTCCTTCTGCCGAGGGGGAAATCTGCATTCGTCATGACCACGCCCGGGCCTATCCATGCATTGTCCTTTATCTCGGTGTACTCAGGAATGAAAACGCTGCTGTGTATCCTCACTCCGCTGCCTATCACCGAATCCCTTTCTATCACGGAGTGCGTGCCTATGCTTACGTTGTCGCCTATCCTGTTGTTCTCCCTTACCATGACACCGTGGCCTGTCCGGAAGTTGTCGCCTATCCTGCAGCCCGCGTATATGACTGAATGGGACCTTATGAGCGCGTTCTTCCCTATGGCCAGCAGACCTTTTTCAGGCAGCACGCCCAGTTCCGTGAACGCGCCCACTTCCGAACCTGGCCCCATCTTCACGTTTTCCTGCGCCTTCCCCATTGAAGACCGACCTCCCTGCCTTTCTCGGCGGATTCCATGCATTTCTCGCATATCACGGCTATCGAGTAGTCGCTTCCGTTGCCGTTTGTCACTCCTTTCCCCGCGCTCCTGCAGAATGCCGCGATTTCATCCTTCAGGGGCTCATTCTTCCGCACTTCCACGTGTATCTCCTTTCCCCCCAGGACATTGTAGTCCCTGACGCTTATGGGATACCTGATGAGCATCTGCTCGAGGAAATCGGCGTATATCTTCTCCCTGGTTCCTATCACCCACATGTCCCTCTTCTTGAGGGGATGGAACCATGTCACCTCGAGGTTGGCGACGAAATCTCCATAATCCAGTATTATTATGGCGCAGTCTTCCCTTTCCTTTGACAGGCGGTTTATCTTCTTGCAGAAGACGCTCCTGGGCTCTTTCCCCAAGACGAAGCTGAGAATGTCGATGAGGTGCGTGGCAAAGTTGAGTATCACGCCGCAGTCCTTCCTCGGGGGCTTGTCCGAATGTACGTACCTGGCCGTTATGTAGTTTATCTTCCCGGCATCCGCTATGTGGTTCCTGAGCTCCCTTACCGCCGAATTGAACCTGAACAGGTAGCCTCCCATCAGCGTGAGGCCCTTTTTGCCTGCGATCTCTATGAGTTCCGCGGTTTCCGATGAGCTGAGCGTCATGGGCTTCTCGACGAGCACGTGTTTCCCTGCATCCAGGCATTCCCTGACGACCCTGTAATGGAGGTTCGTCGGCACGACGACCGAGACTGCATCAACGAGCGGCAGCATCTTCGTGTATTCATCGAAATATCTTATGCCGAAATCCTTTGCCAGCTTCCTGGCTTTGGGGTCTATGTCGCTTATGCCAACGAGCTCGCAGTCAAGCTCATTGTATACCCTCACGTGGTTTTTTCCCCATCTTCCGGCACCTATAACGCCAACTTTAAGCGGCATGATAATATTAACAAATTATTTAAATTATATCTCAAGATGAGTTAGTAGGTAAAAATGTACAAGAAAAAGAGTGTTTCACTGGTTATCCCCGCCTATAACGAGGAGAAGCTAATAAAGCCGACGCTTGAAGGCGTGCCGAAGGAAGTCGACAGGGTTTATGTTATAGATGATTGTTCTACGGATAAGACTCCTGAAATAGTCAAGAGCTTCGCCAAGAAGGACAGGAGGGTCCGCCTTCTGAGGCACGAAAAGAACAAAGGCGTCGGACAGGCGATAATAACCGGCTACAAGCAGGCAGCCAAGGACAATTTCGACATAGTCGCGGTGGTAGGCGGCGACAACCAGATGGATCTCAAGGACCTGCCGAACTTCCTTGAACCTTTGGCCAAGAATGAAGCCGACTACGTCAAAGGCAACAGGTGGTTGTGGCAGGCAATCGATGTCATGCCAAGGCACAGGTTCTTTGGCAACTCCATGCTTTCACTGATGACCAAGATAGCATCGGGCTACTGGAAGATATTCGATACCCAGGACGGCTACACCGCGACCACAAAGAAAGTCATAGAAACTATAGACTGGGACAAATCGCACAAGGGCTACGGCTACGTTTCCGACTGGCTAATACGCCTCAACGTCTACGGCTTCAGGGTCAAGGATGTCCCACGAAGACCTATATACCTTCAGGGAGAGAGGCAGTCGCAGATAGGCATAGGACGCTACATATTCAGGACTTCACCCATGATAACCAAGGGATTCTTCTGGAGGCTCAAGGAGAAGTACATAAAGAGGGACTTCCATCCACTCTTCCTCTTCTATATCATGGGCATAATCTTGGTCCCCTCCGGCCTGTTGTACGGCCTCTGGCTCCTTTGGCACAGGCTGGCAGTCGGACCTTTCTCGGATGCGAATGCCATACTCGTGGCGCTGCTGCTTATAATGGGTTTCCAGTCGCTCTTCTTCGGCATGCTTTTCGACATGGAATCCAACAGGTAAGTGTGTCTTATGAGGATTGATGTCTGCTCCTTTGCGGGGTTCGATTCCCTCAACGGCGCCAATCTCCGGGCATACCATCTGGCAAATGAGTTGATAAGGCGCGGCTGCACGCTCCGCTTCATAACGCCCGGTCCGAAGCACGCGAACAGCTGCAGGGAAAGGTTCGGCACCGAGGCCGTGGATGTCGGGCTTGACATAAGCAGGTTCAGTTCTTCGCGACTGAAGCTTTATCCCAGGTTCGCATGGAGGGCGAAGAAGCTCGTTGACAGGGACGCCGACATAGTTTTTGGCCAGAGCCTGCCCTCGGCGCTTGCCGTGAGGCTGTCCAAGACCAGCGGCAGGAAGATAGTCGATTACGTCGACCTCTGGTCGGAGTACTGGGCCTACGCACACCCTTCAGTGAAGGGAAGGGCCGTTTACAGGGCCGTAAGGAAGGCCGAGGGATTCAGCCTCAAGGTGGACCGGGTGTTCACCATAACCAGGCAGATAAGGAAGATGCTCGAGGAGCGCGGGTGCAGGAGGGAGAGCATAAGGATAGTCAGGGACGGTGTGGACACCGGGATGTTCAGGCCCATGAAGCCTTCGGGGTCGTTCTGCGGCAGGTACTCGCTGGAAAGGTCAGGTACATATGTGGTGTACCAAGGAGGGATAGCAGCGCATGACGGCGTGCAGTTCCTCGTGCGCGCGGCTCCGCTGGTCCTGAAGGAAAATCCTGAAGTTAAGTTCCTAATAGTTGGTGCGGGAGACTACATGGAGAACATAAAGGCCATGGTCAAGAAGGCCGGCCTCGGCTCAAGCTTCATGTTCACCGGATGGGTCCCATACGAGGACATGCCCTCATTCATGAATCTGGCGAAGGTCAACGTGGTGCCGATACCGGACGCCCCTGCCACTAGGGGCGTCGTGACGCTCAAGCTCTTCGAGGCCATGGCCTGCGGCACACCCACGGTCATAGGCGACCTGCCCGGCGTGAGGGAACACGTGAAGGACGGGGAGAAGGCCGTCCTGGTCAGGTCTGAAAACGGGAAGCGGCTTTTCGATGGCATATGCAGCCTCCTGAATGACAGGGTGCTTTACAGAAAAGTCAGCAGGAACGGACTGGAAGGCATCGGTTACTATGACTGGAGGCTCATAGCGAAGGAAATGGCGGAAATGATTTTAGGTGATCATTCTCTCCTGAAAAAGGACAGGGGGCTTACATCTCCCCCGAAGAG
>CAZSYZ010000007.1:0-28029 GCA_964611445.1 uncultured archaeon | reverse complement strand
TCAGCGCCCCGAGGCCGAGCGATACGATGAGCTTGAGCGCCATCAGCGCGGTCTCCTCCCACATGAATAGTATTTGGTCAAGCCCGTTAAAAAAGGAGTCGGGAGGTTATAATTTAAGATGCCGGGGTAAATACTTTAAGTGATACAATGGCCTGGCTCTGGCAGAGAAACATAGACGACGAGAAGAGGGCGCCGCACTTTCTAATGAAGATAAAGCACAGGGTTTCCCACAGGAAATTCAGGACAAAAAGGGCCGAGGATGACCTCAAATCCCTCGGTGTAGAAAAAGGGATGACAGTAGTCGACTTCGGATGCGGTACCGGCGTCTACACCATAGCCGCCGCGAGGATAGTCGGTAACAAAGGGACGGTCCATGCGGTAGACCTGCACCCGACGCTGCTAGAGCTGGCTGAGAAGAAGGCGCTCGAAATGGGGCTGACTAACATCGACACCATATATTCGGACCTCGAGACCGGCGTTGACGACGGCAGCGCTGATGTGGTACTTTTCTACAACGTGCTGAAGAACGTGAAGAGGGTGAGGGAGCTGCTCACGGAGGCCAACAGGATCGTGAAAGAGAAGGGGATTCTCCTGGTGAGGCAGACCGACACGAGGGAGGACAGGGTAAAGGACATGGTCCTCAAGGACGGCCTTTTCAGTTTTCTGGGGAGCCACGGGAACACGCTGAAGTTCAGGAGGATAAAGGGCTCGTTCCACGAAATTTCTTAAATACACGCATCATCTATTGACAGTGGGTGACTGAAATGCTGGCAGGCATAATAACTGGGAAGAGGGGCATGACAATCCAGTCGTGGTCCAAGGTGCACGGGCTGGAAAAAAGCTTTGCAAGAGCCCTTTACAGGTCATTAGAAGATCCGGACGAGATGCCGTACGTTCTTGACGCGATAACAAAGGGGTTCGGAAAGCTGCCGAAGCCTGCCAAGAAGGAGGTCAGGAACGCGCTGATAAGGGTCCAGATACAGTGCTCCATACACGGAAATTCGGACCCGCTGATGATAAGCAAGCAGCTTTACATAGCGCAGACGCTCGAGAAGCTGCTGTTCGGCTCCAACCTGCTTCTGGACGGCGTTGAGGAAGAGCCCGAAAGGAAGAAGTCCTGAATACTTTAATAAGCGGCACCAATTATATACTGTGAAAGCATGGACGTCCTACCGGTCTTTGTTCTGGCGGTGCTTGCAGGCGCTTCCGCGGTACTGGGCGGGCTGATACACAACTACCTGAAAGTCGGTAAGAGGACCCTCCAGTGGTCGCTTGCCGGCTCCACCGGGGTCCTGCTTTCAGTCATACTGCTCGGAATAATGCCGCGTGCAATGGAGCTTGGCGGCATGGGTTATACCGCGCTGGGCTTCATACTCGGCGGCGTCGTGTTCATGGTCACGGGATTCCTTTTCCCGCATACGTATCTGTATGAAAAATACGAGGACAGGCTATACTCGATCCTCAAGACGGGCTCGCTTGTCATAACGGGCATAATCATTTACAACATCGCAGCGGGGCTCGTCATAGGGTCAGGGTTCGCGGTCTCTTTCACGCTCGGGACAGCCGCCTTTGCCGCGGTCATACTGCAGAACATCCCGAGGGGCATCGCCATAAGCATACCGATGTCGCAGACCGCCGCGGGGAGGAACAGGACACTTCTGATGCTGCTGCTTTCCTGCGTACCTGCGTTCGTAGGCGCGGTGCTCGCGTTTGTGTCCCTGAGCGGTTCAGTGGACGTCTTTGTCTCATCGGGAATATCATTCTCCGCCGGCGCGATGACTTTCATCTTCATTGACCAGATGATGCCGCTGGTAAAGGGCGGCAGGAACATGCACGAGACAGCGATAGCGCTCTTCGTCGGCCTGTTCATAGGAGTCCTTCTTCTGGGATTATGATGATAACGGTTCTTCGTCTCGGGCACCGTGCGGGCAGGGACCCGCGCATCTCAACGCACTGCGCGCTCGTCGCTAGGGCGTTCGGCGCGGAGAGGCTCATATACACTGGAGAGCACGATTCCGGGATGGAGGATTCCGTCAGGAGGATCGTGGATAACTGGGGCGGGCCTTTCGAGATAAGTCATGAGGGCAGCTGGCGGAAGGTGATGAAGGGCTTTCACGGCCTGAAAGTCCACCTCACCATGTACGGCATGCCGTTTTCCGAAAAGATAGGAAAGATAAGGAAGTCGGGGGATGTCCTCGTCATCATAGGCGGCGAGAAGGTGCCCATGGAAGTCTACCACGCCGCTGACCACAACTTAGCGATAGGGAACCAGCCCCATTCGGAAGTCGCGGCGCTAGCCATATTCCTCCACGAGTATTTCGGAGGAAAGGAGCTTGACAGGAAGTTCAGGGACGCTAAGATAAGCCTAATACCCCAGAAGTGCGGCAAGAAGACGCTAAATTTATAAAATTTCCCACCTTAATCATTTCCATGGCAGTCAAGAAAAGCAGTATCAACCCAAACTGGAAGAAAGGATTCGATATATGTGATAGTCAAATAGTTATGTTCTACCGTGGCTGGAATCCAGGTGAAGAATTGAACCCTACTGCTGATACTTCACATGAAAACCCTTACAGAAGGAAGCTATGAATTCTTAGCCTCTCTTGAGAAGCACGACCCTGCTCTCCTTCTGCTCGTCTTTGTATTTGTATCCTGTGAGCTTTGAAATCTTTTCCGCAAATGTCTTCACGTCCATGTGGTAGAGCATGTTCTCATTCTTCAGGCGCTTCCGGCTGAACCCTACCCACATGTAGCTCTTGACCTCGATGAAATCAGCACCAGCCTTCTTTATCAGTTCCGCGTAGCCCTCGGGATTGTGGTCGTTCCAGCCCTTCACGAGCGTGAGCCTGATTACCTTGGTGCATCCGAACTTGCTCATCAGTTCAAGGCTTCTGTTCAGGCGCTCCCAGAAATCGGGAAGCATCGGCCGGTCCACCTTCATGTAAGTCTCCCTGTCAGGGGCGTCGAGCGATATGTAGAGGTTCGTGGGCTCCGTGATCCCTTCCAGCCTCTCCGGGTACTGGCCATTGGTCACGAGGAAGGTCGTGAAATGGCGCTTATGGAACTCGCCTATCAGTTCCGATATCTTAGGATACGCCGTGGGCTCCCCCGAAAGGGATATGGCGGCCTGGTTGGGTTCCTGCGCCTCCTTCCATTTCTTCTTGTTCGCTTTGTCCAACCCCTTGAAGCCGGTAAGCAGCAGGCGCTGAGCCTCTATGCACCTGTCTATGATTTCGGCTGGCTCGTCTATCTTCTCCCCCGTTTTCGGACTTTCCCGCGTCTTCTCCGTGGCCCTCCAACAGTAGACGCACCTGTTGGGGCACCAGGCGACGCTCGGGGTCATCTGCAGGCAGCGGTGGCTCTCTATGCCGTAGAACTTCTGCTTGTAGCAGACGCCCTCACTCCTGAGGGACTTCTTCGTCCACTCGCATATCTTCACGGCAGAATGCTTGCCTGCAAAACGGTACTGCTGCCTGAGAAGCATGTTCTTCAAATCTTTGGGAATCATGGTAATAATTGAGGACAACCTTTAAAGAAGACATTTATTTGGGAACAGGAAATAATTAATTATGCCGGGGAAGAAGAAAAACAGGGTATCGGCTTCTCAAGTCCTTTTTAAAATCATAGGGCCTCTTATGATAATTTCAGCGCTTATTCACCTTTTACAGGGAGGCGTTGTTGGATGAGCCGTACTAGCAGCAGGAGTGATACTGACTCTGGCTGTTTCAATCTCGGCAAGAAGGAAGGCTGCATCCAAAGAAAAACGTGAAAAGATAGTCCGTGATGACTTCCTGATGGTCAGCGGCGGATTCCTTGGATTGATTTTTTTGGCTGGTGGAGTATATATCACCATCGACTTTTTGAAGGTCATAACCCAATCGGACAGAATTGACATGGGATTTGTGATATTTTCTGCCATGATTCTTTTTCTCTACATCTTCGGCTCTTTGATGGTGAGGGAAGCGTACAGGATGTATAAGGGTTAGATTCTGAGGTCTTCCGGCTATCCTGTACTGCTGCTTTTTGAAAAGCCTCAGCGTCTCCTCCGGAATTGTTCCGCTCATAACACAATAATCAGGCGCTTTCTTATAAAATTTTTGACGGTTGTGTGGTGGAAAGGTTTAAAAAAACCTTATTCATAGAAAAGACACCATGTCAAATTTTTTAAGACTACCTACAGGGGACAAGGCTTTCTACAGATATTTAGTCGAAAATGTAGAGGAATTCGTTGGGAACTACGATAAAATAGCCTTCGGCCGTTACCCCATTACAGACGGGGTGCTCAAAGCTCTGGCAAACGAGGGGCTCCTTAAGGGCAAACAACTCTACTTCTCTTCGACGAGGACCGAGATTCCCGCGAGATTGTTATCGAAAATTTACGGGTTGAAGAAAATAGACTATCTCAAGAACCTGAGGAAAATAAAGGAAAGTGACTGCCTTTATGCAAGTAATGATGATGAGATAGACACCATTCTCAAGTTCTATGACGAGAATATATTATCGAAAAAGATGATAGTCTGCGACAACAGAGAAACTGTAATGTACGCCATAGACGTCAGGAATATGAATAAGAGTAATGTCACGAAGTGGGACGACATAGACGATTACGAGGAATACTTGCTCTTCGAGTCTTCAGATGAGATTGGAATAGATGGCAGCATGATTATTGGAAACGACATGAGAGGCGGAATCTTCAAGGATTACTCGCTTAAAGACCTTAAGGACATCATATACAACTCCCACATGCTTATCAACGTAACCAAGTCTGATTACGTCCAAAGGATAGGTGATAGCGGGAAGAAGATAATAGTGGAGTACGAACCCGGGCATAAGGATGCGACCATCGATTTCCTTGTCGATCGCCTCGCACTCTTAGACGACAATCTGAAAGGAATGATAGAGTTAAAGAAGAGGAGATACCCTGCAGGCCCTGAAAGGTTCACGAGGCAACATAAGAACGTCCTGAAGGTTCCATACAATATGCAGGCAATTCATGACAGGTGGAAAGAAACTCCTGCCATGACGGAGACAGCAATCGAGAGACACGATTACATAGGGAAACACAGTATTGGGCTAGCCACACATAAGAAGGCAAACATGGAGATACTCAAGCCTAGGATGGGAGAGAAACCCAAGACCCGTTTCATCAATAAACCTTTCTCTTAGTCTGATTTTTAAGTTTTCGCGTATTCTATTATCATGAGCGTTGTCAAGATCGGCCTCATAGGCTGCGGCGCCATAGGCACCGTGATAGCCAAATACATCGAGACCGACGGGAATTTCGAGCTTTCCTACCTGCTGGACGACGAAATGGAGAAATGCCAATCGCTTTCCAGACAGCTCAAGGGAAAGCCTGCGTGCGTCATAAGGGTTCAGGACATGGAAGGAGCTGACCTGATAATAGAAGCCGCCTCCCAGGAATGCGTGAGGGAGCGCGTGCCGGGGGCGCTTGAGAAGGCAGACGTGATGATAATGAGCGTGGGCGCCTTTTCCGATGATGAGCTTTTCGGGAAGATAAAAAAGAAGGCGGCTGAGCACAAAAGGAGAATATACATTCCCTCAGGTGCCATAGCCGGCCTCGACGGGCTGAAGGCGGCTGCACAGGCCGGGCTGACCAGCGTCACGCTGACCACTAGGAAGCCCATAAAGGCTTTGGAGAACGCCCCCTGGGTCATAAAGAACGACATAGCGCTGCACTCCATAAGGAAGCCGACGGTCATCTTCGAGGGAAGCGCGAAGCAGGCGGCGGAGTGGTTCCCAAGCAACGTGAACGTCGCGGTCACGCTCTCGCTTGCGGGCATAGGCACAGAGCAGACGAGGGTGAAGATAATCGCCGACCCGTTCCTGGAAAAGAACCAGCACGAGATATTCGCAGAGGGAAAGTTCGGGACGATGACGGTGAAGCTTGAGAACAACCCCCTCCCAAAGAACAGGAAGACGTCGCAGCTCGCGGCGCTTTCCGCCATAGCGACGCTGAAGAGGATTGCCGAAAACGTCCAGATAGGAACTTAAATCAAAAACGCTTTTTTCTTTCATGGATGTAGACCTCGTGGTCGCTGAGATGCGCAAGAAGGTCGGAGGCAGGGCCATTGTGTGGAACGAGGACCCGTTCCGCGTGCTGATATCCACCGTGCTCTCCCAGAGGACGAAGGATGAGAATACGAGGAAGGCCAGCGAAAGGCTTTTCAGGGTATACAGGACTCCCGAACAGATTGCCAATGCCCCCAGCGGGAGGCTCGAGGAGCTGATACGCTCCAGCGGCTTCTACAGAGTGAAGGCCGAGAGGATAAGAAACATCAGCAGGCAGCTGGTCGAGAAGTTCGGCGGCAAGGTTCCGCGAGAACGCGAGGATTTGCTGCAGTTGGAAGGCGTCGGGGCGAAGACCGCGGGCTGCGTGCAGGTCTATGGATTCAATGATGACGCACTTCCCGTGGACACCCACGTCCACAGGATATCGAACAGGCTCGGCCTCGTGAAGACGGGGACGCCGGAGCAGACGGAGCCTGCGCTCAAGAATGTCATCCCAAAGAAGTACTGGAAGGAGATCAACCTGCTGATGGTCAGGTACGGCCAGAGCGTGTGCTTCCCCAGAAATCCTAACTGCGGGGTCTGCGGCCTGAAAACAGTATGCGAATACTATAAGTCAGTATGAAAACGGACATCGAAAGAGAGGAGACCATTTCTATCACGGCGTTCATGCCCCACGGCCTCGGCGCGAAGAACAGCGGGAAGCTGCAGGCCGAGACGGCTCCCAGAAAGAGAATGAAAATCCCGTACCTGCCTCCGGACTTCCTCAGGACGTTCCCGAGAAGCAGCAGGGTCACTATCGAGAACACGAAGAAAAGGAACGAAGCAAGCGTGTGCGGCATGTCGGTATCGACGGGAAAGAGGCCGACCATGGACAGGAAAATTGTAGTCAGCAGGAGAGTGGCAAGGCCCATGTCGCTCTCTTCGCCACCGAACGCCCTCGCCTTCCTCACGCCCAGGGAGAATATCACGCCGAGCGCTCCCGCCGCTATCAGGCCGCTGTTGAATATGGCCGCGGAGGGCTCCGTGTTCCTTCCCAAATCGCTGAGCCAGCTGCCGGTCCATGTGAACCAGGGAGACATGCCTGTGGCGATGAATATCGAAGCCAGGGAAACGGCCGCCGCTATTACGCCACATATTCCCGCTAGTCTGAGAGAGACTGGATTGTTCATTTTACCTCCCGTGTCATAACTATTTTTAACCAAGTTAATTATATTTATGGTCAAGATAAACTGGCTTAGGCTGGCAGCCGCCGTCATAGTATGCAATCTGGCGGGTTTCGCCGGCTCATTCTTCACCATGCCGAGCATACCCACGTGGTACGCCTCCATAAACAAGCCGTTCTTCACGCCGCCGAACTGGGTGTTCGCCCCCGCATGGACTACGCTCTTCGTGCTCATGGGCATAGGCCTCTACATGGTCTGGGACAAGACGAATTTCAGCGGAAAGGGAAGGTTCGCGCTTTACGTCTTCGGCTTCCAGCTCTTCCTGAACATAATGTGGTCCGCGCTCTTCTTCGGGCTCCAGTCACCCATGTACGCGTTCTTCGAGATAATCGCCCTCTGGATAGCGATTCTTTTCACGATAATGAAGTTCCGGGAAATCGACAGGAAAGCGGGCTACGTTCTTGTGCCGTACATGGCGTGGGTCACGTTCGCGGCCCTGCTCAACCTTTCGGTGTGGCTGCTCAACCCTTAGCCTTCTTGAGGGCCTTGATGCGCTTCTTCTCGAGCTTCAGCCGCTTCTTCTCCAGGGCGTATTCCATCTCTTCCTTTGTCTTGGGGGGCTTTGCCGGGGCCTCGCTTTTAGCTCCCTCCGGACCTTTTTTGTGTATCCTCGCGATCACAAGCTTGCTGAGGTACTTCCCGAAATATGCTATGAAGCCCCCTATGAATATGACAGCAATCCACTTGAGTGCCTCGACGGGGTCTATCGCAATGGACATGAGAAATAATATGCAAAAAGGAAAATAAAAAGGGTGAAGGCCTAGGCCTTCACTACAAGAGTCTTAGCAGCCATGTCGCCGATCCTCTGCTTTTCCTTGCTCACCACTATCACTATCAGGCCCACGATGTAGAATGCCATTCCGTCTATGATTCTCAATATGGTCCTGATGAGCGCGTCCATGTAAGTCATCGGCTTGCCGTCCTTTCTGACGACTTTGATGTTGACGATCTTCTTGCCTATGGTCTGCCCCGTGGTCCCTTCGAAGTACACGAAGTAACCGAGACCTATGACAATTCCCAGAACGCCCACGATCATGGTTGCTCCTGCCAGCTGAGCAGCGGCCATCGGGTCTGTCATCGTACCCATCATCATCGCCTGCACTCCCAGAGGCATTGCTATGATGAACATCACGACCCACAGGATTATCGTATCTATTATGGCGGCTACAATCCTGTTGATTACGTCAGCATAATTAGCCATTGGCACACCTCCAGTTTTAAATTGGATTAGCTTTAATAAATATGGCATCGTTATAATGCCGGTGATTTTAATGTCAAGAAGCGTCCACGGATACACCGTCGTCACCATATCACTGGTGGCCGCCAATTTCGCGGTTTTCGTGCTGCAGGCACTGATAGGCCCGCTTACATCGCTGATAGCCCTCACTCCGACCAAGGCGGTGTCGGGCATGTATTGGCAGTTCTTCACCTACATGTTTGCGCACGGGTCCATAACGCACATCGGGCTCAACATGCTGGCACTCTTCCTTTTCGGAGGCATCATGGAGAGGGTGCTCGGCCCCCGAAGGTTCATCCTCCTGTACTTCGTCTCGGGCATATTTTCAAGCCTCCTGCACATAGCCCTTACGGGCGTATCCGACACACCCATGCTCGGCGCAAGCGGCGCGGTCTTCGCGGTTCTCACGGCTTACGCCATAAAGTTCCCCAGGAACATCGTCTGGGTCTTCCCCGGCATACCCATGCCCGCTGCGCTCGTCGTCGTGTTCTTCACAATTTTCGAGTTCGCCTCAGGACTTTTCGGCCTCGAGCCGGGAATCGCCAACTTCGGGCACCTGGGCGGCATACTCGCGGGCGCCCTCATCATGTACTACTGGAAGAGGACCGAGAAGCCATCCTCAATGGGGGAAACGGTCGAATTCGTCTGGGAAAGCTGGTAAGATGAGAATAGTTTTCGTCACGGGAAATAAAGGCAAGTTCATGGAAGCCAGGGAGCTGCTCTCAAAGCACGGCATAGAGCTGGAGCGCACGGACATGGAGATAGACGAGATACAGGACAGGGACGTCGAGAAGGTGGCCAGGGTGAAGGCCAAGTTCGCATACAGCGTCCTGAAGCGGCCGCTCTTCGTCGAGGACACGGGCCTTTGCATAGGCGCAATGAACGGCTATCCCGGCAATCTCGTAAAGCATTTTGTCAAAGCCGTCGGAAGAGAAGGAATGCTCAGATTCATGGAAGGAAAACAGAGGAACGCCGAGGCGGTTTCGGTGGTCGCCTACGCGGACGCCGGCGGAAAGATTAGGACATTCGCAGGCAAGGTCAGAGGTAAGATAAGCGATTACGTGGGAAAGGGCTATGATTTCGACTGGGACTCCATATTCATCCCAGTCGGACATGAGAAGACCTTCGCCGAGATGGGCATGAAAGAAAAGAACAAGGTCTCGCACAGAAAGAAGTCCGTGGAAAAGTTCGCCGAATGGCTAAAGAACCGATGATCCTTTTTACCTTCATACACACTGTCCAGAGACGTACAATCCCACACTGTCCGTTATTCTCTCTCCGCTTTCAGAGGCGCTTGCCGTAAGCTTTACTTTCTCTCCCTGAAAACCTTTAAGGTTTATGTCGGTATTGCAGACCATCTTCATTGTTGAAGGCCGCGGAGGCACGGGTGTGCTGTTCTCATCTACAGGCTCTACCGGGCTGGTGAATACACAGCCATACAGAGGGTATGATGTGCCCGTACTTTCCCCGCTTATACTGACATACGGATCTTCGAGGTTGTAGCCTTCAGCGACAACCACAAGTTCTGTTGAATCATGAACGGTCTGTCCGTCCATGGGAGTTTCTATTTCTATGTATGGGATTGCCGCTTCACCGGATGCGTACAAAGGCAAGGCAAACATGGTTATGAAAACCGCTGCTGCCATTAATTTTGCATTTTTCATGAACTAAAGAAGAAAACAAACTTTACTACGGTTCCGATTTTGTTCGGTTTTCACCGAATTGAAAAGTTCGCCCAGTGACAACTGGGGGCAGATCTAGGTAAGCGCAATTTAGTATTAAATTTAACACCAGCCGTACCGAATATAAAGTTCTTTTCACATTTTCCGTGCTAAAAAAGCGGAATCCTCGATGAATCCTCCACCCGGGTCTGCCGATGATTTTAAAACTTTATAGGGATGCTCCCCACCGAAGTACCTCTTCAGGGAGCTCCACATAATATCCTCACCTGCAGAGACGGGCGACATACCCGCCACCTCTCTTCTCATTATTAATCATTAGCTGTTCATGTATCAACGCATCTTTTCCGGCTGATTCGGACTCCACAAGAAACATTTTCATGGGGTCAATGTAGTTTCCGACAGTTTCCCCCCAAAAGTACCTCTTTAGGACTCTGAAGACGGACATATTGAGTATATGAGCAGGTGACTTTAAATCTGGATGCTGCCCTGCAAGAGTCCGCCGAAAGTTCACGACCCTTTACCCTTTCTTCTCTTCTTTCTTGGCAGGCTCTTCAGCTTCCGCGGTTTCGGGTTCCTCGGCCGGCTTCTCTTCCTCGGCCGCTCCGAAGACCTTCTCTAGCGGCACCTTTCCGTACTTGATTACCTTGGAATTGACCTGCGCGGCGTCCTGGGATACCATGTTTCCCCTTATGGACTTCCTCTTCCTCTGGCCTTCCAGCTTCGGCTTGAAGCCTACGCCGCCGGAAACCAGTATCCTCTTCCTGCCGGTTCCGTCGACGTCCTTCCTCATTGGGAACCCGTCGCTGTCGGAGCCTCCGGTTATCTGCAGCTCGTATCCCTCGAGGCCCGCCACCGCACCGGAGAACTTGTCGCCTATCTTCTTGCCTAGTATGCCCTCGCCGGAAACCTCCTTCTGCCAGGACTTCCTAGTCTTCGGATCTGATATTACCAGCTTGAATGCCATATTACCACCTTCCCAGATTGCGGATCGGCTCTTCGTCCGACTCATCTCCGGGTCGATAAGAAGAATTATAGGCAATCAGCGTTTAAATAGTTAACCTCAGATGTAGGCGATGTGAAGCGGCTTGTACACGACCTTCTGCGGGCTTATGAAGTAGAGCTTTATCAGGCAGTCAAGCTCGTCCCTCTTCTGCGGGACCTTCTTTTCTATCCTGAAGTTGAAGAAAACGGTTTCACCTACACGAAGCTGCTCGACATCCCTTACGTAGGCGGCCGTCTTCTTTATCTTGAAATTGGTGTAGATGAGATAGTTGCCGTCCTCGTACATGTTGACCTTCTGGTCGTGCTCCTCCTCAAGCTCCGTAGATTCCGAGTTTATGCTGTCTATCTCGGCGTTCTGGGACGAGTTGCAGTCGAACGTGTAACGGATGTCTTCCATCACCTCGTCAACGGCCGTTATGTTCAGGTAGAAGTATTTCATCGGCTCCGATGACACGGTGTGTATGAACTGGAACGTGTCGCCGACCATGTAGGCCTTTTCGCCTGAAAGGGCGAAATCCGAGACGTCAAGCACCTTGCAGTCCTCGGGACACTCGTTGTACACGTCTTCGCTGTGGTCGCACACGTCATTCCCGCAGCAGGGGTAGATCTTCTCGTGGACGCACTCGAAATTTGTCGATCCCGAGCAGGTGTCGTTGGTGCAAGGGTAGCCGTCGTCGCATGAGTCGGGGCATCCCGCATCGTCCATGTCGCAGACGCCGTTGTGATTTTCATCGTAGCAGCATATCTCCCCTATCATCGTCTTGGGCGCAAGGCACTGCCCGCCCGTGGACGCCGGCACCGGAGCCGGCTCCTCGCTTATGCATCCGCTGACAATGAATACGAGCAGGAATGCCGCCAGAACGTACGCCGTTTTCCTATCCATTAGTTAATGATTTGTCTTAGCTAGAATAAAAATATTTATTCAAAGGGCCTCGTAAGACCCCATAAGGCGGAGAATATGGCAGAAGGAGGTAGGCAGAAAGTAGGGATGGAATCCACGAAGAATGCGGTGGAGTTGCATGTCATGTGACCGTCGGTGTTGTTGGCACAGACGGTGGCGTTGTTGTATCCCTGTGCGGCCTGGAGGGTGACGTTGCTGAAGGTGGGTGCGTGGACCTTGTATTCGATTTTGTTACCTTTGATGCAGATTGAATGCAAAAGCTTAAATAGTAGAAAATGTATTAGTATAATCATGATTATACAATTTAAGGACAGGGAAAGGGAAATGGCCGAGCTGCGTGCTGTCCTGGACGAAGATGAAGCGAACCTCTTCATAATATACGGAAGGAGGAGGGTCGGGAAGACAGAGCTGGCTCTCAATGCGACGAAAAACAGGAAGAGGGTTTATTATCTTGCCACGGGCGAGAACAACTTGGAAAGGTTCTATAACGCATGCCTCAAGAACAACCAGTCGGTCTCCAAGCTGAAGAAGGACTGGGAGGTGCTTTTCGGCTTCCTCAAGGATAATGTGGATGTTGTCATAATAGACGAGTTCCAGAACATGATCCAGGAGGACAGGAACATCCTCAACATCTTCCAGTCAGTGGTCGATACCGTCCTAAATGGATCGAAACTCAAACTCTTTCTTCTGGGCTCGTCCGTTTCCGTCATGACGTCGAAGGTGATGAGCTACAAGAGCCCGCTTTACGGCCGTCGTTCCGGTTCCATGAACCTGAAGCCGGTGAGGTTTGCCGAGATGAAATATTTCTTCCCGGACCTCGGCATGGAGGAACTGATGGAGATATACGGCTTCGCCGACGGTATCCCGTTCTACATGAACCGGATCGATGGGGATTTTTTCGGCTGGCTGGAAAAGGAGATTTCCCACTCGACGTCCTTCCTGAGGGACGAGGTGGATTTCCTCGTCAGGTACGAGTTCTCCGACGTGGGAACTTACAAGCTGATACTTGAGGCCATAGCCAATGGCCATACGAAGATCAATGAGATCAAGGACTTCATAATGCTGAAGAGGACGGACATAACACCATACCTGAAAAACCTGATTGAAGTAGGCTTCGTGAGCAGGAGAGTCCCTGTTACGGAGAACGTCAAGTCGAGGAGGGGGAGGTACTTCATTTCGGACAATTTCATCAGGTTCTGGTTCAGGTTCATATACCCGAACCTGAGCTCTATAGAGGAGGGCGTATTCAACGCGGAAGGCATAGGGGATGATTACAACTCGTACCTTGGCCACGTATTCGAGGACGTGTGCCGCGAGTTCATCGCGGCCGAGATGCCAATCAGCTTCAACAGGATAGGTTCATGGTGGCACAAGGAGGAGGAGATAGACATAGTCTCAATGGACGACAGGAAAAAGGACATCCTGTTCGTCGAGTGCAAATGGAAGGACGGCGTGGACGCCGTGAGACTGCTTGCCCGCCTCAGGGAGAAGGCAAAAGGAGTGGAGTGGAAGAATTCCGGAAGAAATGAACACTACTGCATAATCGCTAAGTCTTTCAGCAGGAGGGCGGAAGGGTGCATGCTCTTCGACCTCAAGGACCTGGAAAGGCGGTTCGTCAGGCACGCTGATGGCAAGTCCCGGAATCCCAAGAAGACTGAATCCAGATGCAGATGAACCCCTCTCATCATTCATAATAATTACTATAGGCGATTGATTAACTTTGGAACCAAATATTAATTCTTTTCCGCACATCTTTAATCAATGAAAAGCGCTTTAGTGGCACTGGCCGCGGTCTTCGTGAGCCTGGGGTTCCTGCTGTCGGGCATCCAGACCATGACGGGATACTACGCGGAGCCGTCCGGCTACGGCTTCCACCACATATGGTTCGCCGACATGTACCTGTCGGTCTCGATTACGGTGATGGCTTCCATCGCGATGGTTTTTCTTATTAAGAAGATCGAAAGGCGGCTATTCTGAGAGTCGTCTAGATTGAAGCCTTCTGCTTCCTTATGACGTTCTCCGCCTCGCCTGAGATCATGAACTCCTTGAAGTCCTCGTACATGCTTGACATCTTTATCGCGCAGGACTCCTTCTCCAGCGCATCCCTCATGTATGCCGGGATCTCCACTTCTATGCCACCCTCCCTGAGCACCTCCGGGAACTTGGCGCTGTTGGCCGTCGAGACGAATACCCCGACTGGATCGTCCTTCCTCGTGCCGAGGTACTGCATCAGGGCGTACGCGCCCACCGCGGTGTGCGGCTCGGCCACGAAGTCGTGCTCTGAGTAGAGATGTCTTATGGCGTGCATCGTGTGGTCGTCGTCGACGCTGAATGTCCATAGATCATCCCTCATCTTAGCGACGTCCGGCATCCTGTCTATCCTGCATACCGTGCTCTTCTCCCCGTTCTTGTCGATGAACTCCCTGTCCTTCACGAGCCTGCCGCCGTACAGGTCGAATATCCTTATCATGTTGCTCGGGTCCCTCACGTTCATGGCATTCGATATGGTCTTCACCGTGTCCCGCACCTCGTACTCCCCTGTCTGCATGAAGCGGTGGAATACGTCGTTTGAGTTGTTCCCTATGACGAGTTGGCCGTCATAAGCTCCCATCTTTCCCGCGACGATGTATGCATACGCGTGGCCGAAGTTGCCGCTGGGCACTGAGAATACGGGATAGTCCCCGGAATCCATGATCTCCTCCATCGTGAGGGGGTATACCGCGTGTATCACCTGCGGGAGGGCCCTTCCTATGTTTATCGAGTTCGCGGAGAGCGTCTTGAACCTCTTGAGGTCCTTGTCGTCGAATGCAGTCTTGACTATGTTCTGGAGGTCGTCGAAGACGCCGTCGCACGCGAGCGCTATTACGTTGCCCCCGTAACTGTTCATGAGGGCCGCCTGGGTGGCGGTAACCTCCTTCTCGGGGTAAAGTATGACGGCGTTTATGCCCCGCTTCCCGTAGAAGGCTTTCGCTATCGCGGCGCCCGTGTCGCCTGATGTGGACGTGAGGACCCACCGCTCCCCGTCGTCCATCAGCATGACGTAGTACTGGCATTCGGCCGCGAGGAATCCGGCCCCAGTGTCCTTGAAGGCCCCCGAGCCGCCCTCGCCGAGGAGTTCTGCGTAAAGCCTCCTGTTTACCCGCTTGACGGGTATCTTGAAGTCGAGGGCGCTCCTGCATATGTCCTCTATGACCTCGTCGGGGAGCGAACCTCTGAGATACTTGTCCATGACCGCGTATCCGACCTCAGGAAGGCTCTTTCCCCTCAGGGACTTTATCTCGTCCTTTGAGAACTGCGGTATGAACGTGGGGACGTAGAGGCCGCCGTCTTTAGGCTGGCTCTGGAGTATAGCCGTGCGCCTGTCGACCACGTAACCTGGAGTGTGGGTGCTCCTGTACATGACCTTCGGCGCGTTTGGCATTCAGAATATTTCGATGGCAAGTTTTTTATTCGGATAACTACATCTTCTCGGGCTTACCGCTACCTGTATTTTTTCTTTCTTGCGTAAGAACTTAATCCATCTTCCTCTACGTCTTCCACACCATACCCGCTCTTGCTGTCGCCGTACCTGTCCGGCTCATGCTCTTCTGTTCTCACTTCGGGCCGCACGGACTTCTGCTCCATTATGTTGAATTTCCTGGAATCTTCCCTCGATGTCGCGCTTTCGACCACCTTCACGTTTCCCTGTGACGTAGAACTCGTGAGGAACTTCCACTTCAGCTTCCCTTCCGGCGTGAGCGAGTAGAGGTTGCAGTCGAGTGAGCCGAATATTATCATCCCGCCCGCGGTGACCACGGAACTTATTATCGCGCCCCTGGTCCTGAACTTCCAGTTGAGTTTTCCCGTTTTCCTGTCAACAGAATAGAAAATCTCATCGCACGAACCGAAGTAGACGGAGCCGTCCTTGACGAGAGGCGTGCAGTGCACCATTTCCTGCGTCCTGAACTTCCAGACAAGTTCGCCGTTCTCGGTGACCGCGTAGAGGTTCTTGTCCCTGGACCCGAAGTAGAGGACGCCATCTGAAATCGTTATCCCCTTCCATGTCTTGGCGCCCTGCATCCTGAACTTCCATATCAGTTTCCCGGTTTCCCTGTCCAATTTGTAGACGTAGTGGTCGAATGACCCGAAATATATATATTTGCCTGACACCGTCCCGGAATATGCCAGCCCCTGCGTCCTGAACTTCCAGGCCAGGCTCCCATCGTGGTTTATCGCGTAGAATATGAAATCCCAAGAGCCTATGTAAACCCTTTTTTCGTCGACTGTCGCGTCCAGGTCGATGCAGTCACCCGTCCTGAACTTCCAGACGAGTTTCCCGGAGACATCGACCGCGTAGACGTGATGGTCCATCGAACCGAAGTAGACCACGCCGTTGATGGCCGCCGGCCTTGAGCGCACGACGCCATCCGTCCTGAATTTCCAGAGAAGTTGCCCGTCCAATGACAAGCAGTAGAGATGCCTGTCTGTCGAACCGACGAATATGAGGTTTTCGTATATTATGGGCGAATACATGATGTCTTCCGCGCGGAACTTCCACAGCTCCTGCCCGGTTGCCGCGTCGACGGCGTAAAAGTGATGGTCGTTGCAGCCGAAGTAGACGATGCCGTCCCTGACGAAAGGGCACGCTATTATGCTTCCCCCTTCCCCCACTTCGAATACGTCGTCCTCATCGTTTATGGATTCCAGCAGCCCTTTATTGCTCACTTCGCTGAAAGCTGATTCATCCAAGCCTGCCATGGAATCACTCACATCTTCTCCGGGGCTTCTATCCCCAGAAGGTTGAGAGCGTTCGCTAGCGTTATCCTCACGGCGCCCACGAGTGCTAGCCGCGCCGCCATCTCGCGCTTCTGCGCCTTCAGCACCGGGACGAACTGGTAGAACTCGTTGAACAGGTCGCAGAGCTCGTAAGCGTATGTCGCTATGTAGTGCGGCCTCAGGTCCCTGGCTGCCTTTTCAACGGCCTCATGGAATCCCGAGACCTTCTTGAGTACGGCCGTCTCCTTTTCCTCCTTCAGCGCCGATGCGTCGTATCCGGTGGGCCTTTTCCCCGCCTTGCGCAGTATGGAGCAGCACCGTGCATGCGTGTACTGCAGGTAGGGCGCGTTGTTGCCCTCGAAGCTCAGCGCCCTGTCCCAGTCGAACACCATGGTCTTCTCGGGCGATATCTTAACCATGTCGTACTTGAGCGCGCCCATGCCAACGGCGCGGGCGGTCTCGTCGAGCTTCCTGCCGGAGAGGCCCTTGTTCTTCTCCTTCGTGATTTTCCTCGCAGCCTCTATGACCTTCTCCTTCAGGTCCTCGTAGAGTATCACCTGGCCTTCCCTGGACTTCATCTTCCCGGACTCCAGGTTCACCAGCCCGTAGGAAAGGTGGTACTCCTTCTTCGCTACGGGGGATTTAATCAGCTCGAGGCTCTTGAACAGCTGCCTGAAGTGTAGCTCCTGCTCGGAGCCGACCACGTGTATTATCCTCGCGGGCCTGTACTCCCTGTCCTGCAGCCGCGCGAGCACGAAGTCCTTTATCGAGTAAAGCGGGGTTTCGTCCTGCGTGAGAAGGACGTATATCCCCAAGCCGTGCTTCCCGAGGTCCATGACTATGGCGCCGTCGCTTTCCTTGGCTATGCCTTTCTTCTCGAGTTCCTTCGCCAGTTTTATCCCCGGGCCCTCCACCTCGCTCTCGAAGTAGTACCTGTCGAATCTGATGCCGAAGTCCCTGTAAACATCCTCGAAGTAGTCTAGGCTCCACTTCCTCGTCTTCTTCCACAGCCTGATGAGGTCAGCCTTGCCTGCATAGAGGTCCTTGTTTATCTGCCTTATCTGCAGCTCCACCTTGTAGTTGGCAGCCTCCTTGCTTGCTTTTGCATACACTTCACCGAGCCACTTGCCTTTGCCTTTTTCTGGCTCCTTCAGTCCCAGGTTCAGCAGTCCCCACATGCATCTCGCAACGTGCGGGCCGATGTCCCCCTGGTAGTTCACCCTCTTCACGTCGTATCCCGCGAAGGACATGGTCCTCGACAGCGCCTCCCCCAGCGTCATGTTCCTGGCATGGCCTATGTGTATGGCCTTGTGCGTGTTGGGATGGGCGAACTCGACCATCATCCTCCCCTTCTTCTTCCCGGACCCGTAGCGCCTGCCCTCTTTGAGAGCCTTCCCCAGCACCTTCCCGCCGAGCTTTTCCCAGTCAGCGAAGAAGTTCACGTACGGCCCCATGGCCCTTATCTCCTTGACGGCACCGGACGGCTTAAGCTTCGGCGCGATTTCCGCTGCAATCTCTGTAGGGTTCTTCCTCTTCTTCCCGGCCAGTGCGAAGCAGGGAAAGGCGAGGTCTCCCATCTCAGGCCTCGGAGGTTTCTCGAGAAGGGAAACGTCAAGCTTAGCCTTCTTCAGAATCCTTTCCACGTCCTGCCTGAGAAGCTGCATTTTACCACTTATAACCTTATTCCGGCCCGGAATTTAAATGTTGGCTTTTAGTCAAACCTTATTCTCTCGCCTATCCTTTCTGACCAGAAAACTTCTCTGCCTGAGAGCTTCCATGTATTTCGTGTCCATAGAAAATGCATCAAAGTCACCGCTATTGAGAAGCACGTTGTATGTTTTTTTGTATTCAATATCAAGTGTATCGAACTCTGCCACCGTTTTGGCTTTTTTCATCTGATTTAGATAGTTGATGAGGTCATTTGACATATGACATCTTTGTCGGATACTTATAAAAAGAGAATGGGCCAGTCTTAATAGTGTTACTAAGTGACAGTAGTTAATGTATACCTTTAAATACCTTTTTATGCAATTAAGAAGGAACAGGTGGCTCATATGGACGTGTTGCAAGAACACTTGGGGAAGATGGAGAATCTTGGACATTCGCCAAGCAGGTACGTTCCCGAAAAGAAAGGTCTTCTAAATTATCTCAAAAGCGAGTTTTCCAGACTTACGGGCTACCGTCATAACCAGTTCAGGGATGTGACGGAGAGCGACACCATCGAGCATGTTCCCAAGAAAGGGAGCATCTACCCGAAAGACGTCATAGAGGAAATCGTGGCAAAGGGAATGAAAAATCTCGGGTATGGTTACTTACATGATTTAAATTATGCAGAAAATTTGTGCAAACTGGCACTTTTTGAGAACAAAAAATTCGAAGCGGGATGTGATGAAGAAATAAACATTCTGGCGAACGAGATAGTCAATGCACGGATAGGCTATCTATTAGATGACTTTAAGAGCGGAAATGTCGTCAATGCGGAACTCCGCACTTTTCCTTCTTTAAAGTGCACTACCAGAGAACTGGGTTTGGAACTGGCCGAAAAATTACACAATATTGAAATTGAGATAGTTGATAAATACATTGAAGTTGCACAAAGTTTCCTTGGAGAGTCTGTTATAGATTGGAACAACTATCTGAAGTATGGAGAACAATTCTCTAAAAAATCAGGCGTGGACTTCAATGAACGCTTGGTTCACGCCGGACTTAGGGACGAGCAGCCAGTTAGCTGAATGGGCCCGGCAGGATTTGAACCTGCGATCCCCGCCATTCTGAGACTCATTCCGTTTTCCGTTGACGCTTTGCGCGAAGCGGAAAGGGTCACGTCAAGGCGATGTCATTTATGGAACCGTTATTCATGGTTTAGCCACTAGACCACGGGCCCTCAGGTATATAATGAATATCCTGTTTTTATAAATAGCTTACACTTTCGCTAGATAAGCGACCTTACCGTTGATTACGGTGGCCTTTGTGCGCCCGGGGAAGTGCATGCCCTCGTAGGGGCTCCATCCGCACTTCGTCTTCAGGCTTTCGCGCTCCACGGTCTCCGGGTTCATGTCCAGCAGCGTGAGGTTGGCGGGATTACCCTCCTTTATCTCCCCACCCTTCACTCCGAACATCCTGGCGGCGTTCCAGGATGTGAGCTTCGCCAGGTCGCCCAGAGGAATGCGGAAGTGCTCGTAAAGAGCCGTTATGAAGTTCGAGTAATTGTCTAGGCCCGGAAGCCCGGAGAGGAACGGCGCGTTCAGCTTCTCGCCGAGCCTGTGGGGCGCGTGGTCGGTCTCTATCCACTCTATGTTGCCGTCGAAAAGTTCTTTTACGAGTTTCTGAACCTTTTCCCTTGTCCTCAGCGGCGGGTTCACCTTGTAGTACAGGCCGCGCGATTTCCTCATCATGGACTCGAAGCTCAGGAGGAGGTGGTGAGGCGTCGCACCGCACGACACCTTTACAGAGCTCACGCCCCTGACGAGGTTCACGGTTTCCGGGAGCGTTGCGTGACATATGTGCAGCCTGCCCCTAAATCCGGACTTTATCGCGAAGTTCAGCTGATCCCTCACGGCCTCTGTTTCGGCTTCCGGGGGCCTTATGTCGCACCACGTCTCGGGATGGTTGACGCTCCACGTCTTCCGGCTGAACATCGAAACCTTCTCGCAGTGCGCCATGAGGACGCCGGTGTATCCGAGCTTGGCAAGCGCCCTGTAGACGAGAAGCTGTTCCTCGGGGGAGCTGACATCGAGATCCCCGAAGGATTCGCCGGCGTAAAGCTTCAGCCCCATCACCTCAGGGTACTTCTTGACGGCCTCGACGGCCTCCCTTATCTGCGAGGGATTTGACGTGAGTCCGCAGTAGAGCCCGTATTCGACAGGGGACCCGCTCTTAGCGTAGTCGTCTATCCTTTTCTCTATGTCCGCATGATGCAGCAGCGGCGGGCTCGTGTTCGGCATGCCGTGCATGCGAGTCACCCCGCCGTGCACCGCGGCCTCGCCCGCGGTCTGAAAGGTCTCCTTCTCCGACTGACCCCAGTCCCTGCAGTGAACGTGCGGGTCTATGAAGCCGGGCATTATGACGTCGGCCGTGATATCGGGCTTCCTGCCGCAGAAATTGGTAAGCCTGTATACCTTCCCATCATGCACGTCGACGAACGCGTTCGTGTGTATCCTGCCCGGCCCACAGACCACGCTCTTGCCATGAAGCACAATCCTTGTCATAGCTTCTCCCTCTTCCCGCTGCAGTCCCTCCTGTGCTTTCCGAACTCCGTGACCTTCCTGAGCTCATCGAGCGTGAACACGGGACCTTCCCTGCACACCCTCCAGCCGGTGCCGTCAAGCGAGCAGGAGCCGCATATCCCGAAGCCGCATTTCATGTACCTTTCAAGGGAGAATTCGGCGGGTATGCCCCTTTCGGAGCATATCCCAAAAACCTTCACCATCATCTTCTCAGGACCGCAGCAGTACACGTAATCTATCTTATCCTTCTTCAGGACTTCCAGGAGGCATTGCGTGCAGAAACCCCTGTGCCCGAAGGAGCCGTCGTCCGTGGCATAGACGGTCTTCACCCTGCCGCCGCTGAAGCGTTTCCTGTAAAGCAGCAGGTCCTTGGTCGCGGCGCCCGTTATGAGGGTGACTTCCTTCCCCTTTCCGGACATTACATCGGCAAGGAGCGCGAGCGGTGCCGTGCCGTACCCGCCGCCTACCAGCGCGGCCCCTTTCCCCTTCCCTGAGAACGGCCTGCCGTAAGGTCCCTGCAGGCCCACCCTGCCGCCCGGCTTCATACTGAAGAGCCTTTCGGTGAACGCCCCGACCTTCCTCACGGTCAGGGCGAACCTGCCCTTTTCCTGATATGAAATGCCGAAGGGTTTCTGCCCGGTTCCCGGTATCCACATCATCACGAACTGCCCGGGCTTCGCCTTCATGTCCCCGCTGAACCAGAAGCTGCGTATGTCCCTGGCCTCGTCCTCCACCTTCTCGATCCTGAACATCACGGGCCTTTCACTCATGGGCTATCCCTACCATGTCCTTTATCTTTGCGTACCCTTCCTCTTCCATGAACGATGAAAGCTCTTCGGCTATTCTCATGAAAACGTCAGCGCCCCGGTAGTGCACGGCCGAGCCTACGCCCACCGCGGAAGCGCCTGCCATGAGCATCTCGGCAGCGTCCGTGCCTTTCGTGACGCCGCCCGTCCCTATGACCGGTATCTTCACGGCTTCGCAGACGTCGTAGACGCAGCGCAGTGCGATGGGCTTCATCGCCGGCCCCGACAGCCCGCCGAACCTGAATCCAAGGAGCGGCTTGGCCGTCCTGGGGTCTATGAACATCCCCGGGCCGGCGGTGTTTCCCATGTTTATGGCGTCGGCGCCAGCTTTCTCCGCGGCCTTCGCCACGTCCCCGAGGGCATGTATGCAGGGCGAGAGCTTCACTATAACGGGGAGCTTCGTGTTTCCCTTCACCGCGGCCGTTATGTCATAGGTCGCCTCAGGCCTTCCCTGGCCCGCGAGCATCCCGTATCCCGGCGTATGGGGGCACGACAGGGGAAGCTCGACAGCGGCGAACCCGCCCGGAAGGAAATTGCCGGCCATGTACGCGAACTCCTCGGCGTCCGCGCCGATTATGCTCGCTATCACGGGGGCGCCGACGTCCCTCAGGCCACTGAACTCCCTTTTCGCCTCCCTGAGGCCCGGGTTTGAGTATCCGACGGCGTTTATCATCACGTCGCCCTCCGTGAGCACTATCGGCGATTCGTGCCCCTTCCTCGGCTCCCTGCTTACGGACTTTATGGTCACGGCCCCGGCCCCGTTTCCGGCCATGAACTTCAGCGAATCCTTCGTAACGCCAAGTATCCCGGAGGCAAGAATCAGCGGGTTTTTCATCCTCATCCCGCACAGCTTCACAGACAAATCCGCAGACATAATTATTTCTTTCCCCGCAAATATATTAAGGATAACCGCCTGAAAAATCAACGTTTTTAAAGCTCATTTCCATAATTCTAATCCCTATGTCTAAAAGTGCAGATTCCGATCATGACCTTAAGCCGGAGGCAGTCGAAAAGTTCAGGCTGTTCCTGAACGACGACTACGGGAAGGAGCTGTACAAGGCCGCCGAGGAGGAAAGCTCGCTCATTGTTGATTTTACCAAGCTGGACAAGCGCTTCGACGAACTTTCTCAGATGCTTCTGGAAAAACCCGAGCACTTCATGAAGGTCGCCAAGACCGCAGTGGACGGGATAGACCTCCCGGCTCCGGTGAAGATCAGATTCTCCAACCTGCCGGAGACGAGCATAGTCAACGTGAGGGACCTGAGGTCGAAGCACATCGGAAAGTTCGTGTGCATAGAGGGCACAGTCAGGAGGGCATCCGAGATAAGGCCCGAGATTGTTGCGGTTGACTGGAAGTGCCATGAATGCGACAACGTCACCAGGCATCCCGTGAGCGGTACCTTCATCTCGAAGCCTTTCAGATGCGGCAACGTGCTCGACGGGAAGACCTGCGACGGCAAGTCTTTCGCCGAAGAGAACAAGGTCATGATTGACGCGAGATGGATAACAATAGAGGAGCCGTTCGAGCTGACCGAGGGTGAGAAGCCTTCACAGGTCAATGTCTGGCTTAGCGAAGACCTTGTTTCGTCAGACGGAAGGAGGATGACAGACCCGGGTAACAGGCTTAAGATAATGGGTATTCTCAGGGAGGTTCCGAAGGGCAAGATGGGCTCGGTGAAGCTGGACTTCTACCTTGACGCCAACCATGTCGAGCCCACCGAGACCACGTGGGAGAGGCTGAAGATAAGCAAGGGGGAGGAGGAGCAGATAAAGGAATTTGCAAAGGACCCGAACATATACGACAAGCTCGTGGATTCGATGGCGCCTTCGCTCTACGGGCTGCGCCACATCAAGGAGTCCATCATACTGCAGCTGTTCGGCGGGGTCCCCAGGAAGCTTCCAGACGGAACCCACTTCAGGGGCGACATACACATACTGATAATCGGAGACCCCTCATCAGGCAAGTCGCAGTTGCTGAAGCTGGTCCCGGAGATAGTGCCTCGCGGGAGATATGTCAGTGGAAAGGGCGTGACTGGCGCGGGATTGACCGCAACCGTTACCAAGGACGAGCAGTTCATGGGAGGGTGGGTACTGGAAGCCGGTGCACTGGTCCTGACCAACAAGGGACTCCTCTCCATAGACGAGTTCGAGAAGATGAGCCAGGAAGACCAGGTCGCCATGCACGAGGCGCTTGAGCAGGGGACCATATCGATTGCAAAGGCCAGCATAGTCGCGACGCTTCCTGCAAAGACCTCGGTTCTTGCGGGCGGAAATCCGAAGTTCAGCAGGTTCGACCCTATGAGAAGCATAAGCGAACAGATCGACATACCCCCGACGCTCCTTAGCAGGTTCGACCTGAAGTTCACGCTCAGGGACGTGCCTGACGGCAAGGTCGACAGGAAGATAGTCGAACACGTTATGAAGAGCAGGCACGAGGCGGACCTGATCAAACCGGCCATACCGCCTGACATGGTCAGAAAATATGTAGCATACGCAAAAGAGAGGCACTCCCCGCAGATGACGCCCGAGGTGAGCAAGCTTCTCAAGAACTTCTACGTGAAGACCAGGTCAAGGGCCGAGGGCGGGGGACCCGTTCCCATAACGCTGAGGCAGTTCGAGGCGCTGCTCAGGCTAGCGGAAGCTTCGGCCAAGATAAGGCTTTCCAATGAAATAACGAAGGATGACGCCAACCGTGCCATAAGGCTGATGAAGGACTCTCTCAAGGACCTCGGTTACGACACCGAGACTGGCGGGATAGACGTCGACAAGAGCGAGGGAGGAACCACGTTCAGCCAGCGCTCCAAGATAACGAGGATACTCAACCTCATAGACCAGCTTTCGGGAGGCGAAAGGGAGATAGTGCCGCTTCCGAAGCTCAGGGACATGGCCGCGAAGGAGGGCATAGATACAGCTGAGGTGGACGAGATAGTGGAGAGGCTCAAGAGGGACGGCACGCTTTTCGAGCCAAACCCCGGATACGTGCAGAGGCCGTGAGGCTCCTTTTTAAGCAAATCCGGACAATAAATTCTTATGAACTGCCCGAAATGCCAGGGAGGGTCTTACCTCGGCGACGAGGACGTCGTGAAGATAGTGGAAAACACCACGCCCATGAAGCTCCTCATCAAGCAGACGTTCGTCTGCAGGGCGTGCGCCGAGAGGTTCAGCAGAGTGGTTGTCGACGACATGGAGTCAAGGAAGAAGGACCTCCAGAGCCTCACGGACAGCGTACAGACCGTATCACTTTCGAATCAGCCTCAGCAGAACTCATACTACGGCAGGCAGCAGCCTGACCAGGCAGCGGAAGGCATCAAGTTCCTCGACAGAGTCTAGATTAAGAATAACGCCGCGTCTGCACATTCTTCTCTTTCATCAGCGATTGGTGCAGGTTTCTTGTGTTGTTGCACGCACTGAGGAGGGTTCCAGCATAATTGCCGATTGTTCTTGCCCTGTAAAACGCAGTTCCCGGTATCTTGTTATAGAAGAGGGCCTTTACCGTTTCTCCCTTTTCGTGATCATAATTCCTCTTTCCCGTCTTAAAGTCGATCTTTTTGAATTCCAGCTCTTCTGCAGCTTTCTCGTACGATAAATATTCCTCTTTCGCGACTTCGGAACCCAGGACGGCATCCGTAACGTCCGTTATCTTGAGCAGCTTCAATATGTCAGCCTCGCGCATATCCCCCTTGTACGTGTTCGGATTCCCGTATCTTTCCATTATTTTCGCAACGTCGTTTTCGACTTGAGGAAGCAGAATTTCACGCATCTTGGCCGGCGACATGCTGCCGACGGTTGCCCTGATTTCAACAAGTTGCATGTCGCTGTAGTTCTTTCGGGAAACGGCATCGCTTTTTTCCATGCATATAGAATGTGCACGAAAATTTTTAATTCTATGCCTTCACAACTGTTCGCGGGAAAGCCTGCAAGCCTTATAAAACTTTCCGGAAAAGAAGGCATATGGTGCCCCGAAAAGGATACGGATTGGGAATGGAACAGTACATGGCACAGGTACAGATTCTCTACCCTCTTGACGGGTACGAGCTTCATCTAAAAAACGGGAAAGCTATGCTGGTCGACAACAAAAATGTCAGAAATTTCTGCACCGGAAATCTCATGGAGTTCACATACAATCTGGAAGCCTTGCCCGATATCTGGAATCCGGTCGTCAGTGAATGGAGCAAGGATGACAGGGAGAAGATCAGTTCCGTGCTTAAGATTCCTGTACAGGACGTGGACGCCATACACAAAACAGCAATCAATCACCAGAACATGCCAGAGGGGTAAGCTCACGTCGTGTCTGGCCGGCATTAACATTTATATATTACCTATGAAATATAGTTCATATGAAAAAAGCTTCATATAATAATTTCTTCCTCAACTTCGCCACGAGGTCGAAGTTCGACATAATCATGGCGCTCAGGGACGGGCCGCTCAGCGTCAGCCAGATAGCCGAGAGGGTAGGCGACGAGCAGAGCGCCGTCTCCCACAACCTCATAAAAATGTCGGGATGCCGCATACTGAACGTGAGGAAGGATGGAAAGCAGAGGATATACTCCCTCAACGAGGAGACCGTCATTCCGATGCTCGGTATAGTCGAAAAGCACATAAGGAAGTGCTGCATGGGAAGGTGCAAGGATGGATAGGATTTATCTTGACAACGCGGCCACCACGAGGGTTGACCCCGAAGTGATGAAGGCCATGGAGCCGTATTTCACGAAGGAGTTCGGGAACATGGCGAGCCTCCACTCCTGCGGCAGGGAGGCCGAGCACGCGGTCGAGAAGGCCAGGCGCGGTATTTCCGGGAAGGTCAACGCGAAGGACCACAGGCTCGTCTTCACGAGCGGGGGGACGGAGTCCAACAACTTCGCCCTGAAGGGGGTGGCGTTCGCACTGAAGGACAATGGCAGGCACATAGTAACGACCAGGGTCGAGCACGACTGCGTCCTCAACACTGCCAGATGGCTCGGGAAGCAGGGCTTTGAAGTGACGTACCTGCCCGTGGACAGGAAGGGGTTCGTGAGCCCGGAAGACTTGGAGAAAGCCATACGGAAAGACACCATCCTAGTTTCTGTCATTCACGCCAACAACGAGATAGGGACCATAGAGTCCCTGAGGGAGCTGGGAAAGGTCGCGCACGAGCGCGGCGTGCTGTTCCACACGGATGCCTGCCAGAGCTTCACCAAGGTCCCCATAGACCTGAGGAAGGACAACATAGACCTCATGACCGTGAACTCCCACAAGATATACGGGCCCAAGGGAGTGGGTGGGCTTTTCATCCGCGAGGGCATAAGGATGGATCCGCTGATGCACGGCGGGGGCCAGGAATTCGGCTACAGGAGCGGCACGGTCAACGTCGCCGGCGTTGTGGGATTCGCCAGGGCCGTGGACGTGATGAAGGAGAAGCACGTCATCCACATGGAGAGGCTCAGGGACATGCTGATAAAGGGCGCGGGGGAGATACCCGGCTCATGGCTCAACGGGCCCCAAGGCAGGTTCAGGCTTGCCAACAATGCCCATTTCTCCTTCGAGCACATAGAGGGCGAGTCTTTGCTGATACACCTTGACCTCAAGGGGATAGCAGCCTCCACGGGCTCCGCCTGCTCCTCGAAGTCTCTGGAACCGAGCCATGTCCTTACCGCGATAGGACTAAAGCCGGAGGAGGCCCACGGATCCATAAGGTTCAGCACGGGGAAGGACAACACGAAGGAGGATATTGAATACACCCTTCATGCACTCGGGGAGGCTGTCGGGACCCTCAGGAAGATCAGCCCGTTCAGGTAGGTGATAATCATGTCAATCATGTACAGCAGGAAGGTGATGGAACACTTCAAGCATCCACGCAACATGGGCGAGATGAAGAATGCCGATGGTGTTGGAAAAGTTGGTAATCCTGTGTGCGGCGATGTGATGAAAATATATATCAGAGTTGAAGGAAAAAATGAGAGTGAGTTTATCAAAGATATAAAGTTCCAAACATATGGTTGTGTGGCTGCAATTTCAATTTCTTCTATGATGACGGAGTTAGCAAAGGGTAAAAGATTGCCCGATGCGATGAGGATAACGAATAGAGATATCATTGACAGTCTGGGGGAAATGCCTCCTCAAAAATATCATTGTAGTTTGTTGGCCGAACAAGCTTTGAAGGCGGCAATCAAGAACTACCGTAACAAGAA
>CAZSYZ010000006.1:24238-28365 GCA_964611445.1 uncultured archaeon | reverse complement strand
GCTGTCGGCCAAGCAGAAGCGCTACGCCGCGACGGATGCATGGGCATGCCTGGAGATATTCAAGGAGCTGAAGCGCAGGCGCCTCCTTAAAGCTGTAGAAACCGGCAAACACATGTGAATAGGAAAGCTTTTTAAATACTGAGAAGTAACAAAAATAAGATAATATGTTATACATCTTTAAACCCGGGACTTTCCTGAAGAATGCGAGGTTCAAGGGCGTCTACAGAAAGGAGCGCCACGACATATTCTTCGAGATGGTGGATTATCTCGGGACTCTCGGCAAGGAAACCCGGATGGTAAGCGCGGACACTCCAGAAGAAGTGGTATTGAAAGTCTACGGAAATAAAATAAGGAATAATCACGGGGAGGTTCTGACAAACATTTATACAGAGATGCTTCAGACGGAAGCCAGAAGACAGGCGGGTGCGGGAAGTATGCCTTTCATGTCTCTTGAGAGCGGTACTGAGACTATAAATCCTAAGGAAGCGGGAACATGAAAATGATGAAGATTTACGCGCTTGACGCCGATTATCTTATATCGAGCGCAGAAAGCAGCGGAATCGGGATTGACGATAAACTGAGAGGTTCGCTGGAAAGACTGAGGACAATCGACGGCTACACGGCAGCGGACAGCGTGAAGGCTGCGTATAACAACTTCTGCAACCAGGCTCTCATAGGATCATGGGACAAGCCTGCCGTAAAGAAACTGATGGTCACATTCTACGGTTGCGTGCGTGATACGGGCAGAGATGCCGAACCATACGAAAGGGAGATAACGAGCATAGCCGCGGGCATGGCGAGGGAAGAGATGAACAGGCTGCCGGATGAGAGTCTCACAGATGCGAGAAAAAGGATTAGGAAGTACCTCAAGAAAGATGTATACACGACACCGGGAGGTAACCTCAGAAAACAGAAAATAGTGCGGGATTACATGAGGACAAAAGTGCAAGAGCCGATGCCGACCCTTTTCGATGATTTGTAGAAATCTCCTTTATTCCGGATGTGCACCGCTGATTTCTTAAAACTTACCGACATATCCTGATTCTGGTGACTCTGCAATGAACTACGAAAAGTTCACCCTTCCCAGGAACAGCAAGAACTACGAGGTCAGCCTCAGTTGCATGCTCGAGAGCGTGCAGATACCGGGAATAGACCTCGGGAAATATTTCGCAGGCATCGAGAAGGAAACAAGCATCGCGAACAGCGAGAAGAACGCCATCTCCGATGTGCTGCGCAGGCGCGGGATCCATGGGTACAAGCTAGATACTGTGCTTGAACACATAGAAAAGGCGGGGACGCGTAACTTTGCCAGGATAATCGGAGATAATCCGCCCCAGGTCAAGAAGATGATAAAGACGGGCTTGTAAAGAGATATGAAAAGACCGTTGCCGCCGTCAATGAGCTTCTGAATAAGAGGAATATCACGGAGGACCACGACCAGCTGGGATGACATCATATAAAAACCGTTTTTATTCTCCCGCCCGTATAAATATATACATGAAAGCGCAGGCGGCCTTCGAATACATGCTCGTCGTGATGATCGCACTGTCTTTTCTCGTGCCTTTATGGACGTATTCGATGACCGTCAAAAACGAGGCGTCCGACGAGCTGAAGCTCTCGTACGCGAAGAGCGCGACCGAGACCCTGGCATCTGCCGCGGATCTCGTATATTCCCAGGGAGCCCCGGCTAAGGTCAGGGTGACAGTCTTCATTCCGGAGGGCGTCCAGGAAGCGAACATAACGAACCAGACCATAAT
The DNA here is from genome assembly GCA_964611445.1 of uncultured archaeon. Taxonomy (GTDB): domain Archaea; phylum Aenigmatarchaeota; class Aenigmatarchaeia; order QMZP01; family JAFGSV01; genus JAFGFG01. Next base: position 26,608 of record CAZSYZ010000006.1, on the reverse strand, counting down.
GCTGAGGGTCGCCTACACCGGCGGGAACACGGGCGTTTTCTCAATCTCAAGAGCGAGGCTTAACGGTACCATACCGACCAGGAGAGGCACGTACTGGATGGAGGTAAGGGCGGTCGAAAATGCGAACTTCGAAGTCGACATCCGGAAGGCTTAAGGGGCAGAGCGCCTTCGAGTTCCTGTTCGTGTTCGGGGTCTTCATCGCAGCCCTCCTTATGGGCGTATGGGTGTCCGCTGTGAAGAGCGGCGAGCTTGACATCTACATGAAGAACCTGGAGATAGATGAACTCATGACCACGGTCACCGAGAAGATAAACACGGTCTGGGTCGAGGGGGAGGGATTCAGCTCAAACCTGACATTGCCGTCACTCGTATACAGTATGACCTACGACATCGATGTGACGTCCAACCTCGTCATGCTGACCGCCGGCGGCGAGCGCTACATGAGGCCCATAATAACGCAGAACGTCACGGGGACCCTCAAGAAAATCTCTGTAAACACGCTCACGAACAGGGGCGATCACATAGAAATCTCGTGAACCCTTTTAAATGATTCCATGAAGGTATTCTTATGAAATTCATCGTAAAGAAAAAGGAAGGGCATCACGGCGAACTCGCAGGGAAGGTCAGGTCGTTCATAGAGGAGAACGGCGCCGAATGGACTGGGGACATCGCGGAAGATGCCGACTTCGCCATAATAATAGGCGGTGACGGGACGCTCCTGAGGTATAATTCCCGGCTGAAATGCCCGATCCTGGGCGTGAACCCCGGCCACAGCGTGGGCCATTACATGATGGCGTGCGCCGACGACTTCGGGAAGAAGATTCTCAGGCTCATGAAAGGCAGGGAAGGCAAGGACTATCACGTCTACAGGCTCGTCAGGCTCGAGACCGCCGTCAACGGGAAGAGCATGGATGCGGCCGCGCTGAATGAAGTTCTCGTCAGCCCCATATACGTCCGGAGGGCGCTGAAGACCGTGCTCGAGGCCGGGGGGAAGAAAAGCAGCGAGACCAACTCCGGGATAATAATATACACGCCGACGGGCTCGACAGCGTTCGCCCATTCGGCCGGGGCCAGGAAGATCGGATACGACAGGGACGTCATGGGGATAACGGCGCTCGCTCCCTACAGCGGGAGGCTGAAGAAGCGCGGGATGCTGATAAGGAACGGCACCGTGAAGATAGAGTGCATGAGCGCCGAGGGCGAGGCGAGCATAGACGGCAGCGAGGAGGACCTTATGAGGCTCGGGAAAGGAGACACGGTGACCGTGAGCAAGTGCAGGAGCCCGGTCAGGCTGATAGGCTTCAGGAAGAGGTTCTGCTAAATTAATAAGAGAAAAAACAAATATTATTATGGACGGAGGACTCGGAAGATATTTCAGGCGCGAATACTACAGGGAGCTTGAAAAGAGGTTCGCCATCAAGACGATAGTCTACTGCTGGTGGTTCAACTTCCTCGCCGCGCTCGCCGTGTTCAACCTTTCCATGTACCTTTCAGGCGACATGCTTCTCTCGATATTGTACACGCTCGTGACCTGGACCATAACGCTGACCATGAGCATAGTCTACTGGCTCATGTGGACACAGAGGAAGCTAAAGGGCGGGAAGAACGTCAAGATAGTCGCGTCATCGGTCATACTGGTGATGTTCGTGATAGCGCTTCTTTTCATATTCAGGGTCCTGGCGCTGTTCCTGCAGGCCGCCCGCCTCTAATATAAGCGGGAACTGCAAAGAGTTTATTATATGCCCAGGACAGGCGCCGTTTTCGCCCTTCTTTTCCTAATGCTTTCACTCCCATCGTTAGTCTCCGCCGAATCGATGACCATGATACAGAGCGGCATATCGGGCGCGGTTACCACGAAGGAGGTCGTGTACGGCGACCTGGCAGGCGGTGGGAAAAGCATATTCATAGGGACCTCGACCGGCCTCTACATGCTTGATTCCGACGGGAGCCTGGGCGCGTTCATACAGACGTCATCTTCCGTAACGAACGTAGTCCCCCTGGATGACATAAACGGCAACGGGGTGAGGGAGGTCGTCGTAAGCACGGGCGACATGTATTTCCCCAACGTGCAGTGCTACGACACGGCATCGGGAGAGAAGCTGTGGGACTTCTCGCCCAGGACGGAGGTCTTTGACACGTACATACTCTGGACCATGAAGCAGACCGGCGTCTTCGACATGATCCGGTCCGGGGACATAGACGGCGACGGGGTGAGCGACCTTGTCATAAGCGCTGGCTACGCGGTTTATGCGCTCAGCGGGAAGACAGGCGGAGAGATATGGCACTACCAGGACACAGACAATGTCTGGGACCTGGACACCGCGGAAGGCGGCGTGATAGCCGGCGACCAGAACGGCTACGTGTTCCTGC
>CAZSYZ010000006.1:0-24228 GCA_964611445.1 uncultured archaeon | reverse complement strand
TGAGGGGGATTCCGGAAGGGTGCTGTGGAGGACGCTTGTTTCAGACGAGTACACAGTAGTGAACCCCAGCACAAACTCCGAGCTCGGGGCCGTGAAAAGGTCCGTATGGGACATAGTCCCGATTGAAGTGAACGGTAGGACCCATGCCGCCGTGAGCGCCGAAGACGGCAACGTCTACCTCATCGACGTGAAAACCGGCGATATCGTATGGGAGAAAGAGGTCATAGATTATGTTGATTCGCTGCTCTACCAGTACTATGGCGACTACCCCGTGCCGACGTCAAGCGCAGGCTATAACTTCTTCAACCTGCGCATAACCGCGGTGGACGATGTCACGGGGGACGGCGACAGAGACATACTCGCATCGTCATTCACCGGGATAAGAAGGGGAAAGGAATACAAGGGCGTCGAGGGCCTTTACCTCATAAACTCGGATACGGGCGAGGCGAAGTGGGAGAACGAGAATGCCGAACTGAGCTATACGAACAGGCCAGAGACGGTCGAACTCGAGGGGCAGTACATAGCCCTTCCTGCCGGAAAGAGCGGGAACAAGGACAAGATAAGGCTCATAGACCCCGGCGACGGGACCACCTACGAGACGCTCAGCATAAACTCCACCTCCTCGAGGCCCGTGCCTTCAACGTACCTGATAAAATCATGGGACAAAGACAGGTTCATTTTCGTTTCCAACTACGACGACGTCGTGCTCGCTGAGTACCCCGACGGGATAGTATGGAGGTATCCGAGGACAACCGACGTCATCGTTAAGAAAGGGGACTTCACGGGCGATTCGGCCGCGGACATGCTCGTCAAGTCCAGGGACGGCGCCGACACCGAAAACCCTTTCGACGAAGGGAAGACGAGGATGATGTTCGTTGTGGACGGCGCCACGAATGAAATCGCGTGGAAGTACGAGATGCCGTCCGAGGTGTTCATGGGAACCGGCGGGATCGCGGGCCTGAAGGTGGTCCCGGACCTCAACAGTGACGGGAAGTCCGACATCGCCGGATACATCAACTACTATGCGGACTGGGACAAGGGCGACATGTACGGCGAAAAGTCAAGGGTGATGATATTCAGCGGGAAGAGCGGGAAGCTGCTCATGGACGAGCCCGCGGTGGACGAGGACTACTACGGCATGTACGAAAGCATTATGAAGAGCACCATATTCTTCAACGAGACCGCGAAGGACTACATGCTTGACGAGTGGAGGCTGTCCACCAAGCAGTTCGAGGAATTCACGTGGTCCCAGAAGCAGAATTTCTATGAAGAGGTGGAGAAAAGGAAGGCCCAGATACTGGAGAGGAAGGACCAGTTCAGGATACGGAAGCTGATAGAATCCATTGACGTGACGGGAGACCGGAGCGGGGACGGGGTGCCAGACCTGGTGATAGGATGCTGGAGCGACGTGTTCATAAAGGACAGCGTCACCGGGGAAATCCTTTGGAACAGGACCACGATGCAGCATTATTACGAGAATCCGTTCACGGGAAAGGCGCCTGCCGGTGTAACAGCGAGCTGGACCGACAACGACAGGACCGGTTACATAGTGGTAGGCGATGCCAACAGGGACGGGACGGACGACCTCGTGGCCTTGACCTGGCAGGAGCTTATTTTCCTTCATTCGAACGTGACTGCCAGCGGGCTGGAATACAGGCCGGCGTTCAGGTCGGAATTCAAGGACGGGTTCGACAAGGAAAACGTGGTCAAGGTCGGCGACCTGAACGGAAACGGCGCCGATGACATAGTTTTCCAGAAATACGTGCCGGATTCGAACCCGGTCTTTGTAATGGCGGATGGGAGGAACGGCTACGTGATAATGGAAGCCTCAAGGACGGGCACGAGCGTTGAGTACGGGGCGGCGGACTTCAACGGCAACGGATTCGGTGATTTCATAGTATTCAATATGTGGACGGAGGGCGGCGGGCCAAGCCTTCAGGTCATGGACGGCCGGACAAAGGACACCATACTTAACTACAAGGGCATAGAGGAAGCCTGGATGCTCAGGGATATATTCGGATACGCCACGGTCACGCCGGCTGCACCCGCGGGGGACATCAACGGCGACGGAACCGAGGACCTGGCAATAGTCAGGTCCCAGGCCTGGCAGCCCGGGGCGGAGGTGATTCTCTATGACGTGAAGAACAACGAGGAGATATCGACCATAGTGATCGAGGACGTGGACAGGTCGAGGGGAGGCGACAGCAGGTGGGTTCCGGGAATAATGGCCGAAAAGCTTTCCGATGTGAACGGGGACGGAAGAATGGAGCTCGGCGTGATAGCCCCGACCGGCGAGGAGAGCAACAAGCAGGTGAAGATGTTCATCGTGGACCCTGTCAACGGCAATATCATATCAGACTTCAGCACGGTGGGAAAGGAAATAATCAACATGGGCGAGAGCAGAGTGGGCATCGTCGGCGGTTCCGGCAACATCTTCTTCCTCAACATAACCAAGAGCCTGAAGATAACGTCGCCTGCCGCGGGAAGCGTCGTGGGCTCTCCCGTGACGGTCGGGTGGACAGGCGCCTCCGAATCCGTGACCACCGTCCTCGTGGACGGCCAGAGAACGGTGATGACGGGCGACGCCGAAGCCAGCTTCGAGATAGCGTCCGGCGACCACATGATAACCGTCTACTCCTTCGACAGGTACGGGAAGGGCGTTTACGACAGCGTCGATGTCACGGTCGAGAAGAGCTCTGCAGGCATGTTTTTTGCCGGCATCGCTGTGATAATTCTCCTTGGGCTGCTGCTCTCTCCCAAGATTATTTCAGTTGCCATGGGGGTAAGAGGATGACAGAATACATGATCGAGACGGCCAACCTGACGAAGAGGTTCGGGGACCTCATAGCAGTCAACGGCATAAGCATAAAGGTGAAGACCGGGACTATCCACGGTTTCATAGGCCCGAACGGCGCCGGGAAGAGCACGACCATGAAGATGCTGATAGGCGCCCTCCATCCCTCGGACGGAGGCGGCACGATAAAGGGCCATCCCATAGGCTCGATAGAGGCGAGGAAGCTCCTGGGATTCTCCGCGGAGCATCCGCACTTCTACGAGAACATGAACGCCCGTGACTACCTCGTGTACATAGGCAGGGTGAGCGGGCTCGGCGGCCGCAGGGCGGGCGAGAGGGCGTCCGAGCTGCTGAAATGGCTGGACCTTTCGGAATTCTCAGGCAAGAAGGTGGGAGGCTTCAGCGCGGGCATGAGGCAGAAGATGAGCCTGGCGCAGTCCATGATACACGAGCCCGAGCTGCTCATACTGGACGAGCCGACGGCGAACCTGGACCCGGCCGGGAGACTGAGCATAATAAAGAAGCTCAGGGAGCTGTGCAGGGAGAAAAAGATGACCGTGTTCATATCCAGCCACATCCTCTCCGAGCTGGAGAAGATGGTAGATGATGTCACGATAATAAGCCACGGGAAGGTCATCACCGAGAGCGGCGTGAAGGACCTTGAGACCAAGTTCGCCGGGAACGAGTACCTGCTGAAGACATCGGACATTGAGAAGGTGATGGGCAGCCTGCGCGGCAGGAAATTCGTCCACAAGGTGTGGAAGGACGAAGGCGGCACCATGCACATAATATCATCGGGCGACGAGGGCGATTTCAAGCGCGGCGTCGCAAAGGTCGTCGCGTCCAACAACGCCGCCCTTGACGCGTTCGGGATGGCCACCAGCGACCTGGAGCAGGTGTTCATGAAGCTCGTGGGCGAAAGCGACCAGAAAATGGAGAAGGTCAAGGGACGTTTCCATTTCAGCCTGCCGATATTGCATAAGAAGGAGGAAAAGAAATGAGGATGCACGCAATAATGCTCAAGACGCTCAAGGACCTCTTCAGCGTCAGGAAAACACTTCTCTTTCTTATAGGAATCGTTATAGTCCCACTGGTCGCCTCGGGGGCTTTCAGCTCCGAGTCCCAGATCGCTCAGATGCCGCTGGCCATGCAGGACCAGATGGTCGTGGGATTCTTCATAATACTTTCGTTCATGTGGATGGTGGGCATACCGATCGTGCTCCTGGCCGGGCTTACGTGCGGCGGCTTCATAGCGAAGGAGGACCAGGAAGGGACGCTCCTGCTGCTCGTCAGCAAGCCCATAAGGCGCTACGAGATAGTCCTGGGCAAGTTCCTGGCGTTCATGATAAACTCCGCCCTGCTTTCCCTGACCGCGCTGCTGCTCTCGGCGCTCATAATATCAACCTCCATGGGAATAGACGTCTACATCTTCGACAACATCATGAGCCTGATCATACCGCTGTTCCTCTATTCTGTGTTCATATCCTTCGTCTTCGGCGTGATGGCGACGGCGCTGTCATCGCTGTTCAAGAGCGTCACCAAGACTGTGATGATCATAGTCGGCATAACGATACTGATCTTCTTCGGAATGATGATAATCAGGGGGTGGCTGGGGACGCTGTATCTGGACTATTCGATAAACTACATGGACATAAACTACCACCTCGGGAACACGTACCTGTTCTTCCTGAATTCCTCGGGATACAGGATGGCTCCCATATACCAGGGTATCATGGGCATGTTCACCGGGACGTATGACGCCGCCGACGTGGGGAAGCTTTTCGACATGGACATAGGGGCGTTCCCCCCTGCCCTTCCCGCGAAAGACTACACGACGCCGCTGCAGTCCATGCTCCTGTGGACGATATTTGCCCTCGTGCTGCTCATACTCGGCCTGATCAGGTTCCAAAGAAGGGAAGCTGGCTGATCATTTCCCGAAGCGCCTCTTCCTTATGCTGAACTCGTCGAGCATGCGGTCAAGCTCCCTCGTCGTGAATGCCGGCCACAGCGTGTCCGTGAAAAACAGCTCCGCGTACTCTATCTGGTAAAGCATGAAGCCCGAAAGCCTCTTCTCGCCGCCTGTCCTTATGACCACGTCCAGCGGCCTCGGAATCATGAGGAACTTCTCGAAGACGTTCTCGTGTATCTTCGCTATGGTCGGGTTCTTCCTGAGCCACCTGGAGGATGCCATGGCGGCATCAAGTATCTCCTGCTTCCCGCCGTAACCTATGCATATGTTGAGTGTCCTGTCCCCCCTGTTGCTCTTGGTTTCTGAGATGACCTTCTCGGCAAGGTCCCTCACACCTTTCGGTACATCTCCCAGTCTTGAACCAACCACGTTGACCCTGATGCCTCTGTCTTTGAGTACCGGGCTCTTTAGCAGGTCCATGAACTTGCCCTCGAGCAGGCTGTAGACGAGGTTCCTCGAATAGTCGTCCCTGTCCACGTTCTCTGTCGACATCGCCCATATCGAGAGCTCGTCGACCTCCGAACGCCTGAGAAAAACGTGCCTCACTATCTCATCCGTGGTCCTGCCGGACTGGGACCAGTCCCCTTTCTTCACATTGTTCTGCCTGGCCCAGCGCCTGCTGCCGTCGGGTATTATGCCGAGGTGGATACCCTTCCGCTTTTCTTTCGGAGACATAATCTATAAAGTTGGAGTGAATATAATAAAAGCTAATCACAGGTCAAAAAAACTTTTATACGCGGACGGCCAATTAGTATAGATGAAGCATGTTTTTCCGCTTGCCGTAATCGTAGCCGTCCTGACCGTATCCGGTTGCCTCGCGGTGAGCCCTGAGGCCATCATAGCCTCGAGCCCCGTCGTGCAGAATTTCCTTAAGGATTATCCTAACGCCCAGATAAAGGCCACGTTCTACAGCGAGGAGGAGGCTGCGCAGATAATAGACCAGATAAAGGCCGACTGCGAGAAGGACGCCGTGACGCCCAAGGACTATTACAGGGTCACGATAACCGACGAGGAGAGCGGGCTGTCCATCACGGCGTGGATCGACTGGAGCAGGCAGCTGGTCGAGTGCGCAATAAAGAAGGGCACGTCCGGGGAGAAGATAGAGAGCTACGACAAGGACGAGTTCGAGAAGGGTGAGAAGAACCAGTACGAGGAGAAGTGCAGGGAATCCTATCAGCAGAAATGCTATGAGGGACATGTCTACAAGTTCGACGCCTGCGGCAACAAGGTGGAGAAAGTCCAGTACTGCGATTACGGCTGCGAGAACGGCGCGTGCGTGGATTCCGGAGAAGAAACCGGTGCCGGAAAACCCGCTGACGGCGAGCTCGTGAAGAAATGCCACGAGGGCCATGTCTACCTCTTCGATGACGAAGGGAACCTTGTGGAGAAGCTCCAGTACTGCGAGCATGGCTGCGAGAACGCTACCTGCATAGAGGAAGGCGATGAAGCGGAAGGGGAGCTGATATGCTGCGAGTCATTTGGCTACGGAGCGGAGATGGTTAAATGCTGCGAGACATATGAGTGGACAACCGCTGAAGAATGCGCCGTTCCCGAAGCATTCGTCGGTGGAGGAAAACAGGTCGTCGACGACTCCTACTGCGAGGAAACATGCTACGAATCCGACGAAGGTTACAACGTCTACAAAGCAGGCGTAGCTGAGGCCGGCGAGCAGAGGCTGGAGGACCACTGCAACGATGACGGGACGCTGACGGAGAAGTACTGCGAGGGCGGCGAGATAAAGGCGAAGACCGTCCCGTGCCCGGGCGGTTACAAGTGCATAGAGGGCGCATGCGTGCTCCTCTACGATTGCACGGACACGGACGACAGCCATAACGAAGGGATAAACTACTATATACAGGGGACCGTGGAAAGGCTTGACAAGGGGGTCGTTACTGCAACGCACACGGACTACTGCGGCACCGAAGGCGTTGAAGCGGGCTCCGTGAGGGAATACTACTGCGAGGGAAACAACATAAAGTCCAAGCTGTACAAGTGCGCATACGGCTGCGTTGAGGGCGCGTGCCTCAAAACGGCGCCTTCATGAGCCAAAATTAAATAAGACGGGTTCTGTGGAATGAAAGGGGGTCTGACGTCGCCGAGCGTGTTCATAGGGGTACATGGAGGCAATTTCATATCGTTCGGCTCGGGGCAGCCCGACCTCCCGCCGCCGAAAGAGGCTTACGAGAAGCTTCACCTGTGCACCGAGTTCAGGTACGGCCTAGTACAGGGTGAGCTCAACCTCAGAAATGCCCTTTCCACCCAGTATCCGCGTTCCACGGCCGGGAACTTCGTGATAACGAACGGCGCTTCAGAGGCTCTCGACCTTGCCCTGAGGGCGATAGGGAGGAAGGGGGGCCCAGGCAGGAAGAAGGTGCTCCTCCCGAGGCCCTACTACTACTCTTATCCACCTCTGGTGGAATACGCCGGGATGGAGCCGGTGTACACGGACCTAGTGGAGGGGAAGCTGGATTTCGGCGACTTCGAAGAGAAGGTAAAGGGCTGTGCAGCCGTCATAGTAAACTCCCCCTCGAACCCCACGGGAAGGGTCGAGTCCGTAAATACGCTGAAGAGGCTGGAAAAGCTCACGGAAGACCTCGGGGTTTACGTCCTCTCCGACGAGGTCTACAAGGACCTCATCTACGTGCGAGAGAACTACATAATAAAGGGTCCCCACGTCGTCACGATAAACTCCTTCTCGAAGACCTATTCCATGTGCGGGCTGAGGATAGGCTACCTCTGGTCGAGCGACCGGGGACTGGTGAACGATATCATCGAGATGAAGACGCACACCTCCATGAACACGAGCATAATCGGCCAGTCCATGGCATACGAGGCGACAAGGACTCCCAAGAGCTTCATAGAAGGGCAGCTCCGGATATGGAAGCAGAGGAGGGACCTCATATACGAAGGTCTGACGGGTATCGGGCTTGAGCTGTGGAAGCCCGAAGGCGCCTTCTACGTCCTCCCGAAGGTGAAGAACCCCCGCGCTTTCGTGTGGGACATGTACAGGAAGCACAATGTCATAACCTACCTCGGCGAGTGGTTCGGTGCGCCGAAGAGGGTGAGGCTCTCCTACGCCCTCGACGCGGATAAGATAGAGGAGGGCCTGAAGAGAATCGCGGGCTATCTCAAGAAAAGCTAATTAATAATTATCATAAAAATATTCATAGTTGATAAACGTGATGATGGAGATACTGTTGCTGGCAATACTCATAGCGCTTTCCGCGCTCTTCTCGGGCTCCGAGATAGCCCTGTTCTCGCTCAGCAACATCAAGCTCCGAAAGCTCATCAGGGAAAGAAAGGGCGGCGCCAGGACGCTGAAGAAGCTGAAGGGCAACCCGCACAGGATGCTCGTTACGATCCTGATAGGGAACAACGTCGTCAACATAGGGGCCGCCGCGCTCGCCACCATGTTATTCACGGACATGTTCGGCTCGAGCGGGATAGGCATGGCCACGGGCATAATGACGTTCCTTATCTTGGTCTTCGGTGAGATAACGCCGAAGTCGTTCTTCCACCAGAACGCCGAGCGCATGTCGCTTCTCGTGGCAAGGCCCATCTACATACTGACATACGTCATGTATCCCGTGACAATCGTCATCGAGTCCATAAGCAGGGGCATACTCAGGGCGGGCGGCATGAAGAGGAAGCGGGACGACATAACCGAGGAGGAGCTCATGGCTGCGCTGTCGCTGAGCGCGGAGGCTGGCGTGATAGAGAGGGACGAGGAGGAGATGATGCAGAACGTCATAGACTTCGCCGACAGCACCGTGAAGGAAGCCTACAGGCCTATCAAGAGCGTCGTCATGGTAAAATCGGGCAAAACCCTGATGGACGTCATAACCATGATGCTCGAGACCAAGTACAGCAGGATACCCGTGTACGACAGGAAGGAAAAGAGGATAACCGGCGTCGTCAACCTCAGGGGCATGCTGCCCTACATAAAAAGCAAGAAGCTCGACGCTCCCGTAGACGACATGATCGATCCAGTGATATACGTCAAGGAGAACGACATGCTCGACGACGTTTTCGACAAGATGAAGATGCACAGCACGCACCTGGCGGTCGTCAGGGACGCGAAGAAGAACATAAAGGGCATAGTGACCATGGAGGATCTCCTCGAGGAGATAGTGGGAGAGATATACGACGAGTCCGACAGGAAGAGGGTGCGCCTCCAGCACATAGACAGGAAGACCGCGGTTGTGAGGGGCGACATGCTCGTGAAGGAGCTCCAGGAGAAGATAGGAATCCCACTGAGGGGCAATTTCGCCACCATCTCCGACCTCGTCTCGGCCAGGTTCGAAGGCAAGCCGAAGAAGGGCGGCCAGGTCAAGCTGAAGAATTTCACGCTCACCGTGCTGGACGTGGGCAGGAAGGACCCGTCCATCATAAAGAGGATAAAGGTAGTCAAGCGCAGGGGCAAGATTCTAAAGAAGTGAAAAGGGAACGTCGAGCTAATTCCCCGGAGCGGTAATCATCGAGTCTATCTTGTTTATGTATCTCTCACGCAGCCCCTCGTCGGTTATGCTCACGGAGTCGATCCCTTTCTCGCTGCATTCGGTGAGGTCTACCTTCATGGCGACGGCGATATCTGCCTCCTCCGGGACTATCGGTTCGGCAGTGTAACGGATTATCTTGTTGTCGACCCTGGCTATGCCGTGGTATTCCCTCAGGAAAAGCACGGCATCCTTGAAGGCGAGCACATTCGGCTCACTAATGTACGACTGGAACAGCGTATCGTTCCCCTTGGCGGGATACTTGGCAGTTGGTTCCTGGGAGATGTCGGCATCATAGTCCCTCATGCACGAACTGATAGCAGTCAGAATGCATACTAGCGTAACCAGAAACTTAGTCCCATATCTCATATGCATAATAAGGATGATAAAATTTTTAAATAGAACGGAATACTCGACCTTTTAAATAGCTCTCCACATTCTTTTACCATGTGCTACGCTATTCCTGGAAGGGTCACGGAACTGAAGAAGAACATCGCCATAGTGGACTACTTCGGCGAGAAGAGGAACGTGCTGCGCGACTTCTCCAAGGTGAAGGTCGGGGACTACGTCTACGCGCAGGGCGGGGTGCTCATAAACGTGATACCCGAGAGGGAGGCGCTCGAGATACTGGAGGCGTGGAAGGAGAGGTTCTTCGAGCTGAAGGACATAGACAGGGGGATGGCGCACGTCAGCGCGGGAAGCGTTTCCGGCAATTTCCTGGAGCTCCTGCAGAAGGTCAATCTCGGCAGGGAACTCCCCAGGCAAGACCTCCTGAGGATGCTGAAAAGCGATGACAAGGAGGAGATCAGGCTCATGATGGAGACTGCCAACAATATAAGGCAAAAAGACCATGACAACGCCTGCTGCGTCCACGGCATAATAGAGTTCTCGAACCACTGCGGCAGCGACTGTTTCTACTGCGGCATAAGGCAAAGCAGCCCAGTGAAGAGATACAGGATGTCCGTCGGGGAAATCGTGGAGACAGCCAGACACGCGGCGAAGGAGTTCGGATTCAGGGCGCTGGTGCTGCAGTCCGGGGATGATTTGTGGTACGACGACGCGAAGCTCGAGAGGATAGTGAGGGAAGTAAGGAAGCTCGACGTGCTGATATTCCTAAGCATAGGCATGAGGTCCAAGGATACCTACAAGAGGCTTTACGACGCGGGCGCAAGGGCGGCGCTACTCAGGTTCGAGACGTCCAACAGGGAGACTTTCGAAAAGCTGAGGCCGTGGACCAACCTTGACGACAGGCTCGGCCTCATCAGGTACCTGAAGGAGCTGGGATACGTGGTGGCGACCGGCTTCCTCGTGGGGCTTCCAGGCGAGACGGACGACGACCTGCTGAACAATATACTTCTGACAAGGGAGCTGGGCCCAGACATGTACTCCTTCGGGCCTTTCATACCGACGGAGGGCACGCCGCTCGAGAAGGAGCCGAAGCCCGACGTAAGCAGGACCCTCAAGGCCACGGCGCTTTCCAGATTTGTGGACAGGAAGTCGAAGATACTCGTGACGACGGCGCTTGAGACCGCGGACAGGGACGCCAAAAGGCTGGGTCTTCTTGCCGGCGGCAACTCCCTCATGATAAACGTCACGCCCGCCGGATACAGGGAACTCTACAAGATATATGACGACAAGGCGGGGAACGACATGACCGTGGAAAGGAATATAAATGATACAATCGAACTGTTATACGCGCTCGGGAGGGCGCCTACAGATCTGGGGATATGATTATGAAGGTTCAAGACGTGGTTGACGAGAGGGAAATTGAAAGGATTCTGGAGAGGACGAAGTCGCGCCCGCCGGGAAAGGTACAGGAGATACTCAACAAGGCGCTGAAGATGAAGGGGCTGACGCTCGAGGAAGCCGGCTACCTGCTGAACACGGACCATCCCGGGCTCATAGGAAAGATGATGGAGACTGCCGCAAAGATATACGGGGAGCGCCTGGTCCTGTTCGCGCCTCTTTACGTCTCAAGCCACTGCGTCAACGACTGCGCCTACTGCGGTTTCCGGAGGAGCAATCCCGCGGAGAGGAAGAGTCTCACCACGGGCGAGATAAGGCAGCAGGTGAGGATACTGGAGGACATGGGCCACAAGAGGCTCCTCGTGGAGTTCGGGGAGCATCCGGAGAAGAACGGCATCGAGTACATAGTCGAATCGATAAGGACCATATACGGCACAAAGTCCGGAAAGGGGGAGATAAGGCGCGTGAACGTGAACATCGGGGCGACCGGAGTCGAGGACTACAGGAAGCTGAAGGAGGTCGGAATAGGAACCTACCAGCTGTTCCAGGAGACCTACCACAGGGAAACCTACGAGAAGATGCACAACGGTCCCAAAGCGGACTACGAGAGGCAATTATTTGCACATGACAGGGCGTTCGAGGCCGGGATAGACGACGTCGGTCTCGGCGTGCTTTTCGGCCTGTACGACTACAGATTCGACGCGCTGGCGCTCGTGTCGCACGCGCAGTACCTGGACGGGAAATACGGGATCGGCCCGCACACGTTTTCGGTTCCGCGCTTCCAGCCTGCCGACACGGTCGAATGGGACAGGGCTCCTTACGAGGTTTCGGAGAACGAGCTCCTGAAAATCATAGCGATACTCCGCATGTCGGTGCCATACACGGGGATGATAATATCCACGAGGGAACGTCCGGAAATACGAAGGAAGGCATTCGAGATAGGCATATCCCAGACCTCGGCCGCATCGAGGACGTCCCCCGGCGGCTACGGCATGGAAGGGGAGCTCTCGCAGTTCTCGCTCGCGGACCACAGGACGCTTGACGAGGTCCTCATGGGCATACTGGAGCAGGGCCTGCTCCCGAGCTTCTGCACCGCGTGCTACAGGAAGGGAAGGACAGGGAAGACGTTCATGGACCTCGCAAAGCCCGGTGACATACACAACCTCTGCAGGCCCAACGCAATCCTGACATTCAAGGAGTACCTCGAGGACTACGCTTCGCCTAAGGTGAAGAAGCTGGGGGAAAGGATAATCAGGAAGTACCTGAAGAAGATAGAAAGAGAGGCGACAAGAAAGGAAACAAAGGCCCGCCTGAAGAGGATCGAGGACGGAGAAAGGGACATCTACTTCTGAATTCACTTGATTATCTTCACCTGTAGGAATGAGAAAATCAGTTTTGTGCCGGCTTCCCCTGAATATAAGCCCCTTTGATGAATTGCTCCGGAGGTGTGCACATGCAATCGGTTATGTAGAACCCCTTCAGGAGTCCTGCGGCTGGATATTTACTGACCCCTAAGAAGAGAGGGTCTGGGTCTATTTCCCCGGTGGTATCCATCCTGACAACTGGCTTTGGCATTTCGCAAATCACGTATGTTTCCCTTCCGAACATTTTTTCCGCCTCTTTTACCTTCGATTTCACTTCCGAAGGAAGGTAGCCTAGGTTATACATGGGGACCGAGAATGTCATTTTTATGTTGTCTAAATAGCACTCTTTACTACTAAATATACCGTTACCGACATGCAATTTACACTCTACATTGTTAAGTCTTTTTTCTATTTTATCAAGCATGTTGCCAATAAGCATCTCTTCAAGGGAAGACGCCTCCTTCATGGTGAGATATCTTTTTATTGATGTTTTCGGAATAAACTCAGGAGTACGGGTGACTCTGCCCTCGTACAAAAGGGAGAATTGCTTGTTTTTCCCGACAGGATATGCCCAGAAAAAGGGGATTTCAATTTGCATGTTTTTTTCGTATACTTCCTCTGCAGTTCTGCCGGAAACCGGGGAAACCACCTTACCCGACGTATGCAATATGATTGAATGCTTTCTTTTGTAATCGCTGAGGAAGGAAAGGTCTATCTCGGGATAGAACTGCTTTATGCGGTTAACATCGTTGATTATCCTGACGTTAATCTTGTGCTCATTCTCCTTTGCTTTGTTCCTGGAGGAAATGTCCTTTATGGATTTACTGTAATCATTGATTTTGGCATTGAGGGTGTCCATCTCCGAATACAGACTCTGGAGGTGGGACCTGTAGACGCTCTCCTCAACAGGGAGTAGATGTTTCTTGCTTTTCTTTAAAGCATTCAGTTCCGATTTTATTCTACTCAGGCTTTCGTTTCCCATATCTATAAGCTTCTCGAATTCTTCGGGCGTCTCGAGGACAAGGTCAGGAATGGGATTGGCGTCGGGCTTCACGTATCCTTCAAGCTTGTAGTTCCTTATGAAACCGACGTTTTCTCCGGATGGTCTTGCAACATCAACTGCCGCTTCTCCCATAACATTCACTTTAATTGTATAAAATGGGGCAAAGTTTTAAAAATGAGCAGAATTGCTTTCCGGATACATAAAGGAATGCAACCGTAGTTCACTTTATTATCCTGTATTTCGTCATCTGTCCGTAGCCATAGAGAATGACCCTGGCCACTATGAACATGATGGCCATGTCCACGAGCAGCGCGACCGCGTTGAAGTACGAGTACCCGTGGTCGGCGCTGTGGCTGTAGTAGGTTATAGGGAAGCCGAAGGGCTCCCAGCCGCTGTAATCGGTGAAAGCGGCCTCTATGCTGATGGCCTGCGTGAGCAGGAAGACTGCCGCGAAGACCAGCCATATCCTCCGCTCGGGCTCGAGCCACTTTCCCATGGCGTCCTTTATCATCATATGATTTTTAGCCGTTTTCACTTAAATAGAACCCGTCTGTGCACGGGAATAAATTAATGTTTAAATATCCAAGTTCACTTAAATAGTGCAGGGTCTCAAATTAACCGCAAAAGCTTTAAAAACAACGGAATTCTCTACGCCGCGCTTGCCTTAAGGGACGGTTCTCTGTGGCACGGAAGGGGTTTCGGTGCTGCGGCAAAGGTCACAGGGGAAGTTGTTTTCAACACGGGCATGATGGGCTACACACAGTCTGTCACTGACCCCTCTTACCACGGGCAGATTCTATGCCAGACGTATCCGCTCATAGGAAACTACGGAATATGCGGTGAAGAGTTCGAGTCCGCAAATCCGAAGATAACCGGCTATGTTGTCTATGAGGCCTGCGCCGCTCCTTCTCACTATACATCGCAGATGAGCCTGGACCGCTGGCTCAGGGACGCGGGCGTACCAGGGATACAGGGCATAGACACGAGGGAGCTGACGAAGACCCTCAGGACGGAAGGCACCATGATAGGCGCCCTCGAGGTTTCCGGGGATCCCGTGGACACCGGAAGGCTCATTGAAATAGCCAAGACCGCGGAAGACCCCAACTGCAGGGACCTCATCAGCGAGGTTACGATAGGCAGGCCGGTGGTCCATCCCGGGAACGGGAAGAAAGTGGTGCTGATAGACTGCGGAATGAAGATGGGCATAGTCAGGTCGCTGCTGAAAAGGGGGATCGGCGTGACGAGGGTGCCCGCGAATTACGGCGCCGACAGGATCATTTCCATGAAGCCGGACGGCGTATTCATCTCGAATGGCCCGGGAGACCCGAAAAGGGTCCCGTATGTGACAGAGGCTGTCAGGAGCCTTCTGGAGTATAAAATCCCCGTGATGGGCATCTGCCTCGGGAACCAGATTCTCGGGCTCGCGCTGGGATGCGACACGTACAAGCTGAAGTTCGGCCACAGGGGACAGAACCACCCGGCCATGGACAAAAGCACGGGAAGGTGCTACATAACCAGTCAGAACCACGGATACAGCATAGACCCAGACTCCGTCAGGGACAACGACATTGACATAAGCTTCGTCAACGTCAACGACGGCACGGTGGAGGGGATAGAGCACAGGAAGCTGCCCGCTTTCGGGGTCCAGTTCCACCCGGAGGCGCGCCCCGGGCCCGTGGACACGGGATTCCTCTTCGACAAGTTCGTAAGGATGATGGAGAATGGCAAGGGACAATAGCATAAAGAAAGTGATGATAATAGGCTCGGGCGGCATACGCATAGGCCAGGCCGCGGAGTTCGACTACAGCGGCTCCCAGGCGCTCAAGGCACTGCGCGAGGAGGGTATAGAGACCGTCCTTGTCAATCCCAACGTGGCAACCATACAGACATCACACGACCTCGCGGACAAGGTCTACCTGGAGCCCATAACCGCTGATTTCATAGAGAAGATAATAAACAAGGAAAGGCCTGACGG
Organism: uncultured archaeon; assembly: GCA_964611445.1. Taxonomy (GTDB): domain Archaea; phylum Aenigmatarchaeota; class Aenigmatarchaeia; order QMZP01; family JAFGSV01; genus JAFGFG01. Next base: position 8,881 of record CAZSYZ010000006.1, on the reverse strand, counting down.
CATTCTCCTGGGTTTCGGCGGGCAGACCGCGCTCAACGCCGGCGTCGAGCTGCATGAAAAAGGCGTGCTCCGCAGGTACGGCGTGAGGGTCCTGGGAACTCCCGTTGAGTCCATAGTCAGGACAGAGGACAGGGAGAAGTTCAAGAAGGCCGTCCAGGAAGCCGGGGCGGGCGTCGCTCCCAGCGTGTCATGCTCGAGCGCCGGGGAATCGAGGAAGGCCGCAGTAGACATTGGTTACCCTGTCATAGCCAGGCCCGCTTACATACTCGGCGGCCTGGGCTCCGGGGTGGCGTGGGACGAGAAGGGCCTCGACGAAGTCGTTAAGAAGGGGTTGAAACATTCGAGGATAGGGCAGGTGCTCATAGAGAAATACCTGCACCACTGGAAGGAGGTAGAGTACGAGGTGATGCGCGACGGCAGGGACAACTGCATAACCGTCTGCTGCATGGAGAACTTCGACCCCATGGGCGTGCACACGGGCGACAGCATAGTGGTGGCACCCAGCCAGACGCTCACCGACACCGAGTACCACTGGCTGAGGGAGATATCCATAAACGTGGTCAGGTCCCTTGGCATAGTGGGCGAGTGCAACATCCAGTTCGCACTCAACCCCGCGAAGATGGAGTGCGTGGTCATAGAGATAAACGCCCGCCTGTCGCGCTCGTCCGCGCTCGCTTCCAAGGCGACCGGCTATCCCCTCGCCTACGTGGCCGCCAAGCTGGCGCTCGGGTACGCGCTGCCGCAGCTTTCGAACAAGATAACCCAGGTCACGTCGACGTGCTTCGAGCCCGCGCTGGATTACCTGGTCGTCAAGGTGCCGCGCTGGGAGGCCAGGAAGTTCGAGGGCGTCGACCCGGGCCTCGGGTCGCAGATGAAGGCCATCGGAGAAGTGATGGCCATAGGCAGAACGTTCGAGGAGGTCATCCAGAAGGCCGTGAGGATGCTCGAGATAGGCAGGGAGCTCGTGGAGGAAAAGCCCGTTTATGACAGCCTTGCCGACATCAGGGAGGAGCTGAAGAAGCCGACGGACCGGCGCCTTTTCGCCGTCGCAGATGCGCTGAAGGCCGGCCTGACAGTCGACGAAATCCATGAGACAAGCGGCATAGACCCCTGGTTTCTGCACAAGATAAAGAACATCACGGACATGCACGGGATGCTCAGGGAGGCAGTGTTCTCCGACCCGCAATTCAGGACTACGCTCGAGAAGGCGAAGAAGCTCGGATTTTCCGACGGGCAGATAGCAGACCTCATGGGCGTGACGCCCGAAAGGATAAGGGCGCTCAGGAAGTATCATGAGATATTGCCCGTGGTCAAGCAGATAGACACGCTGGCCGCTGAATATCCCGCGAAGACGAATTACCTTTACATGACGTACAACGGCTCATCCGACGACATAGACTTCTCCGAGAAGGGCGAGGTGCTCGTCATAGGCGCCGGCCCCATAAGGATAGGCTCCAGCGTCGAGTTCGACTGGTGCACCATGAACTGCGTCTGGGAGCTTAAGGAGAAGGGCTACACTACCATAGTGGCGAACTGCAACCCGGAGACGGTTTCCACGGATTACGACATGTCGGACAAGCTGTACTTCGAGGAGCTGACGCTCGAGAGGATAATGGACATCGTGGACAAGGAGAAGCCGCTGGGAGCCGTGGTCTCCGTAGGCGGCCAGACCTCCAACAACCTCGCGTATCCGCTGAGCAAGAGGGGCGTAATATTGTTCGGCACTTTCGGCAGGGACATAGATTCCGCCGAGGACAGGGACAAGTTCTCCTCGATGCTCGACAGACTGGGCATAGCGCAGCCGGAATGGGACTCGTTCGCCACGATGAGGGGCGTCAGGGAGTTCGCGAAAAGGATAGGATACCCCGTCATCATAAGGCCTTCCTACGTGCTTTCGGGCTCCGCGATGAAGGTCGCGCGGAACGGCAAGGAGCTGGAGGGATACATAAAGGGCGCCACCCAGCTTTCGAGGAACCATCCCGTGGTCGTCTCGAAGTTCATAACCGACGCGAAAGAGGTCGAGGTCGATGGCGTCGGGGACGGCAGGAACGCGTTCGTCGGCGCGGTCATGGAGCACATAGAGCCAGCCGGGGTCCACAGCGGCGACGCGAGCATGGTCATACCGCCGGCGACGCTCGGGGACGGTGTGAAAAAGAGGATATACGGTTACACGAAGAAGATTGCGAGGGAGCTCGGCATAAAGGGCCCGTTCAACATCCAGTACATGGTCAGGGAAGGGAAGATATACGTTATCGAATGCAACCTGCGCGCCTCGCGCTCGATGCCATACAGCAGCAAGAGCTCGGGCACCAACCTTATAAAGCTGGCCACGAGGTGCATGCTCGGCGAGCCCCTTCCGGCGGGCCTCAAGACGAACCACGTCAAGGCACACTCGATAAAGTTCCCCATGTTCTCCTGGTCGAGGTTCAAGGGTATAGACCCCGTCCTCGGCGTGGAGATGGTGTCCACGGGAGAGATCGCCTGCATGGGCGCCAGCTTCGAGGAGGCCCTGCTCAAGTCGATGCTGGCCACGGAGTCCGGCTTCACGCTCGGTGGCAATGTCATGGCGAACGGCCTCGACGGCGCGAGGATTGCGAAGCTGAAGAAGGCTGGCTTCAGCATATATGACGGCAAAACTGGCGGGATACCCGACATGCTCATAGACGTCGGGAATGACGGGCACGCAAGAAAAGAGCTTGCGTCCCTCGGAGTTCCCATATTAACGCAACTTTCCCTGGTGGATGCGTTCATAGACGCCGTGCTGAAGAAGCCCGAGATGGAAGCCAGGGAGCTTAAAGACTACTGGAGGTTGTCAGGAATGGACAGGGAGTATAAGATAGGCAAGATAGAGAACGGGACCGTGCTAGACCATCTGCCGCCGAACAAGGCCTACGAAGTGCTGGAGATACTGAACGTAAGGAAGGAATATCCCAACTCGGTCGTCAGCATGGTTACCAACGTTCAGAGCGGCATGCACGGTGTGAAGGACCTGCTGAAGATAGAGGGGAAGATAATCTCTCCCCGCGAAATAAGGAAGATCGCCAACATAGCGCCGAAGGCCACGATAAGCATCATCAAGGACTTCGAGGTCTCTAGGAAGGTCAGGCTGTCGAAGGACTGAACAAGTCCGCATTTGCCATCAGGTCAGTATACGTGTAGTTTTAACTTATACCAATTACTTGTCCAACTCGCCGATACAATTCATCTCTGCTGGATTCAAAAGAATCAAAGCCCTTCAGATGAGGAATTCTTTCTGCCAAAGCGGTAAGTCTGGTAATATCAGGTCTCGTTGCGAAATAATGTTTAGCTATCGCTGTGCCGTTGTATGCATTCCCATCGTTCATATTTTCATAGCATTCATCGGCGATTGCCAATATCCTCTTCAGTTCTCCTTTAGAATATACACGTAATGCTTTCTCTTTCTTCTCGCTTAATTTTGCATCAGTCGTCTTTGACAAAAACCAATACACAGGAACTCCTTGCCCTTCAAGCTGCATGGCATCTTCCATGTGGATACAAGCAGAAAATAATGCACTATTTACGTATTCTCCTCCACCTCCGCGATGGTAATCGTCTATGTCCGGATCAACCAAATAAATCGCATTCGTGGGCCTGGGAATCAGAGGGATGGATTTGTTTTTACTTGCAGTTTCTATGCTCTTATGCCCTGAGAATGAGACAGCCTGTACATATCGAGAATCAGATGTCGGAATGAATAACCAGTCAGGATATCCTGATTTCCCTCCGCTGGTTATGTCTATCAGAAAATCCCTGTAATGATATGCCCCCATTCCTCTGTAGGGCGCATTATTGACTGTTACGTCCTGTTCAAGCCCGCTCATAAAATTATCGTGCACGGAAAGGCCATCAATGTGGGGCATGTCAAAATCCAAGTCATGAAAGGATATCGAACCATCATTTCCTTCTCTTTGTTTTCTTCTGACATATTCCACAACGTGCCGCTGAAATAAATCAAATACCCCTGATTCTATTACCAGTTCACCTTTTGTTTCGTCTCTTAATCTTATCAGGAATCTGCTTTTTCCGGACCCTGGCGATCCAAGCACATATGTCGTGGTAGCCAGCTCCCTTTCATGATATGGATTTATTTCTGAAATCGGAATTCGGTGAAACGGTTTATTACGTATCTGATTTATAGGCATGGCCAGCCTTTCTCTCTCTGATGCATCTACTTCTTTCCTTAACCGCTCTCTTAACGCTTCTCTGTCCGCTTCTCTACCCATATGAACGAGAATTATATGATAAATTATAAATGTCAATACTCTCAACAATGATGGGTGCTGCCCGGATTCCGAAGATTCCCGCGCGGGAGTGGACCGAGAGGGAATCCCAGCCTGCGCCAGCTTTCCCCTTCTTAGACGCTTTTGCCTTTTCTGTGCATCTGCGTCAGCTTCGGGAAAGAGTTCCCTCGCCTCCGCCTGCGGCGGAAGCGTACTTTCCGGCGCGCGCTTTAGCACGTTTATCCCGTGCTAAAGGGTGCATTTGAACCCTCAGCCTCTCGCATGCGAAGCGAGCGATCTTACACGTCCCCGACGCAAGTTGGGTTTGCCCGCTTGCGCGGTGGGGATACCGTTGATCTATCGGCCCGTTGTCAATTGTTTATCGTATCCTATTTTTAAAAGTGCGCCCAAAGCCTGTATTTTTAACCGTGGATGACAATATAAAATAATGATGCCGGACCTGTTGAATATATTCAACATCTACGTTCTAGTGGAGGCCGTGTGGCTGATTCTCCCTGCGTATGCCGCAAACGGCCTCGTGCCGCTCTTCAAGGGCAGGAGAAGGCTCGATTTGGGCAGGAATTTCTTGGACGGGCGTCCCATACTGGGACCCGGGAAAACCGTAGAAGGGCTCTTTTTCGGTACCGTGATAGGCATCCTGATAGCGATCATAGAGATGTCCGCATTTCCTTATCTCCCATGGGAACTTTCGGACAGGCCATTGGCCCTCGTAATGATGACGCCTCTCCTCGGCTTCATGCTCGGCTTTGGATCCATGGCGGGAGATTCCGCCGGGTCCTTCATCAAGAGGCGCCTGAATCTCAAGAGGGGCCAGAAAGCGCCGCTTCTGGACCAGCTGGACTTCCTTTTCGGCGCCTTCCTGTTCGCCTCGCTGGTCGTGAACCTGAAGATAGAATGGGTGATACTCATGGCAGTGCTGACACCAGTTTTCCACTGGCTCGCGTGCGTCATAGCGTACGCTCTCAAGGTGAAGAAAGAGCCGTGGTGACGAACTCTGTTTTGTATCAGAAAATCTTTATAAATACAACTACAAAGTAGTAAATATGTTAAAGGAATTGTTCAAGGACTACGTGGACGTGTGCAACAAGCAGTTCTCGGGCCGCAGATATGGAAAAGTCCGTGACCTATACGAAAGGATCGAAGCCTCCAAGTCGCTAACGACATTTTACAAGAAGAACCTAGAGAGTCTGGATCAAGGCAAGAGGCTCAGTGCATGCTTCCGGATGACAAACGACTTCGTAAGCGACGAGGAAGCGGCAAGTATGGGTACGATAAAACAATACGCTGCATTCGTGGATTCGCTTTACAACCTGGTGAACTGGAGGAACGACAACCTTTTCGGATTGGAAGACAACTACAGTGACTCGAGGAACGTCATAAAACAGAACAGGGAAAGGATAGAGAAGCTGAATTCAGCGTAGCTTCCCGAGGACATTCATCACTTCTTCGCTAATGGCTTCCTTGCTCTTCCCGCCGTCTATTATGAACCACCTGCCGAAGACACTGTCCATCGCCATCTTCTCGTACGAGGAGTTGACCTTCGATAGGAACGCCGTGTCTGCCTCGTTCCTGTCCAGCTTCCCGTTCTCGTCCATCTTGCGCCTCGCTGATTCCTCCGGCGAAATCTTCAGAAAGAACACTATGTCCGGTTTTGGGATTCCGAAGTCCTCCGCGAACCCCAGCGCCTTTTCAAGCCCGAATCCCCGTATGCCCTGGTATACTATGGTCGACAGGAAGTACCGGTCGCATATGACGGTCCTGCCTTCGCCGAGCCAGCCGTTTATCTTCTCCTTGTCCTTGACCATGTCCCCGGCGTAAAGGACGAACTGCATCTCCGGCGAGAGCTCCTTTTTCCTGTCCAGGAAAATCCTTATGAGCCTGCCCATCTCTCCCTTATAGTCGGGATATTCTATCCTGACAGAAGAAGGGCCCAGTTTTTTGAGGAGCAGCTTCGACTGGGTCTCCGTACCGGAGCCGTCTATGCCCTCGAAAACTATAAGCCTTCCCTTCATTACAATCAGTGATTTCTTAACAGTTCAACGATTTTCGGTACCATCTCTTCAGGTCCCCCCGTGGGCCTGAAATCGACAAGGATGCCCTTCTTCCTGTAGTACTTTATCAGCGGGGCCGTCTGCCTTTCGTATGCCTTCAGCCTCTCCCTTATCGCCTCGGGCCTGTCGTCTTCCCGCTGGTAGAGCTCGCCGCCGCACTTGTCGCACCTGCCTTCGGTCTTCGGCAGCATCGGGGGCATCTTGACGTCTTCCCTGTTTATGTCGGCGACGTTGTAGAGGTCGCCGCACTTCCTGCATGTCCTCCTCGCGGAAATCTTCTCTATGAGGATGTCCTCCGGCAACGAGATGTTCAGGACGACGTCTATGCCGGATATCTTGCCGAGGGCCTCTGCCTGCGGTATGGTCCTCGGGAACCCGTCGAGGATAAAGCCTTTCCGTGCATCGTCCTCCTCAAGCCTCTTCCTGAGGACCTCTATGACGATTTCGTCGGGGACAAGCCCTCCGGATTCCATTATGCTCTTCACTTGCATCCCGAGTTCCGTTCCCCTGTCGACCTCCGCCCTGAAGATGTCCCCTGTAGAGATCTTCGGTATTCCCAGTATCGGCCCTACCCTGAAAGCGTACGTTCCCTTGCCTACGCCGGGGGCTCCCAGAAAAACGATGTTCTTTGCCATCTTAATCACCATCAACTTAAATTTTAATCTTAATCTATGCCGTCACATCATATAAAAACTTATCTCTCGTGCATAATTTGTCTTTCTGAATAATAAGGTTTACATGGAGAAATCATCATACTCACAAGACGCGCAGGGTTTATAAAATTTTCTGAGAATAGTGGGATTATGAACATAAACGAATATCTGAAAGAGGTAAAAAACGCGACCATAGAACAGTTAGAAAAAACGTATGGAATATATGACAACGGTGCGGTCATTCTCAATGGAGATTATGGACAAGTTCTGAATCATGTTCTAGGAAGCCCGTTATCCGATGAATTCTTCAAAGGGAAATATTTAAAGATTCGTGAACAATCCGAAGAACAATACAAAGATCATCCAGATTATGGAAATAAACTTCATATTAAAAATGTGTTCGAGTCTGAAAAAGGATTTGTACATTTCCAGCTGGAAACACCACCTGGATTGATGGATCTACTCTTTGACGGTTTCGATGGGAAACACTTCCTAAGACAAAAGAACGGATATAACATGGTTTTTTGTTACCATCCGTCCTTTAACGATGAAGGTGTAGTTGTTCCCGAGAATTGCGTCCCTGCGATGCTTAAACTTGTTGAAGACGTGATCCAATATGGAATGAAGCTCAAGATGCCATTATGCATTACACGTCTGGGTGATGCCACTCCTGATGACCCAAGAGGAACAGTTACTACTGATCGTCGTACTTTACTCGCTCCGGTGTACTGGCCCTGAAAATCACTTCTTCCTCTTGTCGGCTATTGCGGCCTGGGCTGCTGCAAGCTTTGCTATCGGCACCCTGTAGGGCGAGCAGCTGACCTCGTTGAGGCCTATCCTGTGGCAGAACTTCACCGACTCCGGCTCCCCGCCGTGCTCGCCGCAGATGCCTATCTCTATGTGCGGCTTGACCTTTCTTGCGTCCCTGACGCATATCTCCATCAGCTTGCCGACCCCTGTCTGGTCTATCGACTGGAACGGGTCCCTTTCATAGATTCCCTTGTCCACGTATATCCTGAGGAACTTCCCTGCGTCGTCTCTGGAGAATCCGCAGCCCATCTGCGTGAGGTCGTTGGTTCCGAAAGACATGAAGTCTGCCTTCCTGGCTATCTCGCCCGCCGTGAGCGCCGCCCTCGGTACCTCTATCATGGTCCCTATCTTGTACCTGATCTTGCCCTTTACTTCAAGCTCCATGGCGACATTCTCGATTATCTCCTTTATCATCACGAACTCCCTGACGTGGCCCACGAGCGGGACCTCTATGTAAGGTATGGGAACCGCGCCCTCCTTCCTGGCCTCGAGCGCGGCCTCGAATATCGCGGCTGCCTGCATGTCGTTTATCTCCGGGTACTTGACGCCCAGCCTGCACCCCCTGAACCCGAGCATCGGGTTCAGCTCCTTCAGCCCCTCGACTGTTTCCTTGATCTTCTGGGGCGACACGCCCATGTCCTTTGCTACCTCGTTGATTTCCTTCTCCTCGTGCGGAAGGAACTCGTGAAGCGGGGGATCGAGAAGCCTTATTACGATGGGCATCCCGCTCATGACCTTGAACAGCTCCTTGAAATCAGACTTCTGCATCGGCAGGATTTTTTGAAGGGCGTTCTTCCTGCCCTCCTCGGTGTCCGCAAGTATCATCTCCCTCACGGCCATTATCCTCTCCGGCTTGAAGAACATGTGCTCCGTCCTGCAGAGGCCTATGCCCTCGGCGCCGAAGTTCTTGGCCACCTGCGCGTCGTTGGGTGTGTCCGCGTTGGTCTTGACGGAGAGCTTCTTCCTCGCGTCGACCCACTTCATGAGGGTCGCAAAATCGCCGCCTATCCCGGGTTCCACGAGGCTGAGAGCGCCCCTGTAGACCCCGCCTGTCGACCCGTCAAGGCTGATCACGTCGCCCTCCTTAATCGTCAGGTTCTTGGAG
>CAZSYZ010000005.1:0-29448 GCA_964611445.1 uncultured archaeon | reverse complement strand
GCGTACTGCAGATGAAACCGGGCGGAATGTGTCAATATCTAATCCGATATCTTCCGAATATCTTTTAAGAAATTCATCAGTTGCTTCAGTTATTCTACGTCTGCATACGTAGTATCCTAAATATTCTCCATATTTCTGAAAGATTTCTTTTGAACTTTTGCTAAAAACGTCATTTCTTAGCGCATCTGCATATTTTTTATTTAGAAATTCATCACTAGCGGACCTGTAAGTTGAGGGAAGGAAAGGTCGATGAAACTTCTCTTTGGCGTACGCTATTGACTTCATATCACTCAATGATACATTTAAATAACTTTAAATAGTAGTAACTCCTATAGGGAGTAGTAATATGGAAAAAAAGCTTAAGAAACTTGGACTGACAGAATATGAGATCAGGGTATATCTGACCCTTCTGAACGAGGGATCAAAAAAGGGCGGAGAGATATCGAAATTGTCGAAAGTTCCACATGGTAAAACCTATGAATCATTGGAGAGCCTGGAGAAGAAGGGATTCATTTCAGTATTCCCTGTTAAACCAAAGCTTTTCTCGGCAGTGATGCCTGAAATAGCCATCAAAAATTTCTCGAATAACAGAATAGATGCCATAAAAAGGCTAGAAGAAGATCTGGTAAAAAAACTAAAACCGGCAAAGAAAATGACAAATGATGCGAGGGTTACCGATAAATTCACTATCATTCATGGCCTCAAGAGAGAAAGAGAGCTTTCTAAATACACTTACGATATCTCAAAAAAATATGTCAAGAACATGTCAACATACGAGTTCATATCATCATATTCAAGAGCTAGAGCCAGAAAAAGGGGGGTTAAGATATTTCAGATAGCTACTAAAATGACAAAGAATCTAGCGAAGAATTCCAAGGAAGAATCCAAAGAAGGAGTTGATATAAAGTATTACCCGTTAGAAGAACTGAGACTAAAAATAATTGATGGCAACAAATCTGTCATGACGATAGTCAACCCAGAAAATTCCGAGGATAGAATCTCATTATTCATTGATAGCAAAGAACTTTCTGAGGCATTCGAACATTATTTCGATAAGATATGGAAAAAATCAGAGTTTTTACATAAATCCCAATATTAATCAAATCCGCGGATTGAGGAACTATCTGGTGGGAGGAACAGTTACTTCTTCTTTTTCGCCGGTTTCTTCGGGGCTGTCCTCTCAGCTTTCTGCCGCGCCTTTTTAGGTGCGGATTTTGCCGGCTTTGGCTTCTCTTCCTCGGTTTTGACTGCACCCTCGGGTATGTGCCCGAACAGGTTGTACGAGCCGGTCCCCGCGGGTATGACCTGGTTCATCATTATGTTTTCGACTATGCCGGAAAGGTCGTCGGAGTCGTTCCTTATGGAGGCCGATATGAGATGCTTCTTGGTCTCCTCGAACGCCGCCCTAGCAAGGACTGAGTTCTTCTCGCCGGCAATGCCGTAACGGCCTATGGCCTTTATCTCCCCCGTGAAAGTCATGAGGTCCGCAAGGAGCATTATGTACCTCACGTTGACGTTGAGGCCCTGCTCGTCGAGCGTGTACTCCGCCTGGTCTATTATGGCGTTCCTGGCAGCCTCGATTCCGAGAACGTCCATCACCTCGAAGATGTTGTTGCATTTGGTCCTGTATGGATCCACGCCCTCTATCTTCATGACCTTCTTCAGGTTGGAGCCGAGCGTGTTTATGACCCATTCATCCTCTTCCCTGCTTATTATGACCTGGGTCACGTCTTTTATGCCCTTCATGTGAAGCTCCAGCAGCTTGTACTTGAGCTTGTGAAGGTTCTTGATGTCGAGCGTGGTGCTCGCGACCCTCAGTTCATGGCCCTCGGTCTCGACCTTCACCTTCTTGAGTTTTATGGACTTTTTGATGGTCTCCATGTCGAGCTCAAGCTCCTTGAGGATCTTTGGGTCGACCTTGCATATTATCTCCAGGTTTGTGAGGTCTATGACGTCCGAAACCACGAGGTCCTTCAGCTTCACCTCTTTTATGTTTTCTGCCACTTTTCTGGCCTTTTCCGGCTTCTGGTAATCATCCATCAGGCGTATCTCCATGGTGGGCGTCTCAAGCTCCTTCCTCGCATCGAAAATCTCTATGATCCTCGGGAGACCCAGCGTGACCTGTATGCCTGCGGTGCCTGCGAAGTGGTATGTCCTCATCGTCATCTGGGTCGCCGGCTCCGAAAGCGACTGTGCGGCTATGACGCCTATCGCCTCCTCTGGATTGTAAAGATGCTTTTTCCTGTTTATCTGCCTGTCAGTCATTGCACGTCACCCCACTCGGATTTTGAAGGATCCACGCCGTCCTCGCCCGCTACGAACTGTATGATGTGGCCGTTGGAATTCTTGACGGAGAGGTTCGGGTTCACCCTGAGGTCCTGAAGCGCATTCACGAGCCTTCTCTGCATGTAACCACTCTTCCTTGTCCTGAGGGACTTGTCCATAAGGCCCTCACGGCCGTTCATTATGTTCCAGAAGAGTTCCGTCGGGCTCAGTTCCTGCTTGAAGCCGCGCCTGACGAATCCATGGCCGGCAGCCGAGAGGTCACCCTTCCTGAAATGTGGAAGGGTCCGGTTGAAGTAGCCCCTCTTTATCCTCTGGCCCAGTATGGCCTCCTGCCCGACGCATGCCGCCATCTGGGTTGCATTGATAAGCGAACCCTTCGCCCCCGAATTGGCCATCACGAGCACGTCGCTCTTCTTTATCTTCTCCTTCACTATTTCGGACACGTCGTTAAGGCCTTCCGCGAGGACATTGAGTATCTGAGTTTCAAGCGACTCCTCAGCGGTAAGTCCCGGCAGTATCCTGAGTTCCTTCCTGTTGTACTTTTCTATAAGCATGTCAGAGTTCTTCTCCGCCTTCTGGATCCTCTTTTTCACCTCTTCCATTACTTCATCGGAAAGGTCCAGGTCGGAGATGCCGATGGAGAATCCCCTCCTCGAGAGATATGCAAGCGCAAGCCTTCCGCAGTCGTCTATGAACTTCTTTATCTCGTCCGTATCCACCAGGCCGTGGAGCCTGCTTATTATCTTGCCCCTGAAGGCGCCGACCGCCGCCGAATCTATGGTTCCCTGCATCAGCTGGCCGTCTTTTATCTTGACCCAGGAGTCGTATTCGCACTTGTCTTTCAGGCACTTCTCGCACTGCTCGCAGCACGTTGACCTGAACTCCATATTGAGGTTCTTTGGAAGCAGGAGGCTGAATATCTCCTTTCCCGTGTACTCTTCCTTGCCGTCATGAAGCTCCACGTTTATCGCAGCCTTTCCGAACATCTCGATTGTCTCTTTCTTTGAGAACTTCTTCTCTCTCCTTGTAAGGAGGTATATGCCCGATATCTGGTCAAGGTCAACACCTATGAGCGGGCCGCCGAACCTCGGCGAGATTATGTTGTTCTTCACGTCTATCAGTTCTGCCGCCTCGACCCTGGCCTCTTCCGTCTGCAGGGCGTGAAGGTTCATCTCGTCGCCGTCGAAGTCCGCGTTGTACGGCGGGCATACCTGGGGCGATATCCTGAACGTCTTGTGAGGCATCACCCTTACCCTGTGGGCCATTATCGACGGCCTGTGAAGCGAGGGCTGCCGGTTGAAAAGAACCACGTCGCCGTCGTCCAGCTGCCTGTCGAGCATCCAGCCCGGCACCACATTCTCAAGCAGTTCGTCCTTGTTGTCCCTGCTTACCTTTATCCTCCTTCCGTCAGGCCTTTTCGCGTAATTGACCTTGTCGAGCTTTATGAGATTCTTTAGATTATCGATGTTGAGCTTGGTCACGGGAACCTCTATGGTCAGCTCTCTGGCTATAACGTCCGGCACGCCGACCTCGTTTATGGATATCCTCGGGTCGGGGGAAATGACGGTTCGCGCAGAGAAGTTGACCCTCTTTCCGAGCAGGTTCCCGCGGATCCTGCCTTCCTTGCCCTTCATCCTCTGTATCATGCCCTTGAGCGGCCTCCCGCTCCTGTGCCTGGCCTGCGGGATGCCCGTCAGCTCGTTGTCGAAGTACGTGGTTATGTGGTACTGGAGCAGCTCCCAGAGGTCCTTTATGATGAAGTCCGGAGCGCCTATGTCTATGTTCTCCCTCAGCGACTGGTTTATCCTCACGATGTCCACGAGCTTGTGCGTGAGGTCGTCCTCCGACTTCTCGCCGCTTTCCAGTGTGATGCTGGGCCTTGTGGTCACAGGCGAAATCGGGAACAGCGTAAGTATAAGGGACTCGGGCCTTCCGCCCCTGAACCCAATCCTCTTCAACTCCTCGTCAGGTATCCTCTCGAACCATTCGCGTATCTCCTGAGGGGAAAGCTCCTCCTTGTCTTCATAGAACGTGCTTGGCTTGAGGAACCTTATCTTCTTCTGGTTCTCCTTGCAGTGCGGGCATTTGCCTGGCGGGTTCCTGCCGAGCTCCTTTGAAGGCTTCTTTTCCTCAGGCTTTGAAAGCACCTTTCCGCATTTCTTGCAGGTTATCTTCAGAAGCTTGTAAACGGCCTTCGTGTAGAGTATGTTGAGTACGGGCTTTGCCAACTCAAGGTAGCCGAAATGGCCGGGACAGTCACCTATGCCGCCGCCGCATGTCCTGCAGTGCAGCCCCGGGTCCACGACGCCCAACCTCGGATCCATGACGCCCCCCTCGACAGGGTAGCCGTCCACGTCATAAAGGTCCGACGTGACAATCCTTACCGTGGCTATGCTCTTTATCATCTCGTGCGAAAGTATGCTGAACTCAATCCTCTTTATCCTGGATACCATCAGGCATCACCTACCTCCAGCTTCGGGTACATGCCCATGGACTTCACCTCGTCGATGAAGAGCTTGAAGGCATAGGAAGTCTCTACCCATTTTATCCTGCTTTCCTTGCAGACCTGGCATGACGTGCGGCCGCTGGCCTTGTCATATATCGCGACAAGGCCGCAGCTCTGGCATATGGGTATAATTGCCTTGTCGGAATCGAACCTCTCCTTGAGCGTCAGCGCGGAGCCGTGCGCGACAAGGCACTGCTGTTCCATCTCTCCCAGCCTCAGGCCGCCCCTCTTGGCGCGTCCCTCGGTGGGTTGCCTCGTAAGCAGGGTGACAGGACCTCTCGACCTTGCATGAAGCTTGTTCGCGACCATGTGGTCCAGCTTCAGGTAAAAGCTCATGCCCGTGAATATCATTACTTCATATGCCTTTCCCGTCATCCCGTCATAGAGTATCTCCTTCCCGTCATCCCTGAAACCGGCCTGCAGCAGAAGTTTCCTTATCTCCGCCTCTTTCCTGTGGCTGAAGGCGGTACCCTTTATGTCCTCGCACGTCACGGCCTTGGTCTTGCCTCCCAGCATTTCAAGCAGCTGCCCTATGGTCATCCTGCTCGGCACGCCGTGCGGGTTGAATATTATGTCAGGCACGACACCGCTCGAAGTGAACGGCATGTCCTCCTGCGGGACCATCAGGCTGACGACGCCCTTCTGCCCGTGCCTTGAGGCGAACTTGTCGCCAAGCTCGGGTATTCTCCTCTCCCTGACCCTGATCTTCAGTATCTGGTTGCCGTTCGTGCTCTCCGATATGAGTATCTTGTCGGCTATCCCTCCCTCGCCGTGCCTCACCGTTATGGAAGTTTCCCTCTTGTTCTCGATGCCCGCGGCGAATTCCTCGCCGGAAAGGAACCTCAGAGGCGAACTCTTGCCGACAAGCACGGAATCCGATGTCACAGGCGTCTCGGGATTTATTATGCCGTCGTCTGCAAGGTCCTTGTAGGCATCCTCCCCCCTGTGGCCCTTTATGCCCAGCTCAGGGACGCCGACCTCGTCTTCTTGGCCTCCCCAGTAGCGCTTCTTCTCGGTCTCGTATGTCCTGTAGTATACGGACCTGAGAAGCCCCCTCTCGACAGAAGACCTGTTCATGACGACCGCGTCATTAAGGTTGTACCCGTCCCAGCACATGACCGCCAGGACCACGTTCTGCCCGGACGGATACTGCCTGAGAATCTCAGACGTCGCGGTGTCTATTATGGGAGACTGCGGATAGATGAGCGTGTTAAACTTCGTGTCGGTCCTTACAAGGTAATTGGTGACCGGCAGGCCTATCGACTGCCCCACCATCTTTGCGCCGTAGTTTATCCTGTCACCCCTGTTGTAACCCGGATATGGTATAAGCGTTGCCGGAAGGCCCAGCATGGAAAGAGGCGTGACCTCAAGGTGCGTATGCTTCTGGGTGAGGTTTTCATGCCTGAGCGCCACGTAGGCATTTTCCTCCTCCTCGGCGTCAAGATACTCCATTATGCCGTGCCTAAGGAGATAAGATATGTCTATCTCATCCTTTTCAAGCTTCTTTATGATTTCGGGCGTAAGCTTTTCCCTGCCGTTTTCGACAATCAGGAGCGGCCTCCTCGCCCTTCCCGTGTCGGTGTTGATCCTTATCTCCCTGAATTCGGTGTAGTTCACTACGTTCAGCTGGTCGTTTATCAGTCCGGCCCTCCTCTTCTTCCTCATGTTGTCCGTGATCTTGCTGGGCGCGAAAGTCCTTCCCATGAATTCCCCGTTGAAGTATATGTCATATGCCTTCGGAACCTCCTTCTGCGTGGCCTTCTCCATCTCCGCCTTAACGGCCTTCGTCAGCACTTCATTGGCATTCTTGTTCAGTCCGGGCGTTATCTCGGCGAGCAGCGCGAGGTGCTTCCTGAGACCGATGGAACTGCCTTCGGGGGTCTCCGCGGGGCACAGCCTCCCCCACTCCGTCGGGTGTATCTCCCTGGCGCTGAAGTGTTCCTGGGTTGTCGTGAGCGGGGAGACAACGCTCCTCAGGTGCGAAATAGTCTTTACGTAGCAGCTCCTGTCAAGCCTCTGGCTCACGCCCGTCCTCCCGCCTATCCAGTTTCCTGTCGCGAGTGATGACAATATCTGCTTTGTGACAGCGTTTGCCTCAACGATTCCCTGTACTGACGGCTGCTGGCCCCTCTTTGTCAGCTTCTGGTAATTGTAGGTCATCTTCGCTATCAGTCCCCATCTTCCAAGAAGCACGGACCTGAACAGCTGCGAAAGCAGCTCCCCTGACATGAGGAGCCTCTTGTTGCCGTAATGGTCTATGTCGTCTTCAGGTATCATTTCCTGGGATACGGCTATGACCTTCCTGATAATCCTTGAGAGGTACATGGCCTTTGCCATCCTGTCAGACTTCTCCTGGCCTATGTGGGGAAGAAGGTACCTGTCGAGAATCTGGTTGACCCTTTCAATCCTGTAGTCCTCGGAAACCTTCAGTTTCTTTCCTATGACGTCTATGGCCTCTTCCTCGTCGGTAGGCTCGGATTCGTAAAGGGATACGTAAAGGTCGTTCAGGATGTTCTGGTCGCTGCTTATGTTGTCGCATATGTCCTTGTCCGTGGACATGCCCAGCGCCTTGAGCAGCGTTACGATGGAAAGGCGCCTTATGTTGGCGAACGAGATCGTCAGCGTGCCCTCGGGTCTCCTCTCTATGAGATGCCTCTGCTTGAAGCCGCTTCTCTCTGAATTCACCCTGACCGTCACGGCATCCCCGTTCTTTTCAAATACGGGCTTGTTGCCTGCGATCTCCTCTATCAGGACCAGCGTCCTCTCGGTCCCGTTGATTATGAAATAGCCCTTGGCGTCATCTGGGTCCTCGCAGGCCTTTATGAGGTCCTTCTTCGCGACGCCGTGGGTGGAGCACAGGCTTGAGCCAACCATCACCGGCAGGTCGCCGACGTGCACCCTTTCCGTCTTTTCCTGCACGCCGTTGATGATGGGCGTGATGTTCACCCATATGGGTGCGGAGTACGTAAGGTTCCTGATCCTGCACTCGTTCGGGAAAAGCGGGCTCTTGGTGTCCTTTGACCTCTTGTAGCCATCGGCCTCTATCAGATACGGGCTTCCGACCTCGACCTTGCCGAAGCTCAGCTTGACGTCGCTCAGGTCGGGCATTAGGTCCACTGTGCCTATCTCGTTTGTTATGTTCTGGAGGCCGTTCTCAACGAAGCTGTTAAAGGAATCTATCTGGAACTTGACCCAGCCCCTCTCCTTCTCTATAGCCCTGAATAGTGTGATGAAGTCCATACTCCTGTCTGGCTCTTTAACACCTTTCGCCTGCTTCATTACTTCACGACCAATCTGTAATAGACAGCTTCCCCTGCCGTTTTTGACTTCCTCGTTATCTTCACGACGTTCCCGGGGTTTGCTCCGATTAATTTTATAACGGGGTCAGAAGCAGTTATCTTCGGCAACTGGTTTTCTGTCACTTCGAACTTTTCAAGAACCTCTTTCTTTCCCTTTTCCGTAAGAATCTCATGCTTTGGCACTAGTTCATGCTTGATTATGTCTACGATGCAACCACCCTCGTGTCTGCAAATCCCCGATAACTATGTATAATGGATGAATTAACTAATAAATTATTAGCATATATATAAAGCTTTCGCTTTTTGGCCGGAATTTCTAATTTTTAGCGTATACATCAAGGGATTTTACCCCGTCCACGTGCGAAATTATGTCCCTGAGAATCTGAACGCCGTCGTTTCTGTCTGACATGTCCACCAGCATTTTCCATTCTGTCAGCCTGGCGTCCACCCTTCTGCTCTCGCTGAGTATGATGCTGAACGAGTTTGAAGAAAGCGCATCCGCGACGGAAGCCATGGAGCTGAGATCCTCCAGCCCCATCCTGACCTCCGCCGTCCTGCCCTTGACTATCGGCGTCATCCTGAAATGGCCGTTCTCGCCGTCAGGCATCACGATAATCTGCGTCCCTTCCTCTATGTGCATTCCGGACCTTACGTTAGCTGGGATGAGAACGCGGCCCTTTGAATCAACTTTCACTATGTGCGGACTTTCCACAGAATCACCCTGAATAATCCAAATATATCGCAGCGTTTCTATTTAAAGCTTGCTATATACTTTCCGGAAAAAGTAAAAATGGGCCCGACGGGATTCCCGGCCAGCTCTTTCCATTTTTTGCGCGCCTGCTTTTTGTGGACGCGCCAGCTCCCGGAAAAAGCGGGCTTTCGAACCCGCGACACCCAGGTTTATTCTGTCATCGAACCCTTTTGGAGCTTCCGCATCCGCCAAAAGCGTTCACGGAAAGCCCTGTCAGGGTGTTCTTTACACGCTTTTAACGTGTTCCTGAAGCTTTTTGGAAGCTTCAATGACATTAAAAGCTTCACCTGAGGTGCTGCATTCAATGCAACACGCTCGTCTAGTGCTTTAGCCGTTGGAAGCGGACAAGTCCACTTCAGACTCTAGCCAGACTGAGCTACGGGCCCATTTCAAAGAAATATGGTATTGCATTTTTAAATTAGTTGCAGTAAATAGAAACCCGGGCCTGCCTCCCATTGGGCCTGGAGGCAAACCCGGGGCCATCTGTTGGAGGAATTTAATCCTGAACGACCACTGCATCGTAAGCGTCCCTGTTCTCGAGGTGCTCCGAGCAAAGGCACACCGTTACGTCCTTTATAGTGCAGCGGAATTCACTCACTGAACCACAGGCTATGCAGCTCATGATAGAAGGTTTGTAAACCCTTTATAAACGCTTTTCCCGAGTTCTGTACAAGGTTATACCCAAATCTCTTCCGAGTTACTTCCATGTCACGTAAAGAAGCGCCAGAAGGCCAAGCATCTCGAGGAACTTCACTACCAGGTGGAATGTCGTGATGGACGTTATCCCCTGCATCAGAAGGGAGTTGTAGAAGTAAAGGCCCAGGGCGTTCTCTATGAGGAACATCACGGCGAAGAGCAGCATGCCGAACGTCATTCTCGACCTGATTGCCCTGAAGTTCATGGAGTATATCGCTATCAGAACCAGTGTCAGCAGTATGTTTATCCCATTAAGTCCAAGAACAATCTGGTCGAACATCATTTCTCACCTACCTTATTCTTTATTTCATTAAATATATCTTTTACCCCGTCGAACAGTGCCGAAGGAAAGTATATCGTGCCGTATTTCTTCTCCTCGGCCGTTATGACCCTGTTCTCCTCGAGCACCCTGATGTGATGCTGGATAGTCTTATAGTCCATTTTAAGCTCCTTGCTTATCTGGTGCATGTTGTAGGGCCTTTTCACGAGAAGGTCGACTATTCTTATTCTGGTTGGTCCGCCCTTGCTCGTGGCAAAGACGTACCACAAAATACGGCCGAAATTCCCGTTCATTGATTAATCTTTCAGAACGGGAATTAAAAAAGAGAGCGCCCCGACCGGGATTTGAACCCGGGTCGCAGCCGTGACAGGGCTGCATGCTTAGCCTCAGTATACAAAATTTGGATACCGATTAGGCCACTACACCATCGAGGCACTTTCAATTATTTTACGGGGAACGACATTTAAAGGTTTTGCGGACTTTCATCCCCTGTCTTAAATTGTCAAGGATATTCAGTTTTAACGCGCCTTTGTCCAGAACGTCCCTGGACTTCATGTACCATAGTATGATAAGGAGAGGCAGTATGTATTTGTCCCATCCTATGAGCGAGAAGCATGCGGTGAATGCAAACGTCAGCACAATAATCGATGACAGCACGGGCTTCCTGAATCTAAGAACCGTTAGTGACGCAAGGACGAAAAGGGCAGATACTCTTGCCATGTCACCCATGAACATCCGGAGTCCTGTGTCCAGCGCGCCCATGGATTCTATTTCATAGTGCTCGGGATTACCGAGTGGCGGGAACGATATGAATAACAGCAGGAGCAGCGCAATGACCGCAATCTCAGTCCCCCCCGGCTTTGCGTTCATGCGTGCGTGCCTTCTGAACAATATGAATTCCGGTATCACGAAGTAGAAACCCAGGCATGAGAGCATGTAGAGTCCGTGGTCCGGGTAAAAAACGAACGTGATGTTTTCCGGGCTGCCGATTCCCGTGCCCAATGCGGGCGGCGACAGACCGCCTAATACCAAAAACCAGATAAAGATTGATGAGCATGCGAAAAACGGAGGAATCCATCGTCCATACCGTTTCCTTGATTTCATGAACTCGTACAAGAACAGCACCAGTGGAACGGCGATCAGAAGCTGTCTCGATGATATTGCAAGCACGAAGAAGACAGCGCCCGTGGCGAACCTGCCTTTCCTGTGGAACATGAATCCCAGAAGCACGAATGCTGATGCAATCATGTCGGTGTACACGTAGACGGAAGTGAACATGAAGTATGGGAATGAAAGAAGGCATATCGCCGAGAGCACGGTCCCCTTCTCTACCCTCCTGCCTGCAAAGGCGACTATCATCAATAAGGAGAATGATACCAGGAAGTTCAGCAGCCTTGCCGCGAATATCCCACCGCCGAATACCCTTTCCAGAGCACCGAATATCATGAACGTCAGGGGCGTCGGGTAGTTGTACGTATGCACGCTGCTGTATGATCCGACCTGCCGTATGTCTGTCATGTCGCTGAAATGCAGGGAAGACTGCCAGAAGAATCCCTCACCGTGGTCCACTTCACATTGGAGGTTTTCAAAGAACACGAACACCGAAAGATAGATGAGTGCCACGATAGCTACGAAAAGCACGCCCTTTCTGAAGACCTTCCATTCGGCCATTGTGATAATTTGCTGTTTGTAAATATTAAGCATGGGAATTCCGGCGCACTTGAATTTAAGATGTATTCCCACATCATTTTCTTATGATGAATAAAAAGGACGTGATTATTCTCGGTGCGGGCCCGGCGGGAATGGCCGCGGCCCTTGAATTAGGCAACGCCGGAAAGGATTTTACCGTCATCGAAAAGGAGGGTGGAATCGGCGGGCTCTCGAGGACCCTCAGGGCGGGGAGGTTCAGGACGGACATAGGGCCTCACAGGTTCTTCAGCAGGAGCACGCATCTTTACGATCTGATTGAAGACCTTTTGGGTGAAAGCTGGACCAGGGTCGACAGGCGGACGCGGTTCTTCATTGACGGGCAGCTATTCAGGTATCCCGTGGAGATCATGAACGTCATCCCGAAGGTCGGGACTCGCAGGGCCATGAAAATTGCACTTGATTACATAACGGAGAAATGCAGGTCCAGGCTCTCGCGCAGGTGCCCTGAATCTTTCGAGGAGATCGTGGTTTCCGAATTCGGCAGGAAGCTCGCAGAACTGAACGTAATCAACTACACAGAAAAGATATGGGGCATTCCGTGCAGGGAGATATCAGGAGACTGGGCGATGCAGAGGATAAGGGGGCTCTCGGTCAAGGAGATGGCGAAGAGAGCTCTGCGGAAATCCCCGGGCGTTCCCAAGACTATGGTCGAGCAGTTCTATTATCCGGATGAAGGGACCGGGATGATATACGATGCCATGCGCAGAAGAATATCGCAGGCAGAGGGCACTGTGAAGACGCGGAGCCGCCCCCTGAAGATAAGGCACGACGGAAAGATGATAACGGGTTTATTGCTCGACCTTGACGGAAAGAGGGCCGAATGTGTTCCAGGGGAGGTCATATCATCGATACCCGTCACGGAATTCGTCAGGCTGCTCGAGCCGCGGGCCCCGAGGAAGGTCATGGAATCGCTTGGTAAGCTGAGATTCAGGTCACACGTCTCGCTGTTTATCAAACTCGACAGGGAATCCGTCTTCAGCGACCAGTGGATATACTTCCCGGAAAGGGAAATACCATTCGGCAGGGTTTCCGAGCCCAGGAATTTCAGCAGGAAGATGTCCCCGGAAGGAAAGACTTCCCTCCTCGTCGAGTTCTTCTGCTGGGAAGATGACGATATATGGAAAGCGGGTGATGATGAACTTCTCAGCGCCTCCCTTCCTTGGCTCGGAAGGATATGCTCTGTGAAAAGGAGTGAAATCATAGGAACGCTAGTCCACAGGGAGAGCCACGCTTATCCAGTTTACGATCTGGGCTACAAGAATCATCTTGGGGTTGTAATGGGATATCTGGACAGGTTTTCAAACCTCCAGCTCATAGGCAGGGGGGGACGTTTCAGATACAACAATCAGGATCAGGCGATGGAGATGGGAATACTCTCGGCGAGGAACGTTGTGGTGGGGGAGAGGAAGCACGACGTGACCAAAGCAGGAAAGGGAAGGGTGAATACGTGGAATCCGATTACATCGAATGAAAGCCCATGACATGGCTGTGACGCCAATGGTGCCTGCGCATAAAGAACCATGAGAATTGGCAGCGATCTGGGTTTCCCAGCCGAAGCCAGTACAACCCAGACCGTCGGAGGGCTTGACTTCCGTGTTCGAATTTCCCCACCTTTTCACGTTTTCAGCACACGCTTTCGCGAAAGGGTGTATGGGAACGGGTAAACCCCTCCACTTTGGCCGCCAACTATATATTCCCGGTCTCATTTATAAAGGTATTCCTGACATGTTTTGTAGTGGCCGCATGATAAAGGCAGTGATTTTCGATTACGACGGAACCCTCATTGACAATATGCACCTCCACTACGAGTCGTTCGCGAAGGCTCTTGAGGGCGTGAAGAAAATAGAGGAGAGGGAACTATTCCTCATTGAGGGAGGGAAGGTCTTCCCCATAACGAGCGCGCTCGTCTCTGATCTCAATCTCAGTGACCATGAAATCCAGAATATAATAGACAGGAAGCATGAAATCTATGAAAAGTCCGTTAAGGGCCTGAGGATGAGGCCTGAAGCCCTTGAGCTCATAAGGAAGCTCAGGAGGCTGAAGTACAGGATAGGACTCGCCACCGGAAGCCCCAGGAGCGTAGTGGAAATGAACGTTACCCCTCAGGAGTTCTCGCTTTTCGACCATGTCACGACGGGCGACGAGACTGACAGACCGAAGCCTGACCCGGAAACCTACCTCAAGTGCGCGGCCGGCCTCGGTGTCAGGCCGGAAGAGTGCGTCGCCATAGAAAACGCCCCCCTGGGCGTGGAATCTGCAAAAAGCGCGGGGATGAAGTGCATAGCCCTCACGAGCACAGTTGGGAGGGAAGACCTGAAAAGGGCGGATTTCGTAGTTGACAGCCTCAGAGAGGCCGAGAGAATCATAAAAAACTTTCATTAATTAAATCCCTTTCGGGATGAAGGGTTGAAAAAGGAAGACCCTTCCTACAATCCCTTGCCCGGGTATTTTTTCCATACGAAATCATTGGCATTTTCCGGGCCGACGTGTTCCTGGGACTCGATGTCCGTAACAGCTGTGACTTCGACATCATCTTCCCTGTATATCATGTCAGTTTCGGCCCCGTCCTGATTCAGACCCAGCATTCCCTTCTGGTTTTCGCTCCAACTGGGAACAATATCATTGTATCTAACTACACTTGTTTGGTTCTTTATTGGATTATACACGCTTACTGAATTCCTACCCAGCTTTACTATTATAAGGCCGGTTTTGTTATCTCGCATCTTATTCACCTCCTTTTCTTCTTTATCAACACACTTTTTCATGCATCCGGCATCCGGGAAGAAGCAGATTCATCAAATCCGGAAAGGAAGAAGAATCAGCTCACACCCGGCAACAGAGCTAATGAAATCACGCGGACTTCACTACCACTACGAATGCTGCTGGGTGCATATAACATTCTATTTGGGGGGATTACCTTTAAATACCTAACGCCGCCTTTTCCCACCTAGAAGAATGAAGTCCAGGGAGAGATTTGCCTGACCATCTTGGGATTTCCACGTAAGCCTGCCATGCAGGCCTCTTCCTGGCCTAAACATTCGTGGTGTGCATCACGATTTTTGGTCTTCCGGATTGACTGCAGGAACGTTCGCTCCATTACCTCTGTATGAAGGGTTGGCTGCGTCCGCCTGGGTATAGTCCCTAACATCCGAAAGCCTGTAGTCATAGAATGTGCAGTCAAGGTCCTGCCTGCATATGGTCTCAATCTTTTCGTCATCCATTATTTCACCCATTACGATTACCTCCTTTCCTTGACGCCCCTGTCCGGGGATTCCTCAATCCATGGGCGTCCTTGGCACATGACCGAAGAGCGAACCGCACCCGGAGCAACGGCTAATGAAACTAACAGAGCTTCACTAGCGGCACTGCGATCGGGCGCATAATCTTCACTTCTCTTTCGCCTCCTTGGAAAGGCTCCCTACAATGCAAAGGAGCCTAAAACATCACTCTTACATCATTATATATCAAGTCACTGAAGATCCTTTCGAGTAACCTTCCGTATTCTGCGGCCATTTCATTCCAGTAGTCACTGTTCATTATCGACGTGCTCTTCGTGACGTGGAAATTCCCACTGTGGTCGCTGCATATACCATCATTCCCTACCATATCCTCACCTTTCACCGTATAGCAACCGGCCGGGAGGAAATGATTCACGTCACCCGTCAGGGAAAAGAACCAGTTCGCACCCGGACTCTCGGCTAATGAAATCAACACAACTTCACTACGATTGCCGATAGCGGATGCATAATATATTATTCCCCAGTAAGGTTTAAAAAGCATTCGGTAGACTGTTTGCACCTAGAATCCTTCAGTCTTCTCGTCTACCTGGTATTTGCCCCTTTCCCTGTAAGTCGTTCCGGATTGATACGTCATATCCGACTTGTATTCACTTGTATTCAGGTTCTCGCTCTCTAATCGGAAGTCGTATTTCTTCCCGGCCGAATCCTCTATTTTGCTTTTTGGGACCTCGAAATCGATTTCAAAGCTTTCATACGGCGGCGGGGCATATGAAGGCGACCCAGGAGCCCTGAATTTCCATACCAGCTGCCTTGTGGCCACATCCACGCAGTACAGGTTGCAGTCCCATGACCCGAATATTATCCGGTTCCCGACCATCACGGAACCCTCGAATACAAAGCCGTTGGTCTTGAACCTCCAAAGCTCTTTCCCTTCCAGACTGAAGCAGTGCATGCACCAGTCACCGGCTGAAGGGACATACAGCAGTCCGTTGTGGACACGCGGCACTCCAAGGGCGTCCTCGTCACTCAGCGTATATTTCCATAAAACTCTTCCGTCGAGACCGAGTGCAAAAAGCATGCCGTCTCTTGACGATACGATTATCATATCGCCATGGATTATCGGCGATGAACTCATCCCGTAATTCCCGGCTTTCGCCTTCCATACCAGCCTGCCTGTCTCTATGTCGACGGCGCGGAGATAGTTGTCGAATGAGCCGAAGTACACTATGCCATTCCTGTGTGCGAACGGGTTGAAATTCTGTATCTCTCCCTGGGTCTCGAACTTCCAGATGAGGCTGCCGGTCCTCTTGTTCAGGCAATAGAGGAAACGGTCATAAGAACCGATGAGGAGTTTTTCACCCACGACGAGTCCGTGTGACAGTATGCCGTCGAACGTTCTGAATTTCCATATCAGGCCTCCCGTGCCTGCGTCAAGGGCGTACACGTTGTGATCCTTCCCGCCGGCGTATATGATGCCGTCGCTCCCCACCAACGCGGACGACATCTTGTCATTCGTTTCATGTTTCCATATCAGCTTCCCGCTCCTGGCGCTGAGCGCGTATACGTTCTTGTCATAGTTCGCTACGAAGAGCTTATCGTCAAGCAGTACGGGTGTCCCGCCGAAAAATACGTCGTTCGCTTTGAATTTCCAGATCAGGGACCCGTTTCCGGAACCGGTGCAGTAGACGTTGTGGTTAGCCGATGTGAAATAGACACGCCCGTCCTTCGCCAATATCCCGCCGGCTATGCTTCCCCCAGTCCCGATTCTCCAGTCCCTGTCGAATTTCCCGACCTTCTTGACGGTGTAATTTCCCATCTCCACGGAAAAATCCTCAAAAACCCCTTCGAAATCCGCCATTCAATAGAATTGTACGTTATCTATAAAACTCTTGAACCGCTCCTTCGAATAAAAATAAGCAGCAAGAAATGTTAAAAATGAAGTCCCGAGAGGGAGATTTGCCCAACCCTTTCGCGATTTGCGTCAGCGTGCTTTCCGTGGAACGCTTTTGCGCGTTTACTGGCGCAAAAGGGTTCTTGAACTCCCGGCCTATCGGTCTCTCTCGAGCGACTGCGTTTAACAAACACACTCATAAGACCGCGCATACATCACGGTGTGCCCGTCTACAGCCGATCGCTCTAGCCAGTCTGAGCTACCTCGGGACTTAATAGAATATGAAAGGGAATCCTTAAAAATCTAAGCGGCCAGGTAAGTGTCCCTTGACGCGACCTTTACCTTCTTCCCCTTCCCGGTCGAGTAGCTCATATGAGCCTTCGGAACCTTCAGATGACCCTCGAGAAGCGGCGTTATCCTGTAGTGTATTATCCTGTGGTCTCCGGGATCTATGACGGGAATCGACCATACGAGTTCTGTGGACTCTTCACGGTGCTTCACGGCAGGCTTTATGGATTCGAATTCACTCTTCAGCCTGAACAGAGGGGAAACCTCGTCGCTGACGACGACGTTGGTTATCTTCTTGCCTGCATTCCTTATCTCGAGGACAGCGGTGTAGCTGCCGTCCTTTCCCACTTCAAGATTCTTTCTGAACGCGGGGACGTTCAGCCTGTTGACCCCGAAGAACACGAAAACGCCCAGCAGGACAGCGATCAGGACGCCTTCCGCTATCAGCGGCCAGTATTGAATCCTGTATACTATCTGAAGTGCCTCCTCGGGATTAAGCTTCGGGATGACCCATTCGCATGTGCCCTCTTCACAGCTCTCAGGCTGCACAGAGAATGTCACGAAACCCGTGGGGACGCCCACGCTGACCCTGTAGTTCTCCTCTATCACGTTGCCTTCGTTCGAGACCGATATCCTGTATTCCTCGAAGAGGGTGTTGGAGTCCCCTTCTTCTGTCTTTACTATCCTGTGCATGGGCTCTATCCTTAATGAATCCTCGAAGGATATGCCGGTCCCCTTGGCGGAGGCCTTTGCCTTGTACGTGTCTGCGAAAAGGGCGGCCGTCAGGGGAATCTGCTGCGTTATGTTTTTTTTGCCGTCAACCAGCAGGGTTCTCGTGTAGGTGGCCATCTTCTTCCCCGCGCTGCTCACAAGCGAGAATTCGGCAGTGACTTCCTCCTCCGCGTAAGATTCAAGAGCAAGCATTATGTTTATGTTGTCGTCATCCACTGTTACCTCACCGCCGAGTCCCCTGACGCTGGTTTCTCCAAGGACAATCAGCTCCACGCTCCTGCTGAGCTTAAGGTCAGGGTTCGTGAGGGACTGGACGCTCAGTTCGTATTCATAAGTACCAGGGACGTCGTTGGGGTAGAACTCCACGACCACGGAAAGGGGACCCTTCATGGGAAGGTCTATGTACGACGTCCCCATGTTTATCCAGCTGGAAGGCGATCCTGCCGTGAACAGGTAAATGCCTCCTTCCTTCTCCGGGCTGTATGCGGTTATAAGGAACTTTGCCGGCTCGCCCGGATTTACGGTCAGCTTCTCCGGGTAAACGTCCACTGTTATGTCTTTCTGGGCGCAGGCAATGCTGGCAGACAGCAGAAAAATCACGAAAGTTATGCCCAGCAGATTTTTCACTTAATCAACCTCTTGGTTCTTTATTGAATCTTAAATTTATAAAATGAACCTATTAACAGTCTAATTTATATCTCTCGTATTAAAATAGAGATACGCGGGACCGTGGTGTAGCTTGGCCCAGCATCGGGGCTTCGGGAGTCCCAGACCTGAGAAAGCTGCTTCCAAGAAGCGGTTTCAGGAATTCAAATCTCAGCGGTCCCATCCCGGCAACGGGCATTTCAATGGGGGCCGTAGTGTAGTTTGGTCTATCACTCGGGGCTGGGGGTCCCGTAACCGGAGTTCAAGGACCCTTTTGCGCAGGCATGCGCGCAAAAGCGCCCGCCGGAAAAATACGCTTCCGCGGAAAATCGCAAAGAGGTCGGACAGATCTCCGCGGCCCCATTTCTTTTTTTATTTGACTCAAAACAACTATTACTATGCTTGGATGGATTCTCCTCGCCATCGGCGTCGTTGGATTCGGCTATTGCGGCTACAAGGACCTGAAGACCACGGAATTCGAGGACTGGATGCCGTACTGCATCATAATAGCCGCGCTTGTAGCAAGAGGCGCTTACGCCTTCCTAATGAGCGATTTCTCAGCAATAACCAATTCCGTCTTGTTCGGACTGGTATTCCTCGGCTTCGGGTACCTGCTGTACTTCCTCAGGCAGTGGGGCGACGGCGATGCCTGGCTGATGGGTGCGCTGGGCTTCCTCTTCCCTGACACGGCAGGCTTCACCCCTCTGGTGACGACTCTCATGCCGTTCCCCCTTCTCATGATATTCAACTTCTTCCTGGTGGCGCTGCTCTACCTGATAGTATACTCTCTCATACTGGGCATAAGGACGCCCAGCATATGCAGGACTGTGAAAAAAAACCTTTCAGAGAGAAAGGCAGGCATAATCATGACCTTCGCTGCAGTCGGCGCGGCGGCGCTGGCTTTCCCTCTCTATCTCTCATACGCCTACTACATACCGCTTGAAAGCTTCTGGACCATTTACCTGATGCCTTTCCTGGCTGCCGGACTACTGGTCTTCATGCAGTACGCAAGAGCCATAGAGAAGGACCTGTTCAAGAGAAGGATAAAGGCGAAGGACCTGAAGGTTGGCGATGTCATAATATCGGACAAATGGCGCGGACTGACCGAGAAGGAAGTGAAGGCGCTCAGGAGGAAAGGCGGCGAGGTCTGGATAAAGGAGGGCGTGAGGTTCGCCCCCGTCTTCGTCATAAACCTCATAGTCACGCTTTTCGTCGGGAACCTCATGGTGATAATTCTTCCTCTCTAGGCGAAAAGGATTTCAGCGTCTCATGCCTGCAAAGATTAAAAGAAAACGATATAGAGAAAAATAAAAAAGGTGAGCCAAAAAGCGGAAAACGCTTAGAAGCTCTTTACCCTGTCGACCCCGGACTTCCTCACGACTGGCTTCTTCACCCTTGCTGGAAGCCATGATGGCCTGTTGGCAGGTGCATCGATTACCTTCACGGAGCCCTTGAACTTGTGGATCGTGTAGGTTCCGTCCTTGTTTCTCCTGCCTCTCTCTCGGAGCTTGATGTCTCCGAATCCCCTGGCCGCAGCCTTAAGTGCTGCCTGTCGTGGAGATTTTCCGGTGAATACATGCTTTGTTCTTCCAACCTTCATTTCGTAGTATTTCTTAGCTGCCATTTGAAAACCTCCCAAAAAATTTTCAATAATTCTATGTTTTTCTGGTTTATAAATGTTTACGCTTGCTCCTTATTTCGGATTAAAAAGTAACAAAAAACGTGTGCAGCGGGGACAATTCACATGAAAACAGGCATCATGCGATGCTCCTGTACCACCGGACCATGCGCTTCACTTCGGCTTCGAAATCGGATAAAGGCCTGTACCCGAGCTCCTTCTCAGCCTTTCGTATCACATAGTGCCTGTTCATCGTCAGGACGTCGAGATAACTGCCCATTCCCATTATTTTCGCAATCATGCCCACCAGGAATGCCGGCATCTTCCTCGGCTTCTTTCCCAGCGACCTCATCACGGTCTCCGCGAATTCGACGAAGCGCACCGGCCGCGGATCGGCTATGTTGTACACGCCTTCGCCTTTCTCGACGGCCTTCACGAAGGCGTCAACTGCATTGTCTATATGCGTGACGTGCGTGAGATTATCCGTTTTCGGTATGGGGAATCCCTTCTCCATGAGCCTGAGATTCTTTATCCAGTCCGGGCTTCCGGTGCCGTAGATGGGCGCCATCCTGAGTATGACATGGGGAATTTTCGAGTCCCTTATGTACTTCTCGGCCATGAGCTTGGATTCTCCGTAGGGCGTCCTCGGAGCCAGGGGATAATCCTCGTCGGCCTCGCCTCTTATCTCGCCGTATACTGACACGCTCGAAGCGAAGATGAACTTCTTCACGTTCCTGCACTGCTCAAGGAGGTTCCTGGTCCCTATCGCGTTTATCCTGAAAAGCTCTTCCTTCGGCTTCGTGTACGAGACCATGCCGGCGAGGTGAATCACGGTCTCGACGCCCTTCAGCGGGCTTATCAGGGTCTGGGGCTTCGTTATGTCCCCTATTACCGCCTCGACCCTCGAAGGAAGCTTTTTTGCCTCACCTCCGCTGATGCAGAGCGCCCTTACTTTATATCCCCTCTTGAGCAGCCTTTCGACAAGGGGCATCCCCACAAAACCGGACGCACCAGTAACAAGCAGCATAAGTAATTATTCCACGCGGCACATTTAAAAACCTGCCGACAATTTATAGAAATGGACCGGAAAGTAGGCAGATACGTCCGCAGCATAATACCCGGAAAGAGCAGGAAGGTGCGGAAAGGCAAAGTCGAAAAATACATGGATTCTATCATCTCCAGCGGCCGCGGGGTGTTCATGGGGCTCATAGATCCCGAGAAGCACACGCCCGACAAGGGGGCAAAGCTTGCGAAGCTCATGTACGAGGGCGGCGCAGACGTCATCATGCTCGGCGGCTCCATAGGGGCGCAGGGCCAGACGCTCGACGACATGGCCAGGAGGATAAAGGAGAGCGTGTCCATACCGCTCCATCTTTTCCCCGGGAACGTAAGCAACATAACGAGCCATGCAGATTCGATGTATTTCATGAGCCTCCTCAACTCGAAGAACCCCTACTGGATAACGGGCGCGCAGGCGCTCGGCGCTCCCATGGTCCTCAAGTACAGGATCGAGGCCATACCGACCGCCTACATGGTTTTCGAGCCCGGCCAGACAGTGGGCTACGTCGGGGAGGCGAACCTCCTGCCCAGAGACAAGCCGGACGTGCCTGTCGCTTACGCGCTGGCCGCGCAGTGCATGGGCATGCGCTTTGTCATTCTTGAATCGGGCTCGGGCGCCCCAGAACCAGTGCCTCTTGACATAGTTTCTGCCATAAGGAAATCCACGAACGTGAACATAGTCATAGCGGGCGGAGTCAAGACCCCTGAGCATGCGAAAGACCTCATAAAGGCGGGCGCGAACTGCATACACATAGGCACGAAGATAGAGGACGACAAGAACCCGCTGGAGCAGGTCAGGAAGTTCGCGAAGGCCATACACGCAAAAAGCAAGTGATTTCTGTGCTGAAGAGAATCATGAACAAGGAGAAGGATACCAAGTACCTGCTTTTCGCCGGCAAAGGGGGTGTCGGTAAAACGAGCATGGCAGCTGCGACTGCTGTCAATCTCGCAAAGTCGGGAAAGAAGGTCCTCGTCATATCGACGGACCCAGCGCATTCCCTGTCGGACTCGTTCGAGACCAGGATAGGCGGCGAGGAGAAAAAGATATGGAAGAACCTCTACGCGGTGGAGATAGACCCGCAGAAGGCCGTGGGCGAATACAAGGAGAAGATCATGCCGAAAATCGAGGGCATGGACGCGCTGCGTGGGCTGGGACTCGGCGACACGTTCGACATGATGGGCATGACGCCGGGCATAGACGAGATGGCCGCGATGGACAAGTTCCTGCACTACATGCGCTCCAGGGAGTACGACTTCGTAATATTCGACACCGCGCCCACCGGCCACACGCTCAGGTTCCTCTCTCTTCCCGAGCTGATGGACTCCTGGGTCGGGAAGATGATAATGATAAGGATGCGCTTCTCCGGCATGATAGGCGCGTTCAAGAGGTTCCTCCCCTTCACGAAAGAGCAGGAGGGCGGCGACATGGGCCTTGAACAGCTCCAGGTAATGAAGGCGAGGATGGAAGAGGCCAGGAAGACGCTGTCTGACCCGAAGAAGACCATCTATAACCTCGTCATGATACCGGAGGAGATGAGCATACTGGAGTCGGAGAGGACGCTCCCCGTACTCAAGCAGTACGACATCCATGTAGGCAGCGTCATAGTCAACCAGATAATACCGGACAACGCGGGGTGCAGCTTCTGCGCCGAGAAGAGGAAGCAGCAGATGGGGCGCATAAGGACCGTGAAAAAGAAGTTTAGGAAGTACCCCATAAGGCGCATAGAGCTCGCGAAGGAAGAGGTAAAGGGCATGAGGATGCTCGAGAAGATCGGGAAGGAACTCGGCCTATAGACAACTGATCTTAGAAGGCTTCCTCGTCGGAATTCACCTGGTACTTGCCCTTGGAGGCGTACTGCGTGGAGACCTGGTAGGTTATCCTGGATTTGTATGCGCTTACGTTTCCATCCTCTTCCCCGGATAAGTCCAGATCATACGCTTTCTTCTTTTCTTCCGTGACTTTCCTTTCGGGTATCTTTAGTTCGAACTCGAATCCCTCGTTGGGCGGCGGCACGTACGCAGGCGAGCCCTCGCACCTGAATTTCCACAAAAGCATTTGGGTCTCAATCTCAACGCAGTACATGCTGCAGTCCCAGGACGTGAAGACAACCTTACCCTCCTCGACCGAGGGTCTTATGAAAACCAGGCCTTCAGTCTTGTAGTCCCACAGCTTCTCGCCATTCACCGAAAGGCAGTAGAGCTTCATGTCCTCGCTGCCGAAGAATATCCTGTCCTCACAGAATGCCGGGACGCTCAGGTGGTCCTTGGTGACGAATTTCCAAAGCAGCTTCCCTTCGGGCGTCAGGGCAAAGAATGTCCCGTCCCTGGATGGCTGGTATATGACGCCCCTGTACATGGAAGGCGCCGCGTCGTGGCCGTACTTTCCCGTGGGGAATTTCCATATGAGGTTTCCCTTCTCCGCGTCGACCGCCCGTACGTAGTTGTCGAATGACGGGAAGTAGACCACCCCTTCGTGAACCAGAAGCGGGTTCATGTTGTGAACCTCCCCCTGCGTCTGGAACTTCCAGATGAGATTCCCGGTCCCGGCATCCAGGCAGTACAGGTTGTGGTCGAACGAACCTATGAATACCCTGTTCCCGTAAACCGCGGGACTCGATACTATCTCGTCACGCGTCTCGAACTTCCAGAGGAAAGTGCCTGTCATGGCGTCCAGCGCATAGACGCAGTGATCCCTCGATCCGAAGTAGACCATCCCGTCCTCTATGAAGCCCATGGTGTCGTTCTCCCCGTTCGTCCTGTACTTCCACATGAGTTCCCCGGTCTCCGCGTCAATACAGTAGAAGTTCCTGTCGAACGAGCCGAAGTACAGCCTGCCCTTCCAGTACACGGGTGACGATTCAAAGACCTTGTTCTCCACCCTGAACTTCCACAGGAGTTCGCCGTTGTAAAGCTTCAGCGCGTACACGTTGTGGTTAAGGGAGCCGAAGTACACCACGCCGTTGACTATGCACGGTATCTGTGTCACGCTCCCTCCCGGGCCGACCTTCCACATCCTGTCGAACTTCCCGGTCTTCCTGACCTCGAATTCCTCGATCTCGACCGAAAACTCGTCGAAGGAAAAACCGCTCTCCTCGATGATGTCTGACATGCATGCCCACCTTTCGTAAAAGCGTGGGAGCGGGGCGTATATCAAACTTTTCTTTAATTTTTTGGTCAGAAAGCCATAATTTTAAATATTTTGTTTACTTATGACTAATTATGGGCTCAAGGATTGTGAAGCTGGACATGAAGGACAGGAAACTGCTCTACGAGCTTGACATAAACAGCAGGCTGTCAGCTGCGCAGCTTGCAAGGAAGGTAGGCATATCCAAGCAGGGCTGCACGTTCAAGATAAACAACCTCGTCAGGAAGGGAGTCATAACATCTTTCCCGACGGTGATGAACATAGCCCTGATGGGATACCTTTCCTTCAGGCTGTACTTCAAGCTCATAGACATATCACCGGAAGAGGAGGAAGAGTTCAGGAGGTATCTGATAAACCACAGGGACGTTCCATGGCTCGTCGGCTGCGAGGGCGCCTGGGACTACATAATGGTCGTGTTCCCCCCGGACTTCGGAAGCTTTGAGAAGTTCATGGAGGAGTTCAACAACAGGTTCGGCAGGTTCATCGAGAAGAAGGACATAGCGCTCGTCACAGCCGCACACCACTTCAGGTGCGGATACCTTCTCGGCGAAAAGAAAGACATTCCCCCCATGATATACGCCGGGCAGCCCAAGAAGGTGGAAAGGCTCGATTACACAGAAAAGAGCACGCTGGTCCTCCTTTCTAAGAACGCGCGGATACCGCTCGTCAAGATCGCGAGAACCCTGGGGATAGCGCCCAAGGCTGCGGCCTACCGGATAGAGAAGCTGAAGAAGCTCAACATCATAGAGGGTTTCACCGTAACGGTCGATCTTGAAAAGGTGGGATTCGAGCGCTACAAGGTATTCGTGAGGACCAAGAACATGTCTGAGGAAAGGGAGAAGTCCTTCATGCATTATTCCGGGAAGCACCCATATACCCTGTATTACAGCAAATCGATAGGTGCAAACGACGTCGAGCTTGAATTCATACTCAGGGACAGCAGGCAGTTGAGGGAGATAATAGCGGACATAAGAAAGAGGTTCGGCGGCATCATAAAGAGCTACGAGATACTGAAGATATACAGGGAGTTCAAGCTGAATTATTATCCATCAGGCAGGGTTCATACGGATACGGAGAAAGAAGGGAAGCTATAAATACTCCTGAAAGCTATATAAATACATCAAGCTTATATATTCTTGATACTCATAAGGGTCTTACTGGACGCCCGGCATAGCTCCCAGGGCTTTGCTTCGTCCGGTATTTCCCCCAGCCGCAGAAAAGAGGAATTCTTGGACCGAAGCCAAAGAGCACTGCAGTAACCAGAATTGGGATTAGCCCCCGGCGACCAATTGCATATTTTCAAAGTCAGAACGTTCGGGTCATCTTTTTTGAGAAAAGAATCATCCCCAAAATCAGTAGCACCTATTAAGGGTAATGTGCATCGGGGACTTGCAGACCACAGTCTCATCTGCCAAAAACACCCACCTAGCCAGAGACCCGAGGTGTGTTTGCATAGTCTGCACTTGAGTTATAATTTGTTTGGCTGTTTTAAATATGTTTTGGTATTACCCCCGTTTCCGGCCTCCAGTTTTTTAATTAAGCATCCAAAAATCCTAGGATGGGAGATATAACTTGGGTGGATTTCGGGACCATGGAAAGCTTCATGAAGGATGTCCTCATGGCCTGCGGGATTCGGGAGGAAGATGCGAAGGCCGCCGCCGAGGTTCTCATAACCGCTGACAAAAGAGGAATAGACTCCCATGGCGTAAACAGGCTCAAGCCCATGTACTACGACAGGATAATGGCAGGGACTCTCGATCCGAAGGCGCAGGTGGAGATAGTGAGGGAAGGGCCCACGACAGCGGTCATGGACGGGCACAACGGACTCGGCCATCCTGCATCAAAGAGGGCCATGTTGCTTGCCATGGAGAAGGCGAAGAAATACGGGATGGGCATGGCTGCCGTGAGAAACTCCAACCATTACGGCATAGCTGGCTACTACTCGATGATGGCCGCAGAGGAGGGAATGATAGGGATATGCGGAACCAACGCGAGGCCCAGCGTAGCCCCGACTTTCGGCGTGGAGAACATGCTCGGGACCAACCCTTTCGCCTTTGCCATGCCCACGGACGAGGACTTCCCCTTCGTGTTCGACGCGGCGACGTCCATCGTCCAGCGGGGGAAGATAGAGGTCTATGCCAGGGAGGGCAAGAAGGTTCCAGAGGGGCTGGCGGTCAGCATGGACGGAAAGCCCATGACAGACCCGGCCGCGATACTCGACGGGCTCAAGTCGGGACGGGCCGCTCTCTGCCCTCTCGGCGGTATGGTAGAGGAGACAGGAAGCCACAAGGGCTACGGGTATGCAGCAGTCGTGGAGATACTTTCTTCCGCCCTGCAGTCCGGGAGTTTCCTGAAGATGCTTTCCGGCATCGGAAACGACGGCAGTCAGGTTCCCTGCGGCATCGGCCACTTCTTCATCGCCATAGACGTCTCAGCATTCACGGACCCTGCCTCCTTCAGGAAGACGACCGGAGACATACTGCGGGCGCTGCGCGCCTCAAAGAAGGCTCCCGGCAGGGACAGGATATACACGGCAGGGGAGAAGGAACACCTCGCGTGGCTCGAGAGGAAGGACAAGGGTATCCCGCTGAACAAGAGTCTCCAGAAGGAAATTATACAGATGAGGGACGAACTGGAGATCAAGGGCTACGAGTTTCCCGAAATCCTTATCAAATAGAGTCATGATCCTTCAGATAACCGTACATTTCCGTGTAGCTCCCGAAAACGTTCACGACGGTGTCGATCTGCACGGTCCCGATAAGGTCCCTGATTTCGCCCTTTGAAAGGATCGCAGTATCGTAATCCGCGTTTTTTGCATGACGTTGGAAAACCAGAGCTGCGCTCATGACACTCGCCCCCGCATTTTTTAACCTGAGGATATCAAGCACGCAGCCCCTGCGTTTTCTGGCAGGAGTTGAGAACATGCTAACGAAATTATCTTTAAGATAAGATGCCTGCTCGCTAGACAGAAATCCACCTGAAGTTTCGACTTCAATTACAGTCAAATCGTAATTCTTGCCCTTGCCGTACTCGACTGTAATATCTTTTACATCTATTCTAGGTTTGATGTAATTGCCCATGCGCATTCTAACGAAGAAAGTTTTTTAAATGCCGCCAATCCTACTCATGGACAATTTTAAGAGGCTTCCCGTTCTAATGCGTAAACCTTTTATTCAGCCTCGTAATGAATACTTATGGCGATAAAGGCAGTATTTAAGGTTCATTTATTGTAAATCCATTGCCCTGTTACTAGGCGCTTTCTCAAGGTCTAATATACCATCTTTTGAGAGTTTGTAAATGTGCTCTTTCATATAATTATGATTTTTCCCTCTGAACGAGCCGACATTCATATACCGTTTACCCTCAGGTACTACAAGACTTAAATCTGGTAGTACTATAAGATAAGAATTATTCATCCTCTTTCTTGGATTGATGTCGACTTCTATTTTTTCATTGAAATTGTTCTTAATACCATTCGCAACCGAGAAAAAAGTTTCATCGTCCAATTCAAATTCTTCAGGATTTACCTGTCTTGGTCCACGTTCGCAAAACTGGTACAATTTCCATATTTCCGGTACATATCCATTATTACCTGTCAGAATTTTACCTATGTTTTCTACATCGTGAAAATTCTTAGATGTGACGACTGTTCCTATTCTGGTCTTGTGAATTGGGGGATTTTCGGTGAAATGGCCCATTATCGATGTGATAAGTTCTGCTTGCTTCGGATATCCTTTTAGTAATCGCGATACATCAGGCGATGAACCATCGAGTGAAAGACCAAGCCATGAAATGTAGTCTTTCATGCTTTCATACTTCTCTCCAATCAACCCGTATCCTGTAGTAGCCAGATAAACGCCTGTGCCGTTTTTTGATGTGTGCTCAACTATAACTGGCAGATCCTCCCTCATAAGTGGTTCACCACCAGATAAGTTTATTATCGGCACACCGAGTTCGGCTAGGTTATCCACCAGTTTCAACATTTCGTATGTATCTGCCTCTTCGATCCCGAAACCACTCGGCGTGTAACATATAGGACATTTCAAAAAACACCTAGGTGTGACTAATACATCAATAAGCGGTAACCCTATCCCAATCATCAGAACTTGATGGAGATAATTTTTTTAAACTTAACGGTAGTAAAATCCAAATAGTTGTTAAATCTTTTAATCTTGGAACCAACCTATAATTATGATAAAGGCAGTGCTCTTCGACCTCGACAACACGCTCGTGGACTTCCTCAGGATGAAGAGGACGAGCGTCGATGCCGCGGTGTCCGCGATGATAGACGCCGGACTCCCCATGAAAAAGGAGAAGGCCTTGAAGGTGCTGTGGGACCTCTACGACGACTACGGCATAGAGTACGGCAGCATACTGCAGGAGTTCCTCAAGAAGACCCAGGGCAAGATAGACTACAACATGCTTTCCAGGGGCATAATCGCATACAGGAGGGTCAAGGCCGGGTTCCTCGAGCCATACCCGCACGTGATATCCACCCTGATAAGGCTCAAGGAGAAGGGGTACAGGCTGGCGGTGGTGAGCGACGCGCCCAGGATGAGGGCGTGGCTTAGGCTGGCTGCCATGAAGATCACGGACTTCTTCGAGGTCGTGATAACCATGGACGATGCCAAGGGCAGCCTGAAGCCGGACCCGCTGCCGTACAGGATGGCGCTCAGCAAGCTCGGACTCAGGCCGGAAGAATGCATATTCGTCGGGGACAACACAAACAGGGACATACTCGGAGCCGGCAACTTGGGCATGAAGACGGTCCTCGCCAAATACGGGGAGTGGTCTGGGTCAAAAGACAGCTCGAAGAAGCCGGATTACGAAATAACGGACATCAGCCAGCTTCTTGGGGTCCTGGAGAAGATAAAATGATAGAGATCGTGCTTCTCGCCCTTTCGGTGCTCGCGCTCGCCTTTATCCTGCTCTACAGGGCTTATTCTGAGATAAAGACGGACTACAAGGAGCTCCTTTCCCGCAAGCAGAGCCTTTCGGTCAAGTACGGCAGGATGTCGGAGCAGTTCATACCCCTACTGCAGATATACCCTTATGACGAGCAGAACTTCAGGTTCATAGGAAATCCCGTAGACGGCGTCCAGTTCAACGACGACTCGGTCGTGTTCGTGGAATTCAAGGCCGCCGACTCGAAGCTCAGCCCGGGCCAGAAGCATATAAGAAAACTGGTCGATGAAGGGAAAGTGAGATTTGAGGAGATAAGGATAGGGAACCCTGACTAGTCGACTATTATGTCGCCGCCCTTGGGAGCCGGCTTCTTCCCTTCAAGCGGTTTTTCATCATTT
>CAZSYZ010000004.1:0-33016 GCA_964611445.1 uncultured archaeon | reverse complement strand
CTCGTCGGCACCGCATTCGAGGTTTCCCAGATAGGCCTGGATACATAGTCGTTCATGGGTGTCAGTTCGCTGGTCGTCAGACGGACGTTGATAAATTCATATTCATAACCTATGAAGGCAGTGCAGCCGTGCTTATCCACGGCCTTCCTGCCGAGACCCTTGGCACAGTCGCATGATCTGGAAAATACCATCTTGCCCCTGAATATTCCGCAATCCGGCATGCATATGACAGGCTCGTTTTCGTAGCCGCAGAAGCAGTCAGAACTTCCATGCCCGTTCAGGAACAAGAAATCCGGGCTTAATTTTTCAATCCTGGAAAGTATTTCCTTTTTCGTTACCACGGGACCGACATTGTCCACATCGAACCCCTTTTTGGCCGCAAGCGAAATCACTGGCTTCGACCATTCGTACATGTAGTGCGTTATGGGGTCGTAGTCGTTTCTTACCACCAGAAGCCTGGTTATGATATCACCTCGTTTCGGCCGCTATCTTGGAAAGGGAAGGCATTTTTCTGAGGAAGGTGATTTCCATCCTGATTGCGGCGTTTCCTATTTCGGATCCTTTCTCCACCTCATCTATCAGCTGGTCCTTGGTGAACTCCCCGAACCCGCCTATCGAGATAAGAATGTTGGAAGGGGTGGACATCAGACGGAGCTTGACGAGTTCCTTTATGTCTTCGCTGTACATAACAACCACTTAACTTATTATCTCAAGTTTTTTAAGCTCGTTCAGTATTTTTTTGGATTTTTCCGTGCCGCCCTTTACTTCCACGTATGAGCTTTCCCATGTGAAAGGCTTCCCGTCGACGACCGCTATTATTTCGCTTCTCAAGGAATCGGGAACAGAAGCGAATGCCCTGAGGAAAGCGGCGCGCAGCTTGTCGTAAGCGGTGTCGACCATAAGAAGTTATTGGCAATCTCGCAATATAAATGTAAAGTCAGCGTTCTGAATCAACGGTTCCATGCTTCACTTTTTGATTAAACCGCCGCCTTCCGCGCGGAAAACCCGAAACCTCCTACGATTCCGCCCGGTACGTGCCCCTTTTCTGGTACGGCGATGTAATCAGGTACGTTATCCTGGTCTTGTACGCGCCTGCGCCTTCCCCGGCGCCTTCGCCGAGATCCAGGTCGTACGTCTTCTTCCTTTCCTCGTGCACCTCCGTCCCGGGGATCTTGAACTCGATCTCGAAGTATTCGAAAGTCGGAGGGATGTAAGAAGGGGAGCCGCCCGTCCTGAACTTCCACAGCAGCCTTCCGTCAGTGGAAACCGCGTACAGGTTGCAGTCCCACGAGCCGAAGTAGACCGTGTCGTTCCACGCCGACGGCTGCCACCAGACGAAGCCCCGGGTGGGGAATTTCCATATCTCCCTTCCCTTCAGGTCGAGGCAGTGGAGGTTCTGGTCCCCGGAGCCCACGTAGATTCTTTGCCTGTGTATCAGGGGCGCAAGGAGCATCTCCTTCGTATAGAATTTCCACTTGGTTTTGCCGTCAGGGGTCACGGCGCTCAGTATCCCGTCCCTGGAGCCCTGGTAAAGGACGTTTTCGTGCAGGACCGGGGACGTCGATGCGCCGTACATGCCCGCCCTGAACCTCCGCAGCTCCCTTCCGGTTTCCGTGTCAACGGCGTAAACGTTCCCGTCGAAGGAGCCGAAATACACGGCATTTTCGTGTATCAGCGGCTGGTTGAGGCTTATTATCTCCCCCTGCGTCCTGAACTTCCAAAGCAGACTGCCGTCCAGCCGGTTGATGCAGTAAAGGTTCTGGTCGAAGGACCCGATGAACAGTCTGTCCCCGTGCATTACCGGTGCCGAACCAAGAGAATCCTGCATCCTGAACTTCCACAGCAGCTTTCTGCTCTCCAGGCCGACCGCGTAAAAGAAGTTGTCCCTGGAGCCGAAGTAAATCGTACCGTCCTTTATGCAGGCCCTCCGGTTTATTTCGCCCTCTGTCCTGAACTTCCATTTCATCGTGCCCGTCCTGCAGTCGATGCCGTACATGTTGTGGTCGTATGAGCCTATGAAGACCACGCCGTCATGGATGACCGGCTCGGCTGCCCCTATGCGGTCCCGGGCCCTGAACCTCCACACTTCCTCCCCGGTGGCCGCGTCAAGGCAGTAGAGGTTGTGGTCGAAGCAGCCGAAGTAGACCTTCCCCTCATGGATGAGCGGCTTCGTGTGCAGGCTTCCCCCCTGCTCTATGCGCCAGGACCTGTCGAAGCTTTTTACCTTCCTCACCTCGTAATCCCCGAGTTCAAGCGAGAGGTCCTCGAATGACGTGTCTTCCATGAGAACACGGTTGTATTGAAGGTTAAAGTTCTTTGGGCCGGCTTTCTGTCCGGTGTCCGCTTCCCGTTCAGAAGCTGGAAAGGAGGGAGCCGGCCCCTGCAAGGCTACGCCTACGCGCCCCGCACCTTCGAAAGTATGACCTTCCTCGTCTCTTCAAAGTCAGGGACCGAGGCGACAAGACCTGACAGCTCGGTTTTCCAGAAGGGCTTTTTCCCCAGGAGTCCGCTCTTGAACTTTCCCGGGTCCCACTTCTCCCCGTAAAAGCCCAGCTTCTTCCCGACGAGCCCCGCGTCGAAGGGGACGCCCTTCTCGAGCAGGAACCGCAGGTCGTAGACATCCCTCGCCTTGCCCCGCGACATAACTGCACGGACCTTCTCGGCGAGTATCTCCCTTTCGTCCATTACCAAGAGGGAGAATGCCGGGATTTCGGAATACAGCGGACTGTACCTCAAGAGTTTAGGCTCGGCGTCCGTCCCGGACTTGAGATTGACGTCGACCTTTATGCTCGAAAGCGATTGCGGGTTTCCGCTGTACAGCGGCCCCCTGCACCTTACCCTCGCGATGACGGAGTCGTGTTTCTTCTCCCTCTCCATTATTCCGGCCAGGACGCCAAAAGACCTCATGTCTGAGGCTATTTTTTCAAGCACCCTGTCAACGTCTATGTCCCTGCGGGCCGAAAAGTCTATGTCCTCGCTGAACCTGTCGAGCTTGTAGAACTTGCTCATGCACGTGCCGCCCTTGAAGACGAGCTCGTCCTTCGTGCTCCTGGAGATGGAGAGCAGGGCTATCTCAAGCAGGTAGTCCTTCTCGGCGCTCCACCTGTTCCTTATGCCCTTTATTTTCGCAACCCTCGAAAGCTCCTCAGTCGATATCATCCAACCGCCTGTTTTCTATTATCCTCCACTTCCTGCATTTGCTTCCCTTCGCTGGCCGGTTCCAGTCGAAGGGCACATAATTCCCGTCAAGTCCCTTTTCCATTTCTCCCGTGACGAGCCCGGATTTCTCCATCATGTACCCGAGCCTCTTCATCACCGACATGCTGCCGCACCTGAGGGCCGCATCCGCCATTTCCCGGCCGAAGCCGCCGTCCCTGACGGCTTTGGCTATTTCGTCGAAGGGGACGTTTTTTAGGAGCAGCGAATCTATCACGCACTTTTCCTTGTCCGCCATGAATATGTCAAAGCCGGAGTACCTCTGCTTGGCAAATCCCCACATCTCCTTGGTCCTGAAGAACCTTATCTTTGTCCCGCTGAAGGCTATGGTCTTCTTGGAGCGCGGCGAGGCCACCATGACGTCCGAGGGGAGCTGCTCGGTCAGGCCGTGGAACCTCATCGCGGTCCAGAAGCTTATGTACGAGGGCGGCGAAATGCTTGTGGAAAACACGAGCGGGTCTTCGTGGACTGTGTACTTTCCCCTCTCTATGCTGAAAACGAGTCCCTCCCTTTTCAGCCTCGAAAGGTATGTCCAGCAGTAGGCGGGCGGCCTGCCTGCAATCCTCACGAAGTCGTTCAGCG
The DNA here is from genome assembly GCA_964611445.1 of uncultured archaeon. Classification (GTDB taxonomy): domain Archaea; phylum Aenigmatarchaeota; class Aenigmatarchaeia; order QMZP01; family JAFGSV01; genus JAFGFG01. The sequence goes on along the minus strand of CAZSYZ010000004.1, from coordinate 29,218 downwards.
TGAAGAAGGGGTATGTCCCAAGCTCCTTGAGGAGTGCTATCTTGTTCGTCCTTTTCCCGTTTTCCCCATAGCACGCGTTCGCGTTTCCCGTCGCGTCCTTCCCGCCCATGACAATATTTCGCGCGGCTCCTTTATAAAACAATATTTCGTTTGCATATGCTTATCAATTTTGATAAGGATAGCGAAACGTATTATTTTCATATTTAGACGGTCCGGCTCTCCCAAAAGCTCCAAGAAGCACCCATTTCCTGTTTCCTGCAGAGAAAGGTATCATAAATGATGTCTTCGTAAGCACTTTTTAAGAAAATCGGGGCCTTGCGGCCGCCGTCCTCCCTGGCGTCATAAATATACTATCGGGATGAACTTCACGACGGTCTTCCCTACCCTGCGCTCGCCCCAGAAATCCCTTGTCGCGACAATCGCGAATTCAGGGCCGTACGTTTCGATGAAGCTCAGAAAGCTTCTGGTGATTTCACCTTCTTTCATGTTCTCGAACTTCACTTCGATCGGCACGACCCTTTCGCCGACCGTAAGGATCACGTCGACTTCCGCCTTCGCTGTTGTCCTCCAGAAATTGACGAACATGTTTTCGGAGTAGGAAGAGACCTCGTTGAGGACGAAATTTTCTGCCAGTTTCCCTGCGTCCTCCCTTATGTCAAGCGCATTGAAATTGCTTATCGCGTAATTCCTTATCCCGCAGTCGTGGAAATACACCTTCGGGCTCTTTCTGAGCTCGGTCACCATGTTCTTATGGAACGGCCTCAGAAACTTCACGACATAGGTCTGTTCGAGCACGTCCAGGAGGCCGGTGATTTCCTTGAAGTAACCGCCGCACGACTTCACGAGCTTGTCGTATGACACGAGGCCCCCGGTAATCGCCGACAGGACCGACACTAGCTTCCTGAACTTGCCGGTATCGGTAATCTGGAGGTATGATATTATGTCCTTTTCCAGGTATGTGTTGAAGATGTTCTTTAACACCATGACCTTTTCTTCGTCCGAGTCAGACTTCACGACCTCCGGATATCCCCCGTAGGTTACGTATTCGCCAAACTCTTTCAGGAGTTCGGGGACCAGGATGTCCTTACCCCTCGCCCTGAAATCCTTTCCTTCCAGGATGAGGCGGACTACGTCCGACCTGACCTCGAGGAAAAGTGCGGCGAGCTTCTTGTCGCGGGCGTTCAGGAACTCGTGGAAGCTGAACGGGTGAAGCTCGAACGAGAAAACCCTCCCGACGAGGTATTTAGATGTTTCCGACGTGAGTTCGAGCGAAGAGGACCCCGTGACAAAGAGCTTCACGTTGTCATACGTATCGTAGACCAGCTTGAGCTTCTGCCCGGCATCCCTGCAGTACTGCGCTTCGTCTATGAAGAGATAGTGCCTGCCCTTCCCGCTCACGCGCCTTTTCACGAAGCTCAGTGGGTCTTCCGAGAACTTCTCCAGCTCCTCCCTGTCTTCGAACGTCACGAATGATATGTTCCCCGGCTTCACCGCCTTCCCGCTGACGAGCCACTCCTTCAGCATCTCCAGAAGGGTTGTCTTCCCGCTCTGCCTGGGACCCTTTATGAGTATAATCTCCCTTCTGCCCGTCCATTTTTTCACTTCCGCCAGCAGATTTCTTTCAAAATATTTCATAATAATGCTATTATAATTAAATATACTTAAATAATTATCGCCATCGCACATCGGGGGGGGGGGTTCAGAAAGCTGGTCAAGAAAAGGTCAGGTGGGGCTGGAAAGGGGGACTGAAAGGATCATCAGAACGCTGTCATGTATCCATCATCAATATTAATTCTATATTACGTAAAATAATTAAATTTTACGCAATTATAATGCGAACATTTATAAACAAGCGGCGCAATTAATAATCATGAAGCTTACAGACGTCCTGAGGGATCAAAGGCAGGAGATGGAAGAGTTCGTCAAAAGAAAACGCCTGATAAAGAGGGAGTCGGAAAGCCTGTATGAGGATTTCATGCGGTCCGGCCTGATAAAGGTCATAACCGGCGTAAGGAGGTGCGGGAAATCCGTGTTCGCGCGGATGCTCATGAAAGACAGGAAGTTCGCATACATGAATTTTGACGACGAGCGCATCGCAGACATTGACACGGACGACATCCTTTCGTCTTTCTATGAAATTTACGGCAAGGATATTGAATTCATACTCCTCGACGAGATACAGAACCTCGAAAAATGGGAGCTCTTCGCGAACCGGCTCAAGAGAATGGGCATGAACCTCGTGATAACCGGGAGCAACTCCAAGCTTCTCAGCAGGGAACTGTCCACGCACCTGACGGGAAGGCACATGTCGATGGAACTGTACCCTTTCAGTTTCAGGGAATACCTGAATGCGATGAACATCAGCGATGACTGCGGCACGACGAGAGGGAAAGCGGTCATGAAACGGGAACTCTCAAAGTACATAGACGCTGGTGGATTCCCCGAGGTCGTCACCGAACATGAAATGCCCGGAGTATATGCCAGGGAACTGTACACGAAGATCCTTGAGAGGGACATAATCGGCAGGTACGGGATATCGTACAAGAAGACCTTCCGGGAGATTGCGATAACACTTCTTTCGAATCCTGGGAGGAGCATAAGCTACAACAAGCTGAAACGCCAGTTCAACATGAAAAGCGAGCATACGGTCAAGAACTACGTATCTTACCTCGAGGAAGCTTATCTCATCTTTATTCTGAAGAGAATTTCCAGGAAACCGGTTGAAATAGAAAAAAGCAACAGGAAAGTGTACGTCATTGACACATCGGTCATAAAGAGCCTTTCCGGAAGGTTTTCAAGCGATTATGGCCGCCTCTATGAGAATGTAGTGGCCATCGACCTTCTCAGAAGGATGTCATCAGACCCATTGACCGAGATATATTACTGGAAAAACCAGCGACATCAGGAGGTCGACTTCGTTGTCAAGCACGGGCTGGAAATAATGGAGCTAATACAGGTCTGCCATGACATCTCGGACCCGGCAACGAAAGACAGGGAAACGAGGGCGCTTCTGAACGCCTCAGACGAACTGGGATGCGAGAATCTTCTTATCATAACGGAAGAGAAGGATGACGCGGAAGAAATCTCGGGAAAAAAGGTGAAATACATACCGCTCTGGAAGTGGCTCCTTGAAACGCCTGCCTCATGAACTGTCCATAATGTCCCGGAAGTCTTCTCAGTATCATTTGGCAAAAGATAGTATGCATATTACAGGCTCGTTTTCGTAGCCGCAGAAGCACTCGGAACTTCCATGCCCGTTCAGGAATAAGAAATCCGGTTTAATTTTTCATACATATGTATTTTTTATAATACAGTACTGTTTAAAGCTTGCGGCTGCCGCGTCAGAAGTTGGAAAGCAGGAAGCCGGCGGCTGCGAGGACTATCAGCACTATCCATAGGTTTCTGTTGAGCCCGAAGAGCTTGCGGCCGTCCAGCATCCCGAACGGGAGCAGGTTGAATATGGCGAGCCAGCCGTTTATCATGGCCATGTAGGAGAGGACGGACAACCCGCTCACGAAGAAGAGCAGCAGCGAGGTCCACATCAGGGCTACGTTGAAGGTGATCCCTGCCATCGATATCCTCGTGAGGGCCTTCCTCCCCGGCCGCCTGAAGAACGTCCCGCCCTCGAAATACACCGCGCCGGGAGCAGCGAAGACGAACGATCCGCCGCTGGCGAGCGCGAGCAGCACGGCGATTGCCAGGCCCTGCGGCCACATCCTGTACTCGGACCGGAAGCCCTCCCTGATGGCGGTGAACTTGTGCGAGAGCTCGTGTCCCATGAAGGCCACGCCGAGGACTGCCAGGGAAACCAGGAAGAAGTAGGGGTCCGCCAGGAACTCGGGGTACGAGAACACCACGCAGAGCACCAGCACCGAGATTACTATGTGTGTGACTTCCGTGGCGCTGAAGATGCCCTTCGCTCTCATAATGATAAGGGCGCGCCCGGATATAAATATTGGGTATCGTCCCCCCAATCGGGCTAGTCACGGGTTTCTCAGGGAGCTAGCTTTACAGAAGCAACCGTTGATTTTCGTCAATTTATTCATAGTGCCGCCTTCAGGCATCGTTTTGTTAATTCATTTATTTTCAAAGTCCTTTTCAATTTTCAATATTTCTTTTTTCAGTTCTGGAATATCTTTTTTTATTATGGCTAAAACGATATCCAAATCAACCCCGAAATAATGATGAATCATTTTATCTCTGGTTCCGGCAATTTCCTTCCATTCAATATTACTGTATCTGTTTTTGGTTTTCTTGGAAATATTCTTGGCAGCTTCTCCTATTATCTCTATTTCCCTGACTATTGCACTTTGCTTCAATCTGCTAGAGGTCAATTCTTCCTTGTCGATTCCCTTGGAAAAATCATTTATTGCATTTACGCTTTCCAGAATATGCTTGATAAAAATGAAATCCCTTTTTTCATTCATATTATTCTCACTTCCTGGCTTAGAATCTGATCTTTCAAATACGGGCTTATGCCGTTATAGCTTACTAAATCGACCTTTTTCTTCAGCGTTTTTTCCAGTTCAATCTCAATACCAGCAAAACCAAACCCTGTATCTTTCGTGGGTTGTATCAAGATGTCAATATCACTGTTTTTTTTCTGCTCTCCTCTGGCATAAGAACCGAATATCCCGGCCCTTTTTATCTTATTTTTCCTTAAGATTCTAATTATTTGGGGTTTTATCACCTTTAAACCTTCGTTTACCTTATCTTCCAATAATTTTTTATCCGCCTGATTTTCTTTTTTGGATAATTTTTGGCCGGATAAATTTACCCCCAGGTAAATCCTTTCCTTTTTGAATTTTTTACCCTTTCTGACGCTTCTGACTCTGTAATAGTATTTTTTCCCATTCATTTCCTTTATTTCTGTATATGTCATGATTATTATACGGGCACATTATTTATAAATGTTTATATGTGGACGTAAGTAAATGTAATTAAAAAACGCAAGCGAATCTGAATCATGCTGAACTGATACGAAACGCTCCCTGCCGGGAAAACTTTTTAATTCGCGGGCGCATAGAAAGATACTATGGTTTCGATAAACGAGTTCAAGAAACTTGACCTGAGGGTCGGGGAAGTGCTTTCCGCTGACCCGGTGGAGGGGAGCGACAAGCTCTTCGTGCTGCAGGCCGACATCGGCGGGAGGCAGGTCCAGCTCGTCGCGGGCATAAAGGGCCAGTACACCGCGGAGGAGCTCGTGGGCAAGAAGATAGTAGTGGTCGCGAACCTCGACCCCGCGAAGATAAGGGGCATCGAGTCCGAGGGCATGCTGCTGGCGGCTCTCGACGGCGCGAACGTCAGCCTCCTATCCATAGACAGGGACGTCCCGGTCGGCTCAAGGGTCATGTGATTTCGGTATAAAAGATTTCATGTAATTCGCATACTTTTCAGAAGTTGCAGTAAAAGAGTACCTGTCCAGAATTCCTAATTTGCCTGTGAGATTCGCGACGGCTATGTATGTGCCATCTTCATGTGTCACGGAAGTTCCTACAACACTATTTGATACCAGGTCGGTCTTATGCGAGTCGAACCTTCCTTTGAACATGAACCTCTTCCTGTAGCATGTATCCGAAAGATTCACATAGTCATTGTCGTTTTCTGGGACCAGCACTATTATACTGTAAGGGAAAAGCGTTTCCTTGATTTTCTCTATGCCGATTTTCACATAACCACATATGATAGATGATGGTTAGTTTTTTAACCTTTTTAATTTTCCCTGCCTGTATTTCTCCTTATGAGCGGCAGGAGGGTACAACCGCCGGAATCGTCATTCATATAACGTTCGCTCATGGGCTTTACTTGTATCCGAACCTTTTGTCGTAATCCTTATGGTCAATGACTTCGAGGATAACTGTCACGATTCTCACATTCTCTCCGATTATGGTATAAATCATTCTCCAGTAACTGTCCAGACGAAGCCTCCACAAGTTGTTTATTCCCTATTTCTGCTCGTAATATCTCGGCCAAAGCCTCTTCTCTATCTTCTTCCCTGCCTCGTGGTCTTCTACCAGCTTTGCTATTCCCTTCGCAAACAGTCCCAGCAAATATTCAGCTTCGCCATCCCCCTTCTCTGACCTTTTCTGAAGTCTTGCGAATTCTTCCGAGAATTCCTTTGATATCTTCCTCGCTAACGCACCAGTATCCGTTACTGTAAATCTTTAAAAATCTTAAATATTCGATTATTCAATAATCTAATATGGGGCTAACTGGGAAAAGGCTTATAAAACTTCTCACCAATTCCAATTTCCTGGTGGTGGTATCATGAAAAAAGACAATCCTTTGAAAAGGATTTTGGATGAAATTGAAAAAAATCCTAATATGAAGCTTTTGCCTCCCCAAGTGAGAGAGAATATTAGAGAAAGCCTGAAAGATGTGACTAGGGTTAACTTCCCTATAATCACACTAAAAGAAGGTGGGTGGTTCGTAGCTCACACTCCGCTCATTGATGTTTCGGCACAGGGTAAGACGGAAGAAGATGCCGTTGAAAATCTCAAGGCAATGATTGACGACTATATGAAAGATTCTGATACCGAAAAGCCCTCAGTGAAAACTATTGTTAAAATGGAAATAGGATTGAAGGAAATACCTATGAAATTACCAATCTACCCAGGTGATAATTCTGTCAGGGAAAATACACCCATTACCGCGAGATAAAGTAAAAAGAATACTAATAAGAAATGGATTTGTTCTTCAGAAAAGTAGAGGTCCCCACATGAAATTTAAAAAAACGAACGAAGATAAGAGCGTTCTGACCACACTCGTAAGTCATTGTCCAAGACTAGTTCCTTTCCACATACGAAATATCATAAGACAGACAAAAAAACCGGAAGAGGAATTTTATTGATAAATTTGTCATCCCTTCACCTTCCTGTAAGGGACGGAATTTTCAAGAAGGGACCTTGCCTTAGGATTGTCCGCGAATATCCATACTATCTCGCCTTTTTTGTCAACCATTATCTTGTGACTCTTTTCAAGGTATTCAAGGATTATGCTGAAGGTCTGCCACATGACCATCTTCGGCAATGCCCTCCACAGCTGATTTTTTGTCGGATAATGGTCCATTTTCTTTATAGTGTCTTCTACCATCAATACCGTGTCAAGCCTTGGCATGTGGATAGTCTGTACCTTCATGGAACCACCTATTAACATATTTATATATATAAACTTATATATGCTTCTGATAATCTTGAATTTTATAGAGATTTCAAGTATTTCTTGAAAAGTGGATGGTATAATTTGAATTTACCTCTTTCTACTTTGTTCAACAGGTTTTTCTTTATCAGTCGGCTGAGCATAACATTTGGCGGCTTTGTCCTTGACATGTCAACAGCCCTCAAAACTTCTTTTTTGCTATTTGCAAATTTGATTAATAGCTTTTTCTCTTCCTCGCTAGCAGAATTAAAATCCGATCTGAATTTTATGCCGCCCAAATGCTTCATGATGCTGTTTAGTATGTTATTGAAGTGTCCCCTATCAAAATTCCTGGTCATTCCCGTATCCATGATATCCTTCATGAAAAAGACCACGAAGTAAGGATGACCTTCTGTTAACTTATGGATTTCTGAAATGACATTATCGGCAATCTTTAGATCGATTTTCTCATTCGATATGGGTTTCAAGGCGGCCTCTTTGGTTCCTTTCAAATCAAAAGGCCCGAGCGTCATGATCTCAAAGAATCTTTTGAATGGTTCAGCCGTTTCTTTTAATTCAAACAGCTCAAGAGGAGATGTCACTATCAACATATAATTGCAGCGTCTCTCGGCCAATTCCTGAAATATGGATCTTATGTCGTAAAGGCCCTCTCTGTAGTTGCCTAACATATAGTGAAGGTCATCAACCATAATCACGGCCAAGTCTATTTTGTTCGGGGCCAGATTCTTTTCCCAAAACTCGGTTAAGAACGAGAGAAGCCGTTTGCTCTTAACGCCGTCTCTAAATGTGATACCCCCTATCGCTGATATTTGGACTGATTTTATTTTCGACAAATTCTCTCTGATGCCTCTCATCGTGGATTTTTTCAAAGTTTCCGAGTTTTTCACGATATCTTCGATTACCTGTTTTGAGAATGTTTCTTCGTCTTTACAATTACTTGGTGAAAGACAGATTTTGGTGCAGAATATGTTGAATTTTGATTCTTCGGAGGATAAAACGATGTCCTTGAATTTGTTAAGCATGGATGTCTTTCCAATCCCCCAGTCTCCCAATATTGCTATGTTTTCTGGCAGCCCGGATTCCAGCGAGTTTTTCAAAGATCTTTTGAATTTCTCTATTTTCTCCTTTCTATCTGCAAAATTTTCTGGTTTAGATGGGAACTGAGTGGAAAAAGGATTGGCCATATTATTTACCTACCCGTACAATTTAAACCTCGTAATCTTCGCTATCCCCCGGCATGTCCTATGAATCAACCGGCCATAATAATAGGTTCCTGTGCCAGGATGGACCTTTCTCCCGCAGACATAGCATGTTTTGTAGGACATGATATCATTTTGTTACTTTTGTTATGATTGTTATATTTATTAATGTTTTGTTACTTTTGTTATGATTGTTAGTATCTCTTATCATTACGTTTTGCTCAAAAACAGCAAGACCAGCTTATATGAGTTCGGTCTGTCGGCTGTTCAGGTTATTGCCCCCTGGTAACGTTTGGGGCAAACGATGCAATCTGATATTTATTTCATTCCTCACCAATTCTCATGATGGCGGCGCATGGAGACTCCCGCGGCAGGAGGGTGGAGATAATAGCCGACCACAGGGAGAAGGGAACGAAGACCTTCGAGTGGCTGAAGACCTTTGACGCGGACGTGAGGGAGGAGCAGCTGGACGTCGCGGACTACATAGTGTCGGAGCACATAGGCATCGAGAGGAAGACCGTGAGCGACTTCCTGACGTCGTTCTTCGACCAGCGCCTCTTCGGGCAGCTCGAGAAGATGGCGGAATCGTTCGAGAAGCCCCTGCTGATAATAGAGGGGGACCCGAGCATGCTTTTCGAGTCCAGAAACGTGCATCCGAACTCCATACACGGGGTGTTGTCTTTCATCGCGCTGGACCAGAGGATACCCATAATATGGACGCACTCGCCGAAGATGACTGCTGCGCAGATATACTGGATAGCCTACAGGGAGCAGGTGAAGAAGAGCGACAGGCTGCAGGCGCGGGTGTGCAAGAAGAGCAAGAGCGCGAAGGACCACCAGGAGTTCATAGTGGCGGGCCTGCCCAAGGTGAACAGCATGCTGAGCAAAAGGCTGCTGGAGGAGTTCGGGACGGTGAAGAGGGTGTTCAGCGCGAACGAGAAGAAGCTAATGAAAGTCAACGGGATTGGCAAGAAGAAGGCGAACGAGATATGGTGCCTCCTGAACCGGAAGTATGAGAGCGAGTGACTACTTCTTATTGATGCACGCCCTGAGGAAGTTCAGAAACAGGGGATTCGGCCTCAGGACCCTTGACGTGAACTCGGGGTGGAACTGGCTGGCCATGAAGAACGGGTGCTTTGGCAGCTCAAGTATCTGCATTATCTCCCCGGTGGAATCGTGCCCGGAGAACACCAGTCCGCCCTTCTCCAGCCTTTCCCTGTACTCAGGGTTCAGCTCGTACCTGTGCCTGAACCTCTCCCTGGCCTTCAGCGAGCCGTAGAGCTTGTGGGCATTGGTGCCTTTTTTGATTATGACGTCCTGGCCGCCGAGCCTCATGGTGCCGCCCTTCCTGTAGACCTTCCTCTGGGACGGGAGGAGGTCTATCACCGGATGCGGGGTCTTCGGGTCTATCTCCGTGCTGTTCGCCATTCGCAGGCCGCAGGCGTGCCTGGCGAACTCCACGCTTGCCAGCTGGAAGCCGAAGCACAGGCCGAGGAACGGTATCCTCTTCTCGCGGGCATAACTTATGCATTTCATCTTGCCTTCCGTTCCCCTGGAGCCGAAGCCGCCCGGCACTATGATGCCGTCGACGCCCTTCAGCGCCTCCTTGGCGCTAATCCTGCCCCTCTCTATGTCGGTGGTCTCTATCCACTTTATATCAACGTCGCAGCCGAGCATCCCCGAGGCGTGACTGAGGGCCTGCTCTATGGAAACGTAGGAATCGTGGAGGGCCATGTACTTCCCTGTCATGGCCACTGTCAGTATCTTCTTCGCGTTCTTCATGTTGCCGACCATGACCTTCCAGTCCTTCAGGTCCCTTCCCTGGGATATCTTCATCCCGGCCATGCCCATGACCTTGCCGTGGACGTCCTGATCCTGGAGCATCAGGGGCAGCTCGTATATGTTCTTCAGGTCCTGTCCGCGTATGATGTTTTCCTCGCACACGCCCGTGAAGAGCGCTATCTTCTCGACGATCTTCTGCTCTATGGGGACCTCGCAACGAAGGAATATGAAGTCGGGCTGTATCCCGATTTCCCTCAGCTTCTGCACCGACTGCTGGGTCGGCTTGGTCTTCTGCTCGCCGACCACCTTCATGATGGGGACCAGCGTGCAGTGCACGAATATGACTTCCTCCTCCATCGAAAGCTGCCTCAGGGCCTCCAGGAATATGAGGTTCTCTATGTCGCCGACGGTCCCGCCAACCTCTATCAGCTCTATGTCAGCCTTCGCCTTCTTCGCGACATCCCTGAACCATTCCTTGAGCTCGTCCGTTATGTGCGGTATCAGCTGCACGGTCTTCCCGAGGTAGTCGCCCTTCCTTTCCCTGTCTATGACCTTCTTGTATATCTTTCCCGTGGTTATGTTGGAGTCGGAGGTGAGGTCGAGGTCGAGGAACCTCTCGTAGTTCCCGAGGTCCATGTCGACCTCGCTGCCGTCGTCGAGGACGAACACCTCGCCGTGCTCCACGGGGTTCATGGTCCCCGCGTCGACGTTCATGTACGGGTCTATCTTCACGGGAACGACGCTGAGCCCTTTCGACTGGAGCAGCCTTCCGAGAGAAGCAGTGAATATGCCCTTGCCGAGCCCGGATATGACGCCTCCGGTAACGACGACGAACCTCGTCCTGTTCTTATTCGCCTGGTATTTCTTCTGCATAATCAATTATGCAGTCAATGGTATAAAAAAATTACATTCACGCGGGCGTCAGGCCGCCACCGGCTTGACCGTGATCCCGAGCCCCTCGAGCTTCTTCTTGAAGCTGCCCAGCGCCAGGTGGATGTCGTCCTGGCTCCTGGAGCCCGTGCATATTATCTTCCCGGTGCCGAAGAGCAGGAAGGCAACCCTGGGTTCGGTGAGCCTGAAAACGAGCCCCGGGAACGACTCCGGCTCGTACTCGCTGTTCTCAAGCATGAACGCTATCTGCTCCAGGTCGAGCTTCTGCTTCGCCTCTATCTGCGTGGAAGCCACTATGTTCTCGACCCTCAGCTCGTACTCGGCAGGTATCTTCAGGCCGAGCTTTCTAAGGTCCTCTATGACCCTTTCCACGGCCACCCTGGCGTTGTCTATGCTCCTCGCGCCAGTGCACACGATCTTGCCGGAAGAGAATATGAGCGACGCTACCATCGGGTCCTTTATCCTGTAGATGACGCCGGGGAACGACTCAGGAGCATATTCCGCGGCCTCCAGTTCCCTCGATATCCTCTCAAGCGGCACATCGATGCCCAGAGTGGCAAAGACGACCACGTTCTCGACCTTAACGCTGAATCCTGACATAAAATGTACCTTTCGTATGCCTTTAGGTGGTATCTAATACAGGAGTAAGTTTTTTAAATGGGAAAGGTCGGATGAATCAAAAACTACTTATATCATTCATCCAATTCTATTCCTATGAAGAAGGCGCTTTTCGTGGGCAGGTTCCAGCCGTTTCACAACGGCCACCTCAGCGTCATAGAGCACTTGGCGAAGAGGTACGGGAAGGTCTACATAATCATAGGCTCGGCCACGGAGAGCAAAACGTCCAAGAATCCCTTCACGGTGGAGGAGAGGATAGAGATGACAAGGCGCTCGCTGGAGGCCAGGGGCATACTCAACTTCGAGATAAGCTCGCTGGAGGACTTCCATGACGACAGGCTGTGGACCACGGCCATAAGGAAGACCTTCGATTTCGACGTGGTATATTCGCGTAACCCGTGGACCCTGGAATGCTTCAGAAGGCTTGGCGTCAGGGCGAGGAAGCACAAGTTCTGGCACGAGAGGAAGTACAGCGGCCACGAGATAAGGAAGAGGATCCTGAAGGGCGTGTCATGGAAGGACCTTGTGCCCGCGGAGGTCTACGATTACCTGAAGTCCATAAAGGGCGCCGAGCGAATAAAAAGCCTGCTGAAGAAAAGTTAACTTGTATGAGGCGCTTCTTCGTTTTCCTGCTTATACTGCTGTCAATTCCAAATGCCCAGGCTGCAACCGTCGAGACCTTCGTTTCGCCCGACTCATCATTTCCAGCGGTCTCCGGCTTCATAGAAGGGGCGGAGGATAGCATCCTCCTGGCGACGTACACGTTCAGCTCCCCGGAGATAACGGCCGCCCTCGTGAAGAAGAGAGGCGAAGGTGTAAGCGTTAATGTCCTGGCCGAGAAAAGCCCCGCTGGAGGGATTCCGGAGCAGGAGACGACCGCGCTCTGCGCCCTGCTCTACAATAACATCAGCGTCTTCCTCTACGATGGGCCGCTGAGATACATGCACGCCAAGTACGTGATCAGGGACAACGGCTCCGTGCTGGTCACCAGCGAGAACTTCGGCTACGCCGGCTTCACGCCCGGCGGGGAATACGGCAACCGCGGCTGGGGAGCCATAGTGCATGACCCTGCACTGGGCATGGAGCTTTACGGCATATACATGCAGGACCTCTCGGAATCGCGGGCCTTCGCCTGCCCTCCGGGCAATTACAGGCTCGAGAGCTGGAAAACCGCCGGGACGTACGAGCCTAAGTTCGGGAAAGAAACCTTCAGCGGGCAGAGCGTGGAACTCGTATACTCCCCGGATTCACTTGACGAGATACTGGGGCTCATAGGATCGGCATCGTCCTCTGTGCTTGTCGATGAGTTCTACATATACGCCCACTGGGGCTCCGCTTCCACGGACAATGTATCGACCGCGCCCAGCCCCGTGCTGGAGGCGCTACTGGACAAGGCCAGGGAGGGCGTTCCCGTGAAGATACTCCTGGACTCGACGTACTACGAGATGGACCCGGAGAAAAGCACGAGCAACTACAACACGATCCTGTACGTCAACTCCTTGGCAGCCGAGGAGGGCATACCCATAGAGGCCAGGGCCATGGACCTCGACGGGCACGGGATCGCCATGCTCCACAACAAGGGCCTGGTCGTCGACTCTGAGAAGGTCATGGTGTCCAGCATCAACTGGAACGAGAACAGCATAATGAACAACCGGGAGGTGGGCATCATAATGGAGGGCGAAGCCGCCGGATACTACGAGGAGGTATTCTACAGCGACTGGGGGGACAAGCCCGAAGAGCACGGACTGGGTTTCATTCCTGCGATGGCCTCGCTGGCAGTGCTGGTGCTCGTAATTTTATATTTCTCCCGGAGAAAAATCAAGTTCAGGGTGGATTTGTGAAAGTCGACGTGAGCAATCCCGAGAGCAACGTGGCCATATGCACGCTGTGGACGCAGGCAGCAAAGGTCGATGTACCCAGAGATAAGTACGCGATAAAGGGCAACCTGTATTCCGGCAACGGCATAAACCACATGCTCAGGACACTTCTCGCGAACCCGAACGTAAGGTACCTCATGATGTGCGGGAACGACAGGACGGGAAGCGGGGACGACCTGAAAAACCTCTTCGGGAAGGGCGTGGATGGCGACGGGAACGTGCCGGGTTCCAGGGTGGTCATCGACCGCCGGCTGAGGGATTTCGTCGGGAGAGTAAGGGAGAACGTGGAGCTCATAGACATGAGAGGCAATGAGGAGGGGGTCTCCGCCAGGATTGATTCGCTCGGTAGGAAGCCACCCTGGTCCAAGCCCGTGCACGTGAAGGAAACCCGGGAGACGGCAGGGGCGCTGGCCGTAAAGGATGTTTCCGGGTTCAGGGTAGAGGGGGACGACATAGCGGACGCCTGGCTCAGGATAATAGACATAGTGATGAAATTCGGCGAGGAGAAGAAGAGCGAGCACGACGTCCCCCAGAGGGAGGTGCTCAACGTAATGGCCGTGATAGACGACGAAGGCGACATAGAGGAGTGGCTCCCTTTCGGCAGGGACGAGATTGACAAGTACTACGAGACCTTCTTTGGCACGGGCTCCGGCAAGGGCCTCAGCTACACGTACGGGAAGAGGCTCTTCGAGTACATCATGTCGGGCTCCGAGGAGAAATGGGAGAAGGAGGCGCACGCGACGTTCGACCAGATCGAGAACGCGCTCAACCACCTGAGGAGGGCCCCGCACACCAGGAGGGCCGCGGCGTTCACGTGGTACGTCAGGGAGGACAGCATGTCAAGCAGCCCTCCCTGCCTGACCCAGATAACCTGGAACATGAAGTACGGCAAGCTCTTCCAGACGGCCGTCTTCCGTTCCCATGACATGTTCAGCGGGTGGCCGATGAACGCCTTCGCGCTCAGGGAGCTGCAGAAGAGGATGGCCGGTGAACTCGGGACCGAGCCGGGCCATATGACCATAATCTCCAACTCTGCGCACATCTACGAGAACAACTACGGCCAGGCCAGGGAAACCATAAGCCATTACTTCACAGGCAAGAAGAAGCCGTTCAGGGAGGACAGGCTCGGGTATTTCACGATAAGCGTGGGGGACGGCGGGATACATGTCAGGCATCTGCTCCCGAACCACACCAAGACTGACTTCGCGTTCCGCGGGAAGAAGGCCGAGGACATCTACAAGATGATAATACACGAGGGGCTCGTCTCAAGGCATGAGCATGCGGCCTACCTCGGGAAGGAACTGGCAAGGGCGGAGGAGGCGCTAAAAAGCGGGAGGGAATACGTGCAGGAGTAGTGATGGCATGAATACGGAAAAGGGGCTCGAAATAGAGGTGAAGTTCAGGATAGGCGACCCTTCAGCCGTGGCCGTGAAGCTCAGGAAAATAGGAGCGAGGATGGTCAATTCGGGGCTCGAGAGGAATATAACGTACGGCGGGCGCGGCATCGAAGAGAGAGACGAACTGCTGAGGCTGAGGTCCTATGCCGGAAAGGCCGACATAACGCATAAGAGGAAGTCCGGAAACGCCCCGAAGGGCTTCAAGGTCAGGGAAGAGACCATAGTGATGATAGGCAGCTTCGGGACCGGGAAGAAGCTGCTGGAGGCTGTCGGTTACAGGCCCGCCTTCGTGTACGAGAAGAAGAGGCAGACATGGGAGCTCGGCGACGTGGGGATACTTCTGGATGTGATGCCCCTGATAGGAAATTTCATGGAGATCGAGGGGACAGAAGAAGGTATCAGGGAAACTGCCGGGAAGCTCGGGCTCGACATGAAGGACGCGATTACAAAGAGCTATGGGTATTTGTTCAGGAAGCACTGCGGGGAGAAGGGCGTGAAAATGGATGATTTCGTTTTCGGGGAGGGGGAAGAATGAAATTCAGGGAAGGCGAGGTCTTCAGGGAATTCACGGCCGGGGGGAAGAAGGTGATGTTCAGGGCGCTGAAGAGGAAGGACCTGAAAGGCTGCCTGAATCACATCAACACGCTCATCAGGGAGAAGGCGTACATAGGTTTTGAGAAGGAGGGGACGCTCGAAGAGGAAAGGAAATGGCTGCGTAACGAGCTGAAGGAAAACAGGGAAGGGAAGAGGGTCACCGTCGTTGCGGAGATGCAAGGTAAAATCATCGGCATAGGTACGGTATGGAAAGGCGTCCTGCCTGCGCATTACCACAAGGCAGACCTCGGCATAGGCCTGAACTCCGAGAGGAGGAAGGGCATAGGCTACCGGCTCATGATGATGCTTGAGAGGCTTGCGGCGGAGAGGCTGAAGTGCGGGGTCATCTCGTTCTCGGTCTACGAGAAGAACGCGGCGGCGCGCAGTCTCTACGAGAAATGCGGCTACAGTGTGGCGGGAAGGATACCGTGCGGATGCAGGCTACGCGGAAAATACTACGATGAACTGATAATGGTGAAGGACATTGGCTGACAGGAAAAGGCTCGTGAGAAACCTACAGAGCCTCGTGAAGATACCCAGCTCCAGGGACTCGCTCGGGGTCTCAAGATGGGTAAAGAATGAGTTGGAGGGTCTCGGTTACAAGGTCTGGTCCGATGATGACGGGAACCTCATAGCGGAGATCGGGAAAGGCCCCGGCTTCATCCTCAATGCGCACATGGACACGGTCGAGCCCGGCGAGGGCTGGAAGCACGACCCGCTGGGAGGCGAAATCGTTGACGGGAAGCTTTACGGGCGCGGCGCTTCCGACTGCAAGGCAGGTATAGCCTCGATGCTCGAGATTGCGAGGCTGCTGAAGAAGGAGCCCACAGAGAAGAGAGTGGTCTTCACTTTCACGGCATTCGAGGAGAATCATCCCCTCAAGCGTAACGGGGTCTACAAGATTCTCCCGAGGCTGAAGGGTGTCGAAAAGGGTCTGGTATTGGAACCCACTACCCAGGGGAAAACCATAGGTATTGCATTAGGCTGCAGAGGGAACGGTTTCTATGAGCTCGATGTGCTTGGAAAGAAAGGTCACAGCGGTTATCCCCAGCACGCAGACAATGCAATCTACAAGGTCCCAAAACTGCTTCTGAACATCGACAAGTTCCCGAAGAGGAATATCATAGTCAATCTTACCGGAGAAAGGATAGAGAACAGCCTTGTGGTGACAGAGATATGGGCCAGGGAAGGCGGGAACGTCGTACCCGGGAAATGCACGATGACGCTCAACAGCCGTCTGTTACCGGATGACAAGCCTGAGGAAGTTCTTGAAAATATTGATTCCCTGTGCAAGGATTCACTGGGGAAAGATTATGTTCTGAAGGAAAGGATGGTCATCGGAGGTTACCTGTTTGAAGATAAGGAATTCCTGGAAATGTGCAAGGATGCAATAACATCTATCAACTGCGAGCCCAGGCCTTATTTCAAGACTGCCAGGGTGGACGGCGGCATACTTCATAATTTCGCGGGGATAGGAACATTCGCTCTTGGCCCGGGAGACATATCGGTCGCTCATCAGAAGGACGAGTACTGTGCCATAGAAGACCTGCACAGAACAACCGAAGCCGTGCTCACCGTCATAAGGAAATGGGACGGCACCTGAGCGTTATGCTTTTTAATCATCGGGAGCGAATTTAGACTTATGGAAAGGACTGTCATAGCCGATATCGGAAAGAAGGCCGGGAGGGAAGTGCTCCTGAAGGGATGGATATACAGGACCAGGTCCGGGAAGGACATTTCCTTCGTGGTTCTCAGGGATTCCACGGGCATAGTCCAGTGCGTGGTGAAGGAGGGCGTGAAAGGCTTCAAGGACGCGCAGAAGGCGCTGATCGAGTCATCAGTGGAACTCACGGGCAATGTGAGGAAGGACGAGCGGGCCCCCGGAGGCTACGAGGTTCATGTTACCGATTTCAGGGTCGTCGGGTTTGCAGAAGACTTCCCCATAAAGGAGCAGCAGAGCCCCGAACTGCTGCTGGACAACAGGCACCTGTGGGTGAGGAGCCAGAAACTGCTGAAGATATTCAAGGTCAGGTCGACCATTCTCGGCGCCATACATGAGTTCTTCAGGTCCCGTGGCTTCTTCGAGATACAGTCGCCCTCGATAACCAAGATGGCCTGTGAGGGAGGCTCCACGCTGTTCGAGATGAGGTACTTCGGAGAGAAGGCCTACCTGACGCAGTCGTGGCAGCTGCACGCCGAAGCTCTCATAGCGTCCCTCGAGAACATATACTGCATAGCGCCGAGCTTCAGGTCCGAGAAGAGCAGGACGAGGCACCACCTCGCGGAGTACTGGCACGCGGAGGCCGAGGCCGCATGGATTGACCACGAGGACTCCCTGAAGCTCCAGGAGGAGCTGGTATCGCACGTAGTGCAGGCGTGTCTGAAGAAGCACAAAAAGGAGCTGCAGGAGCTGGGCGCGGACGTGAAGATGCTTTCGGGTGTCAAGCCTCCGTTCAGAAGGATAACGTACAGGGAGCTGACCGAAATGATGAGGAAGAAGGACGTCAGGATGAAATGGGGCGACGACGTGACGGACCTGCAGCTCAGGGCGCTCTCGGAGCACTTCAGGAAGCCGTTCTTCATAACCAACTGGCCCAAGGAGGCGAGGCCCTTCTACATGCTGGAGAACCCGAAAGACAAAAAGACCGTCCTCAACGCGGACCTCATAGCTCCGGGCGAGTCCGGCGGCGAACTGATAGGAGGCTCCGCAAGGGAAGTTGACCCGAAGAAGATTCTGGCGAACCTGAAGAGGGAAGGCGCCGACCCCGCGAACTACGGCTGGTACATGGACGTCAGGAAGTTCGGTTCGGTCCCGCACGCGGGCTTCGGGCTCGGCGTCGAGAGGCTTACCCAGTGGATATGCAGCGTGGACCACATAAGGGACTGCATAGCGTTCCCGCGGACCATAAGCAGGGTGTATCCTTAGGCTTCCGACTTGACACCTTTTTCTGAATCCTACTTTAGTGTCCTTGGGATAAGCTTATAAATGAGTATATACTATGTATATACATGATTTCACCAGAAGTCGTGACGAAAACTGTAAAAAAGTACGGGAATTCAGGCGGCGTGTATGTCCCTTCCTCGTGGATTGGCGGACAGGCAGAGGTAAGACTCCTGTCAAGACCGGCAGAACCGGAGAAGGACCTTCCGCTCGCGCTGGCGGAAAACATGAAACATGTCGTAAGCATCCTGCTGTACGGTTCTTATGCGAGAAACGAGCAGACTGAGGGGTCGGACATAGACGTAATAGTCGTCACGGACGCACATGCAAAAAGCATGAAAATTCCAAAGGAGCTGAAAGACATGAATTATGACATAAGGGTGATGGAGAGGCAGGAGCTGATGAATGCGGCAGAAAATGACATCATAATGAGAGACACCATAGAAGGATCCAGGATACTGTTCAATGAAAGCTTCATTTCCGAACTCAGGCCGCTGAAGAATGGAAGGGGGTTCAGGGAGAGGCTGGGGCTCGCGCGTTCGTCCCTCAATGTCATAAGAAGCCTGTATGAAACCGGTGGAAACCAAGGCGACCTCGTATATCCCATCTTAATGCGCATAAAGGAGATGCTTCTCATAAAATGCATCACAGAAAAGAGAAACTACTCCCATAAGATACTGGAAGAGTCGCTGAAAAAGAAAGGGATAACAAAGGGCGATTCTATTAAGCTCATAGACCGCTACAGGGGGGTAAGGGATGGAAGAAAACCGAAGAGGTGTGAATTCGACGGGCAGACCATCGCCAAGGCTATTGGCCTGTTTGAGGAGCTGCTGAAAGATGCCGAAAAGAAAGAAAAGGCTGCTGAAAGGGATTGAATCCCTGAAAAAGCAGATAGAAATACACAGGAAGAAGCTTGAAACCGCGAAGGAATCAGGCGACATAGGCCTCGCCGAATACTACGAGAAGGAGATAGAGGCCCTTGCTGCGGCAGTAGAGAAAAGGCGCAACATACTTGAAAAGAAGTGAATCCCAGAATTGTTCCGTCAGGCAGACGGACACCCGAACAGCGGACTGAGTAACATTCCCGCGGACCATAAGCAGGGTGTATCCTTGAGAATCATTTCACAATATTGTCGTAGCCAAAAATTATTGACAGTAAGGCGATAACGGTAAGAAGAATGGTCAATATGCCTGAAAACGGGGTGCAGACGATATTTGAACAGTCTATGATGACACCGAAAACCTGTGCCATCATGGATGCCCCGAATATTGCAAAAACCAGTCCAAGCACCTGCTTTCTATTCATAATTTATCATCATTTCATTAGTGATTAATTTTGTGTTTGCTATCATAAATTGATTTTGAGTACGGGGATGCAGAAGGTGAACATCTGTATAACTATTTTTACTGGTTCTTCGCGTGGGGAAGCCCCTCGTAAGTGCTGCACAGATATATTTTCAGGACCTGACTCACAAAAGAAATTTCTCGCCTTTATTCATCTGTCTTCGACTTCTACCCATTCGCCCCTTTTAACAGAGAAACTGTCCAGCATGTGGATGAATCCTTTAAACTTCACTTCAAAATGATCATCCCTTGCAAAATAATTTATCCGTTCCAGTTTCTCTTCCCTATCCATACCCCTGATGTCAACATCAAACTGTTCCATCGGCCTGAAGACCAACTTCCTCTCTGCAAACAGGTTGGACATTTTCTTTCCTCTCCGGTATTGCCCATTCTCCCAGAAATTGAACAATAACAAATATAATTGACTTAAGGCTTTATTAAGGGAATAGTGTCCCTAAAGGGAGCTCCAGAAACTAAGGGAGCTTTTTATTTCAATTCGCTTATTTTATCATGTGGGCCCGTAGCATAACCTGGATATTGCGGCCGGCTTCGGACCAAGCTTTTAGAAAAAGCTTGAGTAAAAGCGTGGGAAGATACCGGCAGGTTGAGGGTTCGAATGAACCCTTTTGCATAAGTAAACATGCAAAAGCGTTCGCGGAAAGTACGCTGACGCGGGTGCGCAGATAAGCGCAAAAGCGTCAATGAAAGGGTGTACGCTTCCGCGCGGTTCTGAAAATCCCTTCGGGCTCATCAGATGGTTGCCATGAAAGTGTTAGGAATATGCGGCTCGCACAGGAAGGAAAGCACGACGCTGTTCTTCCTCAGGAAGGCATTAGATGCTGTCGAAAAGGAAGGAATTGAAACGGAAGCGGTCACGCTCTGGGACAAGGACATAAAGCCCTGCACCGCATGCGACCTCTGCAAGACGAGGTTCGAATGCAGCCAGAAGGATGACATGCAGGCAATATACGGGAAGATGGCCGGCGCCGACGCGCTGATAGTGGCAAGCCCCGTTTATTTCGGGCTCGTCAGCGGAAGGCTGAAGGATTTCTTCGAGAGGACTTTCCCGCTCAGAAGGAACGGCAGGATGCTCAGCAAGGCGGTAGGCGGGGCCATAGCGGTCGGCGCGAGCAGGAACGGCGGGCAGGAACTCGTATGCCAGCAGATAATGAACTGGATGCACCTGCACGAGATGATAACCGTGGCCGACAAGGACACCGCCCATTTCGGAGGCATAGCATGGGTCCCGCGCGGAAGCAGGCCGGAAGACGACAAGATCGGCATAGAGACGTGCGAGAACCTCGGCATGAAGATAGCCGAGGTGCTGAAGAAGTAATCACTTTAAATCGATTCCAACAGGGGATAGTATCTTTGTTTTGTACTTTCCAAGCAGTCCGATATCGCCATGCACGTAAAAAATAGGCGTGCCCTTCACTACGGGTTCGTGCCCATCCGGATTGCACGAATGAAATATCAATGCTCCATAACCCATATCTTCTTGTTTGTCTATCCAGTAATCAAGGGGATGAATCTCCATAATCCCCTCTTTTGCAGGAAAGATGAACCCGCCAGGAATCTCCTTGAATTGGCAAATAGATATCTTTTCACCGTTGAATGTAACCTCGCTTTTATCAATTTTATATTTCCAGTCACCATACATCCGGTCTTCCGGACCTTCCGTCCTTTTGTCACTGTAATACCATTTTTTCTCGAAAGTGTCTCCATGGGCATCCAGAATAGCAGCCCTGCTAGAGCCGGTTTCTTTCATTATTTTTTCAAATGTCGCGCTATTTATTTCGGGAGAACCGCGTCGGTTATTAACCACGGCATTCAAAGCCATGGCCGCAGCACTTTTGGCTATTGTCCCATCTTCGTATCCCAAAAACGATCCTGAAACACGTGCGAATCTATCTTCAGATATCGTCAGGTCAAATTTGTAGTCCTTCCACTCGAATGAGATGTCCTTGAATGTCCTCATGCACTATTAAAAAATGGTATGTTTTTTAAACCTTTGTACTTTTGATGGCCCCGTGGTAGTATTTACAACTTCCCCCAGATGAGGAGTCTCTACCTAGTGATTCCGACCTTCTCCACGCGGTTCCTCGTACATCTGGCTTGTATGAAGGGACTATTCGGCGTATCTTTTGACCCACTCAATGAACCTGACAGCGTCCTTCAGAAGCGCGTCAGCTTGCGCTTTAGAGGCGGGCCTTCCTGAATAACCTATTTCTGACCTGAGATTCAATGCCTTTACGAGAATCTGTTTACCCGAACTGTCTCCCATAACACTGACGGTCTCCGTGTGCGTCCTGACAGCTTCCCTGTGATCCTTTGATGCCCTTATGCCGCTGACAGCTATCGTCAAGGCGTCGTTCGCGTTGATTATCGCCTGTATTGAGTTGAAGGCGGCAGCTGTGAAGCGTGACTTGAGCATCGCGTCTCTCGCTTCATCAAGAAATTCACAGGCCTTGTTCAGGTAATTTCCAGCTTCGACTTTATTCACGTTTCTTGCCATGCAAAATGCTCCTTATCGGAATCCCATAAAGAACATTCCCTTCATCCTGAACCCTTATCAAAAAGCTGTTGTATTTTCTTTCCATGTTAACAATTTCCGTACGCGAGTAAAATACAGGAGAAATGTGTATACCATTCTTCAAATAATCCTCCGCTATTCTGCTCACACTATCCTCAACATTCTTTCGTTTTTTGGAATATATCACCAGCAGGTCTACATCGCTTCCGGCCACGGACTCGTCTCTAGCGACAGAACCGAAGAGTATCACCGAAATTATACCTTCCTTGGGCATTTTTTTGACAAAATCCTTTGCGGCTTTTCTCATGAAGTCGTTTTCTGTCCTGAATATATTTCTGAAAGCAATCACGAAAGGATGGTCTTCGTTCAATTTGTACAAAGTCGTGCGGCCTATACGCCTCGCATTGAGGATTCCCGAATCGGATAGTTCGGAAAGTGGCGGATGGATCGTTCCGGTTGAACGTTTTAGAATCTTCCTCATATCCTCCAGGCAAAACTCTTTTTTTGGATGACCGTGGAATATTCTGAGTATGGATATTTTTGATTTCGAACCTAGGACTTTTTCTACAATCATGACTAGTAATAGGAATAACGCTTTAAATATATATCGTTTTTTCCGAGTAATACTCGATTTTTCCGATTATTAGGGCAAATTAAGCTGTTTCCCACAACAGCAGGCTCTCCCTCGTGATTCCGACCTTCTCCACGCGGTTCCTGGTGCACCAGCGCTTGTTGAGCACAAGCAATTCACTGGCCTTGAATCCCGCATGCTCCGCCATCCTGCTGAGTATAACGTCCGAATCTACGACGCCGTCGGGGAAGCATCCGTTGCCCACGACGATACCGAGCTTCGCGCCGTCCCTGCAGACGCGGCGGAGCTCCTTTATGACCTCATGCATGTCGCTGAAGTAGGCCGTTGCCTGGGGGTTGAAACCGCTTACATCCGTTATGTCTTCCAGTTTGCTTTTTTCTGCAAGCGCCTTCTCCGGGTCCATGCCTATGTGCGAGCGCAGCGGCGTCAGCCCCATGCCTGAGAAGAAAAGCTCGTCCTCTATGGAATAGATTTTCGCGTATTCTATCTTGTTGAGGTAAGGCGGTGAAGTTATGACGGCGTCCACGGAGGAGTCGGGAAGCTTCATCTTCCTCGCGTCACCGAAGCCGACCCTGCATCCGGCTTCCGTGCATCTGAAGCCTTTGACGTCCCTGAGCATGTATCTTAGCTGCCTCTTCAGGAGCTTCCTCAGAGGCGGGACCGGATGCTTCCTGATTTTGATGACGGCGCCGTCCTTCCATGCGTAGCTGCACTTCATGGTGACGTTGATGAGGGCCAGCATCAGGAAGTCTCGCACGGCGTTGTCGCGTACCTGCATTATCCTGTCCCTGAAGAAGAGCACGTCGTCCAGGGTGTGGCCGTTGAAGGCGCGCCTGACGAATGCACTTGTCGTGCCCCAGTCCGGCTTCTCGAACCTCGCCTTAAGCAGCTCCTTTCCGGCATCGTCCAAAGCATTCAGGTCGTAATCCCTCGTCTTGACCGTGGCTGCAAAGACCGCGGAGGACTGGACGTCGAAACCGGCAGACTCCAATCCCTTCTGCCTGCATGCCAGCAGTGTGGTGCCCGCGCCGCAGAAGGGGTCGAGGACCGTGTCACCCTTCTCAAGCTTGAACTTTTCAATCAGCCTGAAGACGAGGTCGCGGCTGAATCCCTCCTTGTAGTAGAACCAGTTGTAGACCGGGAGCTTCTTGTTCGGCACGAATGTCGCCAGTTCCGCCCATTCCGGCTTCTCTTTCATTATCATAAGAATTATCAGGAGCCCGCTTTCATGAACTGGGCCAGCATGGCCTCCAGCTGCACTTCCGGCGTCGCGCCCTGGTTGAGCCTGAACTCGTATTCCCCCAGTATCTCGACCAGCGAAAGCCTCTTCCTCTCGTCCATTTCCATCCGGAATATGTGGCCGTGGACGGCCCTGATTATGTCCTCCGCCGAGAGCGCCCTCTCTATCGTCAGCGCGTAAAGCTCCTTCCTTGCCTCGCCGAATTTCCCGGCGAGCGCGCTCTCGACCATCTTTTCGATGTCCTCGGGCTTGACCTTCGAGACCATGCCGTAAACGCCGTCCCTGTCTATCTTCTCCAGGGTCGAGCACGCCTGGAGTATGTTCGTGGCCTTTCTCAGGTCTCCCTCGCTCACCTCGAACACGGCTTTGTAAGCGTCCTCGGTCATCCTCATCTTCTCCTTCTCCGCGATGCGGCCAGCGTACTTCCTTACGTCGCCCTCCCCGAGGCGCTGGAACCTGAATACCGAACATCTGGACTGGAGGGGCTCGATGATTCTGCTGGAATAGTTACAACTGAGAATAAACCGGCAGACTTCGGAGTATTTCTCCATGGTCCTCCTGAGCGCCTGCTGCGCCTCCGGCGTGAGCGAGTCGGACTCGTCGAGGAAAATAATCTTGAACTCGCTCCCCAGGGGCTTCGTCATGGCGAAGCTCTTTATCCTTCCCCTGACGACGTCTATCCCTCTCTCGTCGCTCGCGTTGGTCTCCTGGAAGTTCTCCCTCCAGTGCTCCCCGAACAGCTCCCTGGCAAGGCAGAGCGCCGCGGTCGTCTTACCCGTGCCCGCGGGACCGGCGAAAAGCATGTTCGGCACGCTGCCTTCCTTCACCCATGCCTTGAGCCTGTCGACGACGTGCTTCTGGTTCACGATTTCGCTGAGCTTT
This sequence comes from uncultured archaeon, assembly GCA_964611445.1. Lineage (GTDB taxonomy): Archaea > Aenigmatarchaeota > Aenigmatarchaeia > QMZP01 > JAFGSV01 > JAFGFG01. The sequence continues at coordinate 4,170 of CAZSYZ010000004.1, read as the reverse complement.
TCCGGCCTGTACTTCTCGGTCCAAACCTGCATAGACATAACAAAGAATGAGAGAGGTGATTTAAATTTTAACCCAATATTCTGGTTTATGTAACTATTTATCAGTGGTAATATACGAAAGCTTTATAAATGTGCTACGATAGATTATTTCTATGCCTATAAAAACGTACACCGGAAGAGTTGAATACATTCACAGGTCGGTCAGGCCTTCTGAGCTTAAAGATGAAAAGATATATGACGCTGTCTTGCTCACTATCCTGGAAAAGAAAGGCAAGAATGTTGCAATAGTCACAGACCAAAATAAAGTGCCAGACGGCACGGAATATCTTAACCTCGTGTTTAAAACATTTTTTGGAATAGATACGATACAGCATGCAGAACATGTAGAACAACCTCCCGGAGAAGACGGCGGTCAGAGAATACATGTGCACGATTTTTATCCCGCTTGCTCGTCCGACTTAATAGCGGATATAGAGAATAAAAATAGAAAAGTAAAAGTAGTAGACTTTAACAATAAATAGGCCGCGGGACCCATTATTAATATGAATGGACGTCCTCTGGCATCGTTGACGATTGTCGTTTTTTCGGCACTCGCGCTTATATCTGTCACCTGTTCCGCGCAGGTCATAAGCGATCCCGAGAACGTAACCTACATGAAGGCTGAGGTGATGCAGTCGGGCCACATAACGCTGAACTCGGGATCACCGCATGCCACGGCCCAAGAGCTTTCGCTCAGGCTCTACATACCGCAGGAGAACGGCAGGCAGAGCGTGACCGTGAGCAAGGTCATCGGGCCTGACGATTATGATTTCGACGACGACGGCTACGGGAACAGGCAGATAGTCCTGCACTGGGGAAGGCCGAGGCTCGACAGCGAGATAGACTACCTCGTCGAGACGGTTGTCGAGGTCGAGTCCAAGTCCAGCGGCGACGTGAGGGACTTCCCCGTTACTTCCGTCATCCATCCTTCTCAGGGCATAATGGAGGCCGCGTACAACGCGGGCGGGTCCGAGAAGAGCATCCTGGGCATGCTGCTGCTGAGCAACTGGGTCAACGAATACGTGGATTACGACCTTTCATGCGAGAAGGAGGCGTTCCCGGCGGCGTGGGTCTTCGATGAAGGCAGGGGAACCTGCGACGAGTTCTCCAACCTGCTGCTTTCCATGCTGAGGACGCTCGACTACGACGCCTGGTACGTCGCGGGCTACGCCTACCTCGGAGGCAAGCAGGAAGGGGGCGAATCGTTCGGCCCGCACGCATGGGTGGAGGCAAGGCTTCTGGGGAAGACGCACAGCTTCGACCCCACGTGGGCCGAATCCCCCGTGGACGCGACGCACGTCACGTTCGCAAAGCTTCCCGACTCGAATTTCACCGAGCACACCGAGGTGAAGAGCAGGGACGTATCGATAGGATGGGAAAAGGAAGAAACGAGGCTGGAGATTGTAGAGTACAGGGAAAGTCCCAGAATCACGACCGTCCTTGAAGCCGTTCCCGAATCCGTGGTCGGCGGGAAGAGCGTCATGATCATAGCGGACATGGAAGCAGAGGGATGCGTAGCGACCAACCTGCGCATCGCCAGCTGCGTGGACGATGGGGGAAGCAGCCTCATCGGCATCGAGAAGACAAAGCAGGCAGTGTCCTTCTGCGACAGCGCGAGGTTCTTCTGGTTCGGGGAAACGCCCCATGTGAGGCGCGGGATCAAGTATACCTGCCCAGTGACCGCGGCGGGGGGCGGCGGGACTGCCAAGGCGTCCGTCTCGATAACCTCGGACATCGGAGACGCGGTGGACATGGCCTTATCGAGCCAGAAGATTGTTATTCCCGGCCAGCAGATCGACGTCACCACCGGGCTGAGGAATGCCGGGTTCAAAGAACTGGACCTAAGGGTATTCGCGGTTTTCGGGGATGAGATAGAGGAGCGTGACCTGAGCCTCAAACACGGGGAAAGCGGCGAAGCCAGCTTCACGTTCACGGCACCGGAGTCGCCCGGCGAATACGACCTGAGCGTCTTCGCAAGCAGCGGCGACCTCAGGAGCGAGACTATAACCGTCATCAGCGACAGGAAGCTGAAGATAACCGAGATAAAGATGACGAAATCTATCGAGGCGGGAACATACGGCCTCCTGAACGTCACCGTGTTCAACACGGGGGAGGAGACGACGGGGTCCGTCACATTCCAGTTCGAAGGGAACACCGAGACCAAGAGCGTGACCGTGGGGAAGGAATCCGAAAGCACAGTGGGATTCGAGTTCACTTCGGAGACAGAGGGCACGAAAAGCGTCATGGTGTCGCTCCTGAACAGCAAGGGCATATACAAGGACGGATGGTCAGGTAATGTAGAAGTGTACAGGACCCAGACGCTGAAGGAAGAGGTCTCCGATGGCATCGAGGCGATAATAATGGCCATACTCGACTTTTTCAGAAGCCTTTTCGGCGGCTAAACGTTGTAAGCTGCCTTAACGAATCTCTGAAGGCTTTGGTCTCCTGTTTTTCTGGCTATTATCGAGAAATCCCTGAGAGGGTACTCAAAGTCGTCTATGCTGAGCCTTCCTGCTGAAATGGCCTCCCTGAAGTACTCCTTCGTGGCCTCGCCTATCATCTGCGCATCTCCCGGCTCAAAGCTTCTTATCATGTGCTGGATGAACATTCTCCTCTTCTTCAGATAAGAGCGCGGGTTTCCCATGGTTGCGGCTATCAGAGGCGGCTCGGCAACTGAAACGGGGGATACCCCGCTTTCAGTCGCGACAAGAAAATTGCTTTTTCCAAAGCTCTTTGGCTGGACCTTTATAGGCCCTATGGTTTCATGGAAAAGGCAGCAGTTGTCAAAAGGTTCTTTTTCTGACAGGTATCTCGGATAATTGTCGAACTCTATCTCATCTCTCCTCGTCGCAGTACCCAAGACTGTTCTTGTCCTTTCCCGCCTTATAAGAGGCGAGTTGTAGACCGTCCCGAATATGTCTGACATGCTCTTGGGGTCGTCCCTGAACACGAAATCGAAATCGCTCACGAAGGCCCTCTTACCGCTGTACTTGCTGTCGAAATAGAAGCACGGCGCGGTATCGCCAACAAGCAGATAGCTGTCCTCATCCAGTTGCTTCGTTATTTCCGTGAGCAGGCCAAGAAGCGGGTATTCACATTCCCTGAAACCGTGGTCTATCGGGGTCATTTCAGCCTGATGATATATAACGGGAATTCTCGTCTTCTGGCTCTTCTTGCATATATCCTTCAGGAGGGTGCCTTTGCGGTACTCACTTTTGTTGCGTCCGAAGTCGCCGACTTCCTCATCGTTCTTAAACGGTATCATGCCTGTTATTCCATTGATTATGACCGCAACTTTATCCTCATCACCGTTTTTGTAGAAAACGTGCAGTATCGAGCCCTTTTCGTACTTCTCTAGCAGCGCCTGGGATATTCTCCCCCCTTCAACATGCCTGTCTATCTCGGAAATGTATGAAATCATCTCGTTTGTGGGACCTGAGTATACGAATTCTCTTCCAGTCTTCGGGTATGTGGCGCCCCTCCTGAAATCCTTCTCGCTTCTGGATACTATTCCGTAATCCTCTCTCAATAACACATTAACCACTTTATAGTAATTAATATATAAAAACAGCATTTATAAAGCTTTTGCATTCTTGTTTTTAACATGAATTCTGTCAAGTTCGTCACGGACAGGCCCGCGCTGGTGGCCGGAAAAACGCTTGTCATAGCGGACCTGCACCTGGGGGTCGAGCGCGACTTCAGGAGGTCGGGGATAAAGATGCCTTCGGCCATGGGGAAGATGATAGGTTCCCTGGAAGATATCATGAAGGAAACGGAACCCGAAAGGCTCGTGGTGCTCGGCGACATAAAGCATGAGGTCCCAGGCACGTCGTTTCAGGAGCTCAGGGAGATACCGGAATTCTTCGGCCATTTTTCTGATATGGCCGAGGTCCACGTCGTCCTGGGCAACCACGACGGTGGCGTGGAAAAGCTGCTCCCGAAGAACGTGAAGGTACACAAGGCAATGGGTTTCCCCGATGGCGGGATATACTTCACCCACGGCCACACGTGGCCCAATCCTTCCTTCCTCAAATGCAGGTACATGATAGCGGGCCACAGGCATCCGGTAATCGAGTTCAGGGACAGGCTCGGGTACAGGTTCCTGGAGCAGGTCTGGATAAGGGAGATCGGA
>CAZSYZ010000003.1:7831-37115 GCA_964611445.1 uncultured archaeon | reverse complement strand
GGGTTTCTTCGCGGTGACTAACTATTACATAGTGCAGTCCATAAACAGCTTCCTTCCCTACGTCGCGATTATATTCCTGCTCGTTTTCATCGTGGGCTTCGCCAAGAAGTCCCTCAGCGGGAGCGAGAAGGACAACACCATGATAATAGTCATGATAGTTCTCATCATGCTGCTGGCCGGCTCCATCTTCCAGTCCTCAGGAGGCTACGGGTTCCTCCAGTACACCGAGTTCTTCTGGCTGATAGGCGTGGTCTTCGTGATGGCGATAATATTCTCAGCCTACAGGATGAAAGGTCCTTGATTATGGGCGCGTTCAGCACCATGGTGGGGTTCTTGGACAGCCTTGGAGCCTTCACGTACCTCGCGTATTTCCTTTTACTAATATTGCTGTATTACCTTTTCAGGCACCTTCTGGAGAAGTATGCGATGAAACGCATAGAAAGGCTGCAGGATGAATACGGCAGGGTGAAGAAGCTGATAGTTTTCAGGGCATTCGTCTTGGCGGCAGCCGTCATATGCTTCCTGCTGCTGTCCTTCATAGGGCTGCTCACGGCCGTCGTAGTGGTGGCCGTGGTCGGGGCAGCCGTGCTGTTCGTCCTGACCATTGCCGATGCGAGGAAGCTGGCAGCCATCCTGTCCGTGGCAGTCACGGTTCTCCTGTATTTCCTCTTTGCGTCCATCGCCGAGGTGGCGGCTTTGCTGGCAGCCATCGTGTTCGTTCTAGCCGTTATCGTAATCCTGATAGCGGCAGCCATGAAATTAATGAACGTCGATGTGTTCCCATCTTCCCAAAAGTAGCACAATGGGCCGTTGTGAGGAAAAGGTTTATAAGTGTTGTTCAACAATAAAATGATATGGGACTATTCGAAACAATGGTTCAGAACATGCAGAGAATGGAGTTCTTCCAGTACCTGTTCCCGTTCCTGTTGGCATTCGCGCTACTTTACGGGCTGATGCAGTATGTCTTCGGGAAAGAAAAACTCGGAGGTCAGAGGGTCCACGCGCTGATTGCCTTGGTTCTTGCATTCTTCGTGATGCTGTACTCCAGCTACAACACGTGGCTGTACACGTTCCTGACAGGCGCATCAGGCGTCTGGCTGGCATTCGCGACCATAGTACTCCTGCTGGTGCTGGTGCTGGCGCTTGCTGGCGTCAACGTCCATGACCTGATGAAGGGCAAGGAAGGCAAGACGAACTGGATCAAGTACATCGTTATACTCGTGATAGTATACGTTGCGCTCATGGCCATTCTCGGTCAGGGAGGACTGTTCTCGGCATATATGCCTTACTGGCTTACCGGCAGCGACCTTTGGACTGTGATATTCGTAATCATAATCATAGGCATAGTCTTCTGGTTCGTTGGCGGAGAAGATAAAAAGTCTGAGGACGCCGGGGAAAAACAACCAACAAAATAGTAGAAATATTTTTGTTTTTTCCTTTTTCTTTAATTTAGAACTGGCTGTAGGTCTATTTCCTTTCAGCGCCGGGTGAATACCTCGGAGGTGGGGTAGGCTCTGCCTCCGCTTCCCCCAGGTCCTCGTACTCGGCTTCCTGCTGTGCTGACGCTTCCGCCGGCTTCTGGGGCTGCGGGCGCGCGTGGTGCGGGGTCGCGGACGGCGTGCTGCGCAGGTTCGTCACCTTTGACATCTTGTTGAACTTCCTCACGGATTCGAGCATGGGGGAAAGCGAGCTCTTGACGACGTCCTCGAGCGAGTCTATCCTCGCGTTGACCTCCTCTATGCTCTCCTTCTGGTTCGCGAGCTCCTCCCTTACAGGGCCTATATCCTCCGGGGAACCGCCACGCGCCTGCGCCGGAGCGTTCTTGATGTCGCCCGATATCTTCTCAAGGTTCTCCTCAAGGAGCCGGACCCTGCTCATGAGGTCTTTCCATTTCTCCTCCGTTATCTCCTCCGTGAGCTCCTCGATCTCCTTCCTTCTCCTGTCTTTCAGCTCCCTTATCCTGTCGTCCCTCTGCTTCGGCAGCGGGACCTGAGCGAACGGCAGGGGCTCGGGTTCTTCAGCATCCTCGGGCAGCGGCGGGAGATCATCGTCCATGCCTCCCATGAATGCGCTGGGGCCCATCCTCTTCTCCCTCGGCATCCTCTCCACTTTCTCCGCGTTGAAGTCATCATTCATGTCGTCATCGTCGCCCCAGTTGGTGGGCGCGAACCTGTTCTGGGGGCCGAAGCGCGGCATGGGCGGCTCCTCTGGCACGGGCGCCGGTGCGGGTGCCGCCCGGAATTGCTGTGGCCCCACGGGTGCCGGCGGCGCAGGAGGAGGTGCCGGTGAGGGCTGTGCGTATGGCCTCTGGGTTCCTGAACCCGCCCTCATGGCGTCCTTCATGGCCCTGTCTACCTCCAGCGGGGTGTGTCCCTCCTCCCTCAGTCTCCTTACGATATCAGGCTCTGACAATCCCTGCGAAGAAAGGGCCATCACCTTCTGCGTTGGTACGCCTAAGCCGCTTGACGGTCCAACAGGCCTTTCGGCCTTTTTCTTTCCGAATCCAATCATAAGCAGTACCGACCAATTTATATTTTTCCTTTTCTCTACTTAAATCTTTACCCGCCCTGCTGCTCCGACATCTGCTTTCCAATATGGGAGATGATGGGTTCAAAGAGCTTGAGCTTCTCCTCCAGCTTCTTCATCTCGCTCCTCTTGACAAGGAACTGAAGCTGCTTCACGACCTCCTTGAGCGTGTTGTGGACCGTCGTGACCTTCTCGTCAAGGGCCGTTATCCTGGCGTCGAGCTCTTTGCCTGCGTTATCGATGGCCTCAAGCTTTGTGGTCACGGCCTCGTCCATCGAGCTTATCCTACTCGTAAGGAGCCTCTCCCTCTGCTCAAGAAGCCTCAGCCTTTTCGTGTTGTCGTTGACTCTACCGACAATCTCGTTCACGACGGGCACGGGATTGGCGGTGGCCTTCCTTTTCTGGTCCTCTCCGAAAACTGGCATAGCAAACACTCCGGGCATTTTTATTTAGAGTTCCACAATATAAAATATTGCGCGTCGGTTTAAATAGCAGACCAGGTGATAGGCGATGGCTGTAGGCGATTACACTTATGACGAAAACGAGGAAAAACTGAGAATCAACTATCTGGGCTCGATATTCGGCGCGAGCATAGAGGACTACGCTGCCTGCATGGCCGACGTGCTCGACAAGATTCTTGAAGTGAAGAACGTGAACACCATAATCCTCACCAAGGACAGGGAGTACGAATACGGGCCGGAGCAGACGAAGATGCTCGTGGAGATAGCGAGGGTGATAGAGGACGTTGTCCGCGAAAGGCTAATGTCAACGGTCAAGGTGAAGGACAACGTGCAGAGGAAGCTATACCCGGAGATGAACGCAAGGCTACAGAGCATAGTGCTGAACACGCTCAGGAGGGACCCCGTAGGCGCATACGTCGAGATAATCAGGGAGATCAGGCACGCCAGGATAAACATGAAGAACACGCGCTACAGGAGCGCCCACGATTTCTACGCCGACTACATAAAGAACGTGCTTGATGTTATAAGGACCAAGCTCGAGAACACCCAGCTCATACAGGTCGCGAAGCCTCACATAGCCGGCTACCACATGGGAGACAGGTCCGTATACAGGGAGATATTCGTGCCGAGCGTGAGGCCCAACTTCATGCTCACGAGGTACATGATAACCCCGCCGGAGAACGGGAAGTCCGTGAAGAGGTACAGCGTCGGCGACATAGAGGTGGAGATATTCAAGCTCGAGGACAGGGCGGAGTACTTCTATTACGTGCTCCCCCCGGAGTTCGTCCTCAGCGAGGACAAGTACGCGGTGCTGGATGCCGCCAGGAGGTACATGGCCACGCACAAGCCCAAAGAGGCGGAATTCGTCAGGACTGGGCGCATAAGGGAGGTTTTCTACAACATAGGGCGGGACATGATACGCGAGGTCGCGGACCAGCACAGGGTATACCTCTCGAACAAGGAGCTTGAGCAGCTTGCGACCATCCTGACAAGGTACACGGCAGGTCTCGGCGTGCTTGAGCTGCTTCTCGCAGACGAGAGGATACAGGACATATACGTGAACTCGCCAGTGGAATCGCAGCCCATACTTATCACCCACAGCGAGTTCGAGGAGTGCCGCACCAACCTCATACCTACGCAGGATGATGCGGAATCATGGGCCACCAGGATGAGGATGGAATCGGGAAGGCCGCTGGACGAGGCGAACCCGGTCCTGGACACGGACATAGCCGTGCCGGGCGGTAGGGCAAGGTTCTGCATAATAACGAGGACGCTGTCTCCCCACGGGCTGGGGTTCGCCATAAGGAGGCACAGGGACAGGCCGTGGACGCTGCCGCTTTTCCTGAAGGCGAAGATGGTGAACCCCTTGGCCGCGGGGGTGCTTTCATTCCTCGTAGACGGGACTGCCAGCATGCTTGTCGCGGGAGGCAGGGGAGCGGGAAAGACATCCATGCTCGCGGCGCTCATGCTGGAGCTCCTGCCGAAGACGCGGATAGTTTCCATAGAGGACACGCTTGAGCTCCCGACGGGACAGCTGAGGGAGCTGGGCTACAACATAGAGAGCATGAAGTCAAGGTCCGTCCTGACCATGGTCGAGACAGAGGTCGCATCGGACGAGGCGCTCAGGACCGCTCTCAGGCTGGGCGATTCCGCGCTGGTCCTCGGTGAAGTCAGGAGTACGGAGGCGAAGGCACTTTACGAGGCCATGAGGATAGGCGCGCTGTCAAACGTGGTCATAGGCACCATCCACGGCGAATCCGCTTACGGCGTGTTCGACAGGGTCGTGAACGACCTTGAAGTGCCGCTGACGTCGTTCAAGGCCACGGACATAATTCCCATATGCAAGACGCTGAGGTCCGCCGACGGACTCCACAGGTTCAGGAGGATGACGGAGATCACCGAAATCAGGAAGAAGTGGGAGAAGAACCCGGACAAGGAGGGAGGTTTCGTGAACCTCTTCGAATACTCGTCAAAGGAGGACGATCTCAAGCCGACGGAGACGCTCATCAACGGCGAGTCGGAGACCCTCAACAGGATCGCAAGCTACGTGAAGGAATGGCACGGTGACTGGCACGCCGTGTGGGAGAACATAAACCTCAGGGCGAACATAAAGAAGACCATGGTCGAGATGAGCGACAGTCTGAAGAACCCCGCCCTCATGGAGGCGGAATGGGTCATGAAGTCCAACTCGAGGTTCCACCTTATTTCCGAGGCCGTGAGAAAGGAAGTCGGGGCCGTCGACTCAAAGCGCGTCTACCAGGACTGGCTCCGCTGGTTCAAGGCGAGCATGCGCTGATTCTTCCAACACATTAAAAACAGGCGCGGACAATTATTATTCATGGGACTTTTCGGGGGCAAAAAGAAAGAACAGCAGCCATACATGCCGTCACCTGCCGCCACCGTTCCCGGCGCGGGGAGAAGGATAGACATAGCGTCCAGGGATTACAAGCTGTTCAGGAGGAGGATCGAGGAAAGGCTTTCATGGTACGAGATACTCTCACAGTTCTCGGGAAAGCTGCTTAGCATCAGTTTCGACCAGAAGACCACGAGGGAACTCCAGGCGGCCATAGACTTCACTGGCCTGAGGATAAAGCCGAACGCCCCCACGTCGCTGCTTATACTGAGCACAGTTTTCTTCTCGTTTGCCGGCCTCTTCCTGTTTGCACTCGGTCTCCTGGGCAACATGTTCGGGGTCCTGGTGACCGTGATACTCGGGGCGGGCTTTGGATACTACCTGATGCGGTACCCAATAAGCCTCATGAAGGCCATGAGGATACAGGCTAGCTCCCAGGTGGTCCTGGCCGTACTGTACATGGTTGTCAGCATGCGCATAAGCCCCAACGTCGAGAGGGCTCTTAGGTTCACCTCGTCCAACATATCCGGAGCCCTGGCATGGGACATGCGCAGGCTCCTGTGGGACATCGAGATGGGCAAGTACTACTCCGCGAACGAGGCGCTCATAGACTACATAGCCAAGTGGAAGCCGGAGAACGAGGAGTTCTCCGAGTCGCTCCGTCTGATACTGGATTCTCAGAGGCAGGTCCCGGAAAAAAGTCAGAAGACGCTTGACGAGGCCCTGAGGGTCGTCCTCGAGGGCACGCGGGACAGGATGAAGCACTACGCGCAGGATCTCCAGATGCCGGTAACCATGATACACATGATGGGCGTGGTCCTCCCCATTCTCGGCTCTGTGATGGCGCCTATGGCTGCGGTTTTCATGGCGGACAGCGTGACACCGCTGCACTTCTTCATAGGGTACGATGTGGCCCTGCCCATCATACTCATATGGTTCATCAACAACACGCTGAGCAAAAGACCGGTAACGTTCTCAAAGGTTGACGTTTCCAGGCACCCAAGCCTGCCTCCGAAGGGAAGCTTCATGGTCAAGCTGGGGAAGAGCAGAATCACCATACCCGTACTGCCCCTGGCTTTGCTGGTGGGGCTTCTGATAATGCTGCCTTCCATCATCTACTTCGTTGAGCACTCCGAATACCTGATAGTGCCTATGGATGTTGACCCCGAGACAGGTATCGCCACGCCTGCGGAGCTTGAGGAGCCTGACCCTGACCCGCTGCTGTCACTTGTAATGTCGCTGCTGTTCATAATAGGGCTCGGCGCGGGAATAGCGGTCTACTTCCTCCTTTCAAACATACAGAGGATAAGGGTGCAGGACTCCGTTTACAAGATGGAATCGGAATTCGAGCTTGCGTTGTTCCAGCTGGGCAACAGGATATCGGGAGGAACCCCTCTCGAGATAGCCGTGGAAAAGGCCACGGAAGACGTCAAGGACCTGGAGATATCAAACCTTTTCAACATCACGCTCAGGAACATGAGGACGTTCGGGATGACGTTCGAGAACGCGCTCACGAATCCGCAGAGCGGCGCCCTCCGCTACTATCCGAGCAGGCTCATACGCAACGTCATGAGGACGATAACGGACACCGCCAAGAAGGGCGTCCAGTTCGCTTCCGAATCGATGCTCACGGTTTCCAAGTATCTCAAGAGCGTGAGGGAGACCCAGGAGTACATGCGCGGCATCCTTTCCGAGACCACAAGCAGCATGCAGTTCCAGGGGTATGCAATGGCACCCCTCGTCAGCGGATTGATAGTCGCGATGTCGCAGGTAATAATACAGGTGCTCGGATTCCTCGGGGGCAGGCTTAATGCCGTGGGCTTCGAGGATACGTTCGGCATCAACGCGGCAGAGATCCTCGGTTCTTCCAGCTCGATAACATCGACCATGTTCCAGCTGATAGTGGGGATATACCTGATAGAGGTGATAATCATACTGGCCATGTTCGTGACGAAGGTGAACAGGGGCGACGACACGACGACCCAATGGTATTCGGCTGGGAAGACTATAATAGTGGCCCTCATAATATACTCCCTCGTCGCGGTCGGGAGCAGCATGATGTTCGGTGACATGATACAGAACGCCATGTCGACACTGTCAGCGGGATAGACTCCAATTTAAATCAAACGAATCAATAATAATCATGGGGAAGAAGGGCATCTCCAGCGAGTTTTTCACGACACCCGGCGGGCTCATCCTTGTCATGCTGATAGCCACGCTCGCCCTCGTGTTCGCCACGAGCGGCCAGAGCGGCATCCAGAACATGTGGAGGGAGGTCTGCTACAAATATGCGGACATGCAGCTGCCTTTCTGCGGCTCCTTCAACGCCACCACGGCCGACTACCAGACATCGGAGAATTCGGTCAAGGCGCTGGCCTGCGCCCTGAACCGCGTATCACTTGGAAACGAAATCCCGAAGTGCGAATATGACTTCCAGCTGGGCACGACAGAGCCGTTTTTCAAGGGCACGGCAAACGTGGTGGCCCGGAACATAGAGCTTATAACAGGCGCTGAGGTTCTTGCCGGCAGTGACATAAGAAGCATAACCATAAACATGCTCACCAGTTTCAGGACCTGCGAGGAGGCCTGTGAGCATAGGCTTTGCGGCGATCCAGGAGACATACCCGGTTGCGAGGTCGTCAAGGCCGAAAGCAGTAGTATTGGAACCAAATGCGATTGCACAGTCATCATACCCAACACTCCCGTGGTGGACTGCTATGCCGATGGAATAAGGGCCGACTGCGTGATCCTCGGCCCGGGGGAACAATACTCGTCTCTGGGAACTGTCATAGGGGAGGGCAAGAACGAGGAGAAGCAGCGTGAAGACGCACGGTCCAAATGCGCGGACCTCTGGAATGACATGAAGAACAAAGACGGCCCATATATTTTGGTGAATGAAAGGGATAACACGAAGTGTACGGTCTACAACTTCAACCTTCCGCAGGATATAGAGAGCAAGAGCTCGGCGAGGGAGATGATAGAGATTCTGGGGGATCCGGACTTCCTCGTCTATTACGAGGTCTTCCCTCAGGGGGAGGACCACTGGAACGATTACTCTAAGTGGTATCAGGATATCGGCCAGCTGACTTTCTGGGGAATATGCCTTACCACTATAATCGGGAAGCCCCTGAAGGAGGCTGTCTTCAAGCCTCTCTCGAAACTCTTGATGGAGTCAAAGAGTACAGGGTCTATAATCAGCTGGTTTGGAAAGAAGCTGGGACTCAAGTTTGCCGATGACGTTCTGGTTCTGGGCGGGGGGCTTTCAAAGAAGAATTTTGCAAGAAGCATGGCAACGAACAAGGCCAATTCTGTAGTGGTCAACGCATACAAAGGCAACGTTGACAATTATCTTGCGGACGCCGTAAAATACGGCGGCGTCAAGAAGAGCGGAACCGAATACGTAAAGCTGAGAAAGATATTCGAGCGTGTCAGTAAGCAGATAAATTACGCATCCGACACCGAGATACTGGGAAAATACCTTTCAAAGGAGACCCAGGAAAGCCTTTTAAGGACGCTTGTCACGAGCCCCGAAGCGAGGGCGGCCGCAACTAAGGCCCTGAGTTTGGGGCTGTTCGACAGCTCAATTAGCTATTACGTGTGGAGGCACCAGAGCGAGTTCGGGAAATTCTTTGAGATAGAGCCCAAGTCCCTTGTAATACAGAACAGCATGAACATCGATGAACTGAGGACTTCCATCCTCCTTGATAACATGCAGATAGAGAAGTCGGCTGTCATCGTCGACCCGACAAAACAGAATGTAGTGGAACTGGGAAAGACCGTAGTTCTTGACAATCCGGGGATATGGGATGGCATAAAGCCGCTGGTCCTCGTATCTCCCTGCAGAACGAAGCTCACTGTTAAGAACTCGGAGAATAAAGTAATGTGCGCTTTCTACTCCTACGATTACCGCGACGGGATGAGCATGTGTATATCACCCGACGATCTGAACTTCTGGAAGAAGCTGAGCCTGCAGATTCAGAGGGGCATAGAGATTCAAGACTGCGGCACAATCCCTCACAACCTGGACGATGAGGCCCTCGAGTTTTACAAGGTCGACGGGAAGGAAATACCGATGATAGAGTATGAGTTAATAGAAAGCGGCCTCAAAGGCCTTGAAATTCTAGGAGAGAAAACGACCATCGAGACTGATTATGTCTGCTGCGAGCTTACCTGGGATGAGGGCGCTTTAGGTGAGCTTCCGGATTATCAATGGGCTGAAAGAGAAGCCTGCCGCATTGATTACTGGAGCGATTACTGCAAGCGGGCGGAAGATGAGCAGATGAATAGGTTATGGGATAAACTTGCTAAAGTCGAAATAATAGAAGAGTCAGATAGCCGCTATTCGAGCTGCCTTGGTTCGAAACCCCAAGAGACAATCAACGTCCAGGAAATAAACGATCCCATCAACGGGATAACACTTTACTACGATTATGACTCGCAGACCCTAAAGTATTACAAAGAGGACTCAGAAATACGTCCCATCGTCCCGACAGATGGCCTGCTGACTACCAACGGCATGTGCAGGTCTCTTCATCTTTATCCAGACCTAGGACTTGTCAAGCTTGCGCCGAACCCCGAGTTCTTTTTGGACTCTGAAGAAGACTTTGACGAGAATATTCTCATGTGCAACGCGAGGGCCGTGAAACTGAAAAATTACGGGAGGAGGGACTCGACAATGCTTTCATACAGGCTTTACTGGGAAATGGATGAGAACGACAATAAAGATGTGACTCCCGTCTCCCTGATGATAAACTACGAGCAATACCCCTCTCAAGTTTCTGCGTTTGATGTACAGTACACTACGATAACGCTGAACGATGACGACAGCGACGGGAGATTCGATTCCCTAGGTCACTACGTGTGGTACTATACGACTGATCACCTCTCAAGCCCACCAACTACATTCCCGAAGACCGAGTGGGAGAGCGTCTTTGCCTTCGACGGCAGCGGCAACATGGAGAGCTACGCTTTCGGCGGCATCGCAAAACCGGAGGACGAAGATCCCTACGCGGAAGGCGCCTGTCTGATAGATGCGATAGCGGTCATACCTGACATGACCGATATTAAGGGCGAGTACAATTACTGCTACAGGGTAGGGGGAAGCGGCGCCAAGGGCATCTTACTTACGACTGCGAGCTTCGCTGCGAGCGGCCTTACCAAATTCACAAAGAAATGGGGATGGTGGGGCTATCTGGCTTCGGTTGTCATCGACTGCGGGCTTGCCGCTGGGCAGTCTTTCATCAAGAGCAGCTGGCCCGGGACACAGAACTGAAGGACATAGAAGAGCGACAGCGGGTCTTGCTACGGGATAATGCGGACCGCGATGGACGAAATCAATTACAATGATAACTGCCAGTACGGCGGACTGAGAAAGGAGGTGAGGATGAGGCACTTTCTTCCGAAAGGGCCTTGTGCATCGGTTCCCAGTTTTTCGCTTAATTGATTTTTATTTGACCCACTGCAAGGAATTTATGAAGGGCACCTCTAACTGGATAATGTATCTTGGAGTGCTGTTCTTTCTCACAATCCTTCATGGTCTTCAGGTTGACGGTCCGCTGCAGTCTGGCCATACTTCAGCATACCATGAAGCGCACGTGGCCCGGGAACTATGCGAACCCCTTAATCGATCTATAAATTAATACCGGCTCGTGCAACAATTATTCATGGAGATGACTCTGAAGACCATGGTTATTGCAATCCTCGCGTTCTTTCTGCTTCTCATAGCCGCAGCCCTCATACTTGGATGGGGAGAGGAAAGCAACAACATATTCCACTACGCCCTCCAGCCAATCCAGGATATGATAATAGGCGGCTAAGCCTTGCGCCTTGCCGGAACAATTGCCATATATTTTTAAGTGGGCTCGGACATAATTTAAACTATGAAGGGATTATCTCTCACCCTGTCAATAGTAATCATAGCCATAGTTCTTCTGGTGACGGCCCTGGTGATAATGACTATATTCGGGACCCAGATAAGTAGCGTCATGAACACACTGGGGATATGGTCTACAGACACGCTTAAGGTCAACCTCTGCCAGCAGAAGTGCGCCACGTGGTGCCAGCTGAACCCGACAGAGTCAGGTCCTTCTGGAGGATCATGGGGCGGTATGACTGTTCAGACGGACGATGGCAAAACGTGGAACTGTGACGTTGAAATGCCGAAAGCCGGAAAAGAGAAATGCATTTGCGGCGTCATCGGCATCGGGCAAAAATGAGCCCTTTTTATTCCATGCGACTAATAATTACTCATGAAGGGATTTTCTCTGGAGATGTGGTTCTACCTGGCCTTCTTCGTGGTCCTTTGCGCCTTCATGGCCCTGATGGTCATGAGGCCGTGGTCCGAGCCCGAGGAGGGCACGGTTCCCGCCGAGAGCCTCCTGTGCCTCCTGCTGCCCGCGCGGCTGCATGCCCTGCTGGGGAGGCGCCTATTTAATAGAGCGGAAGGAAAAATAATCCATATGAAAAAAGTCAAGGGGATGATGCCGACGACCTGGATGCTGGGCATGATGATAGGCCTGCTGCTCATGCTCGTTTACCTCATCTTTTACACGGACATCTCTCTGGGCCGGTTCGGCGAGGCCATACGCAACTTGCTGAAGTGAATTCAGGAAGTGCACGGACAGCCCACTGATTAACCAAATTTAAGGCTTCCCGGGCAAATAGATATTATGAGGAAAGGCGAGGGCGGCGAGTCCACCACGATACTGACGCTTCTTCTGGCATGGGAGCTCTGGCTGTTCATAGCGGCCCTCATAATATTCATGTGGGTGCTCCCGCTGCTTTTCACCAATCCGTGCTGGAGTGACGTAAAGATGGGATTCGACCCGCTTGTCAGGAACCAGCCCAAGAAGCCGCAAATGATACTCGACCCCGACTGCGTCGACACGGTGGTCTTCGCGACAAGTAGCGAGACCTGTGAGATTGCCTGCAACTTCTATAACGACCCCGGGGAAATCGTGTCCTGCGCGAAGAAATGCAAGGCTGACGTTCCCGATCCCAAGTCCTACATAGTCCTCATACCCAGGACTTACGACTTCCTACAGAGGGGCAGGATGGCCATCGGCAACGGCCTGCTGTGGATGTTCAACGGGAAGCCCGAGGTCTTCATAATAGAGTCCCAGATACAGGACCTCCAGATACAGGACGAGAGATGCACCGAGTTCAGGGATGGGTGGAAGTGCGAGATACCTGACGAATGCACAAAGGACAAAAACCAGAAGAAGAAGGAGATATGCAAGGAGAAGACATATTACCTCGACATAGAGTCCTACGGCGACGGCTGCAAGATTTGCGCTTCCGAAACAAGGGACGGGGGATGCGCCCTGGCCACGTCTTAACGGGATAGATGGTTTTTATGAAGTCCACCAGAGAGATGGTCGCAGTTTCCTTTGCGATAGTGGTTACGCTCTTCTACCTCATCCTGTCGTTCTACATCTTCAACCCCCTAATGCAGGCGGACGTCAACACAATCGACAACGTCATATCGTTCTACATAGACTCTCTGGGCTCGGTCGAGGAAGGCAGGATAAGAATACCCATAGAAGGAGGGATAGTTTCCTCGGTCTCGGTCTCCTACGAGAAAGAGGGCAAGTACAAGGACTACGGCTATGAGATAGACAAGGACGGATGGTACGTGGTCGTTTCCTACAGATTCGGCAAGAAATACATCAAGAGCGCGAGCCTCATAGACACGTACCCCGACGACGCGGGCATGGCGACAACCATCACTTCACCGAAAGAGGTCTGCGTCGTAAAGACAAGATTCTCTGAATACCCGGAGGTCATGGAATGCTGAAGGGATCCGCCCATACGCTCTCAAACTTCATGGCGGGCACGTTCATTTTCGTGCTCGCTTTCGTAGCAATCTACCTGGCTTTGATGGTGCCGCTTTCGATGATGGGGGAGACCAAGCTCGGTGGGGAAAACGAGGTAAGGGCCATAGACGTCTCCAACATGCTCAGGACGCACATCCTTTACAACATCGGGAACGAAAAGGGCGACATAGACTACCACAGTCTTGACGGTCAGGAACCCCAGGCCGAGGCGGCCGGGATAAGCGACAACTACTTCAGGATAGAGGACCTCCTGACCGGAAGGTACTGGGAGTTCGAGGGGAAGAGGGAGAGAGACAGCAGGCACGAGGTTTTCACCACCATTTCGAACAATTTCATCCCCGTCCCTGAGAAATCCGTACTTTTAATGGAGAAAGGCTCGGATTACATAATCCACATTTACAGGCTGAGCGCCGAAGGGGACATCGCGGTGGACGTATACGGCGGGCGCTCATGCAGCCCTACAGGAAGGACGGGGGACTCCTACGGCGCGTACATGCTTCTGGGCTGCGACGAAATCCGGGACCTCCAAATGCTCGACGTGGATTCCGCCGCGCTAAGGGAGCAGATAACGCATGTCAGGAATACCGAGGATGCCTATTTCGTTTCATGGGTCAGGCCGGAATCTGACATAACCCCCGGCGATCTCATGGTCAGCGGGATGAGGTTCGGGGACACAACCGAATGCCTGGAGCTGAGGAAGGAGAGGATGTGCTTCAGGATAATGGGGGATTTCGTAACGCCTGCGAGGATTATCACCGAAATGGGCAGGAAGTTCGATATCACAGTCGACTACGACGCTTACTATGAGGTAATCGGTGCAGAAAGGGATGCCCAGGAGGTTCTGGAGGCGATAAATTATGCGAATTCCCGCGGCGGCGTGCAAATGAGGACCTGCCAGTGCGGAACCAGCTGCAGCGACTATGCATCATGGGTGGTGAAGTATTCAGAGCAGTACAACATACCGGATCCCCTGCTGCCGTTATCCATGATGATGCAGGAATCGGGCTGCAAGCAGCAGCCCGTGAGCGGAGGAAATTTCTGCAATAGTCTCGGTTACTGCGGCCTTATGCAGATAAGCAGTTCGGTACCGGGATACTCCGACCCTGAAATAAACATAAGGGAAGGAATAAAACTGCTGAGGGAAAAATACGACAGTTACAGCGGCGGCATGAAGGCGGATGGCTGTCTGAAAACCCTTGACTATTCGGGCTGGGCGGCCGCTGTCAGGGGCTACGTGGGCTGGGGGTGCGCCAAGAGCTGGCGGGACGAGTACGATGCAAACCCGGGCAACGAGGCAAACGTTGCGGTGATGAAAGAGCATGACAATTACGTCGAAAGCGTCATGTCAAGGTACGAGGAACTGAAGAGGGCAGTTTCGGGATGATAACATGAAACGAAGGAAAGGTTCACCGGAGATTTTCGGGCTCATACTCATAGCGATTATTGCAATTTCATCTATAGTCATTCTTCATGCGATTCCCCTCACGGCCAAGAGGATTTTCGTGAAATCTGATGTGGAGACTTTCGTCGAAGCGAATGACCAGGCTACCAAGCTTGTCTCGGTCCTTAAGACGAAGACTGGCGACATGACCTACGGCGAGATTTTTGCCTGCATGGCGTCCGGTCTGGAGTGCGGGCTGGATGAAAATGAACTGACTGCGATAATAGACCAGATGAACACGAAGATAATGCTTTACGGGAAGGGAGGTGCCGTCAAAAGCTACGGAACCAGGACTTCAGGGGACATGCTCAGGGCCGAGATACCCGTTCCGGGCGGAGGTTCCGTCCCGATAGGGATACTCATTGACATCCAGTCCACCATGCCTGTGGAGACCAATGCCGGCGGTGCAGGATGGATATGGCCCATAAGCACGGAAGATCCCATCACCGTCGGTGAATGCTTCGGGGACAAGAGGACAAGCAAGACAACGAACCTTCCCTATACCCACGTGGGCATCGACCTGCCAGGGAGCAAGGGAGATCCTATTTATGCTGTTGAATCCGGCACGGTGGAGTACATATGCACAGGGGCCAAGGAGGGCGCAATCAAAAAGGAAGACAAGACATGCAACGGCTACGGCAACCATGTGCTGATAAAACACGGAAACTATTACGTGCGCTACTGCCATTTGGACAGCATCCCTGAAGGCATAAAGAAGGGCGAGAGGGTCAGTCAGGGAGAAGTCATAGGCTATATGGGCAATACGGGTTATTCTTTCGGCGTGCATCTCCATTTCGAGGTCCACTCAAAAGACCCATTGGTTTACGGGACAAAGGCGGACATAGATCCGCTCTGCATGTACACCGAAGACTACCTTGACAATGTAGTGAAAATCCACTATTATTACACCCCCACTGACAATGACTGCGACCCGTCCCTCAGGGTATGCAACACCGTGAGCTCCATGAGCTACCAGTCGGAAACGGAGGAGGGCTTATGAGAGGGAAGCGAAGGAAAATGAAGGGCATAGCCGTAAACTTCTATGCCATAGGCCTGATACTCATGCTCATAATCTCGTTCTATTTTCTCAAGCCGCAGCTTACGGGCGACGAGACCAAGTCCCTGGAACTGAGCATAAACAACATAGTTTACATGATGAGGGACTCGCTTGACATAGCAAAAATATACCTTGACAACGCGGCCAGATACTCCCTCTATCAGGCCATTTATGATGATGGGGCCAACGGAGGCCACGGAAGGCTCAGCGGAGCGAAGTCAGTCCAGGTAAAGGGCATAAATTATGCCTTGTGGTACGACAGCTCTGACCAAGGCGCCATCCCGCCCACGGACGAAAAAATCACAACGGCAATAACGGAGGACACCGGTTATAACTTCGGCAGTTACATCACAGGCCGCATGATAAATGCCATCTTCCCCGTCTCCATCCCGGCTTACAGCGCGCCCGAAATAGCAAACATAGACGACCACAGCCTGAGGCTGGAGATTGACGCCCAGGACCCCATCCAGCTCAACCAGACCATAAAGACGGGGGACGAGCTCACGGTCTCCAAGAATGCGGACATAGACATGACCTTAAGCATACCGTATTACAAGCTTTACAGGGAAGCCCTGAAGGAGTACGATATCATAAAAGGCGGGATGAGCCAGTGCTCCGGGATGGAGAAGAAGGAAGAGCGGTTCGATTACACGATTGATGTGAGCATCCTTGAGAACACCGGCACCGGCTGCATAGTGAAATTCGAGGCCGCGACCAAGAAGAAGTACCTCGTGTGGGTCGAAGATAAGAATTCAGCATCAATGGAACCGATAAGCTTCGTTTTCGCGGCAAGGCAGCAGGAAGGCACGGCAGCGGGTACCACCGTAGTTTCCTCTGCAGTGTCAGCAGCGTGCGCATCCGGCACCGCTGAGCGGCGCATCGGAGTGTTCGGAAGTTCCTCAACGGAAGATGGACGGTTCGTCAGCAAGCTAAGCAGCATCTTTGCGGGGGAATTCACCAAGCATGGCTACAGTGGGGCAAGCACCCAATGGCTTTTAGAGAACAGGTTCTCGGATGACATTCTCCTTAACAATTACAACGATGTTATTATCTTCGCTGGCGTCAACGATCTTCCGACTACCGACCTCTCCATGAAAGCCGCAAAGAGCAATCTTCAGGCGATGTATTCACAGGCTAAAGCGGCGGGCATGCGTGTCATCGCCGTGACCATCCAGCCAACGAAAGGTGCAACCTCGTACTGGACCGGTGCTGCGGGAAGAGAACCGGAGCTGGTGGTGCAGAAAACCGATGAGCTGAACAGATGGATAATGGAGGGAGCACAGGACGTAGACGTCAGAGTCAACGCGTATGAAACACTTGAAGAGGGCGAGACCGACTCCATGCAATCAGAGTACGCTTCCTCTGATATGCTCCACCTTAGCGATTTGGGCCATCAGGCGCTGGCTGACTTAATATACCAGACCGCGTACTCAGGTGTAGAACGATGCGTCTAAATCATCGCTATATGACATCTTGAAACATTTAAAAAAGTCCAAATCCAAGATACTAACATTGCCGCGGATGCAGCGGCAAACAGTAAAAACGCAATTACGGAGGTGTTAGTGATGTCAGAAGAGCAGAAAGCTTTGAGCGACGTATTGGACGAAAACTCAGCAAAAAAGAAAAGGGTACAGAAAGCCGAAAAAGCGGAACCTACACCACAAACGTCGGAGAATGCAGAGAAATCAGAGGAAGAGCAGCCGGAACCTGCACCCGAGCAGACAGAGGATTCGGGAGAGAAAGGCGAGGAAGAGCAGGCTGAGCCTGCCGGCGAGGCGCCCCAGAGTGAAGAGGAGCCAGCAGAGAAGGAGCAGCCGGAACCGGAAAAAGAGCCAGTGAAAGTAGCGCCTGAAATCAGAGAAGCGCCCAAAGCCAAGAGAAGAATCGAACAGAATGTCGTTCTCGTTGGCAAGAAGCCTACGATGAGCTACGTGCTTGCGGCGGTGACGCAGTTCTCGGACGGCATTAATCAGGTCCACATAAAGGCCAGGGGAAGGAGCATAAGCAGGGCCGTCGATGTCGCCGAGGTGGTCAGGAACAGGTTCGTACAGAACCTTCAGACCGATGTACACATAGGCACGCAGGAGATCACGGACGATAACAACAACAAGATAAACGTTTCCACGATAGAGATAGTACTCGCGAAGTAGCTCTCGGGAAACGCGCTTTTTTCATTAACCGTCAGCCGCGGCTGTATTGAAATTTAATAAGCCTCGGGATAATATATACTATTTCAGCTGACGGGGTGATGATTGTGGAAAAATTCAGGATCAGGAAAATAAAGGCAAGGGAGATTCTCGATTCCAGGGGGAACCCGACTGTCGAGGTGGACGTTCATACGGGCTCAGGGGTGGCTAGGGCGGCCGTCCCCAGCGGCGCAAGCACGGGGAAGCACGAGGCCATAGAGCTCAGGGATGGTGGCAGGCGCTACGGGGGGAAAGGCGTCCTGAAGGCCGTGGGCAATGTCAACGGGCTGATAGCCAGGGGCCTGAAAGGAAGGGACGTCAGGCTTCAGGGGGAGATAGACGAGTATCTCATAGAGTTGGACGGCACGGAGAACAAGTCCAAGCTCGGCGCGAACGCCCTCCTTGGGGTCAGCATGGCCGCATGCAAGGCCGCTGCCATGGGCAAGGGCATGCCATTGTTCAGGTACATAGCCTCTATTGCCGGCAACAAAAACCCATCGCTTCCGGTCCCGTCTATGAATGTCATAAACGGCGGGGCACATGCAGGCAACATGATTGACATCCAGGAGTTCATGATACAGCCCTTCGGCAGCACCTTTGCGGAATCCATGAGGATGGGAGCGGAAACCTACCACGTCCTCAAGGGCATCATAAAGGAGAAGCACGGGAAGGACGCCATAAACGTCGGTGACGAGGGAGGCTTCGCGGCGCCGCTCAAGGGCACCGCGGAGGCGCTGGACCTTATAATGAAGGCGATAGATGATGCCGGTTACCACGGGAAGATAATGCTTGCGCTGGACGCCGCGGCTTCGGGCTTCTTCAGAAACGGCACTTACCACCTTGACGGGAAAAAGCTCGGAACGGAAGAGCTCACGGACTTCTACGCCGGCCTCGCTTCCAGGTATCCCATAATATCAATGGAAGACCCCTTCGACGAGGAGGACTGGCACGGATTCGCGGCCCTGACCGAGAAGATAGGGAAGAAGGTAACGGTAATAGGCGACGACCTGCTCGTCACCAACGTCAGAAGGATAAGGAAGGCCGTGGAGATGGAAGCATGCAACGGCCTTCTTCTGAAGGTCAACCAGATAGGCACCATCACAGAAGCCATCCGTGCGGCCAAGTACGCGATGGAAAGCGGTTGGAGGGTAATGGTTTCGCACAGGTCAGGGGAGACGTGCGACAGCTTCATAGCGGACCTCGTCGTGGGGCTCGGAACAGGTCTGATAAAGACGGGCGCGCCCTGCAGGTCCGAAAGGTTGGCGAAGTACAACCAGCTTATGAGGATAGAGGAAGAGCTGAAAGGTGCATAATCTTTATGAAACCCGGGAATAAGGTACTGCTGATAATACGTGACGGCTGGGGATACAGCAAGGAGAAGAGGGGTAACGCCGTGATGGCTGCGAAAACGCCCAACGACGATTCCTATTCCAAGAAATACCCCACGTGCATAATAAAGTGCACGGGCAACGACGTGGGAAACCCGGAAGGGGTCCAGGGCGGCTCCGAGGTGGGGCATCTGACGATTGGCGCCGGAAGGATAGTATGGCAGCCTTATGAGATGATAAACAGGTCCATAAAGGACAAATCGTTTTTCAGGAATAAGGCGCTGTTGGATGCTATCGAAAACTGCAGAAAGCACAATAGCGACCTGCACATTTCCGGTCTGTTCTCCGACCAGGGCGTCCACGCCGACCTGAGGCACATGTTCTCCCTCCTGGAGCTTGCGAAGAAGCGGAAGTTGACAAGGGTGTTCATCCACCTCTGCCTGGACGGAAGGGACGTCCCCGAGAGGTCGGCGCTGGAATTCGTAGGTCAGCTGAACAGGAAAATAAAGCAGTTGGGCATAGGAAAGGTAGCATCCGTCGCTGGTCGTTACTACGGGATGGACAGGGACAGGAACTGGAGCAGGACCATGAGGTTTTACCAGATGCTCGCCGAGGGCAAGGGCTTGCGGGCCGAAAGCGCCGAAAACGCGATAAAGCAGGCATACGAAAGAGGCGACAAGACGGACTACTACGTGCAGCCTGCCGTGATAATTGAAAAGGGAAGGCCGGTGGCTCTCCTGAAGGACAACGACTCCTTCATATGGTACAACTTCAGGAGCGACAGGTCGAGGCAGATAACGGCCATGATAAACTCCCTGCCCTATTGCCCGGAAAGGCCCCAGAAGACCGTCAGGTTGCACTACGTCTGCTTCTGCTCCTATGATGACAGCTGGAAGCTTCCGGTCGCCTTTCCGCAGCAGAAGGTCAGGAGAAATCTTGGAAGTGTGATAGCCTCCGGCGGCCTGAAGCAACTGAGGATAGCCGAGACAGAGAAATACGCCCACGTGACGTTCTTCTTCAACGGCCAGACCGAAAGTCTGGAGAGTGGGGAGAAGAGGATACTGGTGGAATCCCCGAAGGTGCCTTCATACGACCGGAAGCCCGAGATGTCGGCCCATGAACTTACGGAGAAGCTGATGCCGGAAATAGGCAGGCATGACTTCATACTCCTGAACTATGCCAACCCGGACCTTGTCGGCCATTCCGGCGTTTTCAGCGCGGCCGTGAAGGCCTGCGAGGTCGTCGATGAATGCGCGGGCAGGGTCATCGAAAAGGCGCTGGAGAAGGGGTACACGGTCCTTCTCATGGCGGACCATGGCAATGCGGACCACATGCTCTACGATGACGGCTCGCCCGACCCTTCGCACGGCTTCAACCCCGTGAGGCTTACGCTCATTTCCCGGAAGGAAAACATAAAAAGCGCTAAGCTCCGTGATGGCGGCATGAAGGACGTCGCACCGACAGTGCTGGACGTCATGGGGCTGAAGCAGCCAAAAGAAATGACCGGGAAGAGCCTAATCATTCTTTGACTTCCCGTATCTCCTTATCAGCATGTTTTTGAAAGCCAGCGCGCCTGAAAAGGAAATGACCGGGAAGAGCCTCATTCGATAGCCTCTATCTCCCTTACAAGGATTATGTTGGGGGGATCCTTTTTCCCGCGGTTGCATGGCTCCCTGCTCAGCGTCTTGTTAGTCCTCCTTATGTACTTGTTGAGAACGCTGGCCGTGAACTTCCCGCCAGGCGCCCTGTGGACTATCTGCTTGACAACGTTTATCTTCGCGGTGTAGTTTACAGTGACATCCGGAGAGAGATCCGGTCCGCTCATGATAATCTCGAGAACATCCCCTTTCATTCTCGCATCGAACCTGACCCCGTCTATTTCGACCCAGCCTATAGTCTCGGCAAGGTATTCGCAGTCGTGGTCTTTTACGTGATTGACAGTAAGGGTCCCGCTCTCGTCTACCGAGCCGAACGTGGACTTCAGTAGGATTTTCATAAGAATCTTTACCTTTCGAGGATGAAGTACTTCGGGTGGTCGATCTTTCTGGGTATCTTCTCCAGCAGCATCTCATGCTTTTTGCCGACCCCCATCACCCTTACGCTCTTGGCTATCTTCAGGGCCCTTTCCAGCTTGTAGTTCTTCTCCGCGTATATCTCGAAGAGGGTATCACCCTTTTTAACGGAATCGCCGACCTTCTTCCTCAGATAGATGCCGGAGCCCTTGTCCTTCGGCGTGCCAGCCGCCCTGGATATCTCGACAATCGACTGGTTGTCTATCCAGCCGACCATGCCGCTCACGCCCGATTTGACCTCGACCTTCTCGGGCCCTATCTTGAGGTCTTCAGGCTTTACGCGCGGATTTCCGCCCTGCGCCTCTATGATTTCCTTCAGCTTCTTGTATGACTTCCCGTTCTTTATGAGCCTCAGCGCCTCTTTCTTTCCCCCATTACCCATCCTGAAGTCAAGCAGTATCCCGGCTATGTGCGTCACCTTGTCTATCATGTCCGCGGGACCCTTGCCTTTCATCATTATGCTCAGCGCTTCCCTCGCCTCAAGGGACGGACCTATGGCGTTTCCTATGGGCTGCTCACCGAACGTCGATGCACCCACAGTGATTATGCCCAGCTTCTTTCCGAGCGCTATGAAGTCCTCGGCCAGCGACTCGGCGTCTTTCGTCGTCTTGACCTTCGTTCCCTCCCCGGTCGGGATGTCTATGACAAGGTATTTTGCGCCGACGGCCTTCTTCTTCGACATCACTGACGGGAGGAGAAGCGGGTCTATTGAAAGAGGATATTCTATCTTTATGAAGAGGTCGTCCGCGGGCGCGAGGTCGACAGCGCCGCCCCATACGAGGCAGCAGTTTATCTTCCTGACGACGCCCTTTATTTCCTCCAGGCTGAGGTCTACGGGCGCCAGGCATTCGAACCTGTCCGCCGTGCCCGCGGGGGATGTTATAGCCCTGCTGGAAGTCTTCGGGATCGTGAGCCCCGCCGCCCCGACTATCGGGACGAGCAGCATGGAAGTCTTGTCTCCGGGTACTCCTCCAATACTATGCTTGTCGTATATCTCCTTCTTTCCGAGGTCGAGTATTTTTCCCGTCAGCGCCATGGACCTTGAAAGGGCCGCAACCTCGCCCGTGGTCATGCCGTGATTGTAAAGCGCGGTCACGAATGCCGTCATCTCTATCTCGGACAGCCTCCTGTGGACCGTGTCCTCGATTATCTTGCTGATGGCGTCGTTGCTGAGGGTTTTTCCCGAGAGCTTCTCCCTTATGTGTATCAGCGATTCCGGGGGCGCCGACGGTATGACCTCGATCTCGTCGTTGTGCATGGCTTCCATGTGCTCGGCTATTTCTCCATAAAGCCCTATCTCGCCGGGCTTGATGAAGTGCGTGGCGACGTTGACGATGGCTGACCCCTTCTTCTTGCCCAGAATCAGCTCTACCCTGTCGAGCGGCCTGACATCAATATCTTCCGCGTCTTCCTTGTTGACAATCACTATGGGCTTCTCAGCCTCAAGACCCAGTATCCGTGCTTTTAACTTCATCCGGACCACTTTCCGAGAGCTTCCCTGAGCTCATCATTACTTTTGGCATGCTCCTTTAAATCAGTTCCACGCATGACGGCGTCGACGGCCTGGCGTATGGCTGCAGCGCCGGCTCTCGTGCCTTTTGGATGTCCGTGGCACCCGCCGCCGAACTGGGCGATTATGTCCTTCCCGAGGAACTTCACGAGCTTCGGTAGATGGCCCGGATGAAGACCCCCGGAGCAGACAGCAAAGACAGGCTTTATGTGTCCCCAGTTGTCTGACAGCACGTGTCCGTGCTCCCTTATCATCCTGTGCTCTATCTCCTCGCCTATGTCCAGCACGTCCTCCTTGTCCCCTTCCATCTTCCCTACTATGGTCCCTATATGTATCTGGTCTACGCCTATAAGCCTTGCGCACTCGGCGACCACGAGCATGGAGATTCCGTGCTTCGGGTCCCTCGTGAAGGCGGCGTGCCCTGCCCTGTGCGCGTGCATGACGAGCTTCAGGTCGCGGTTCTCTTCCCTCAAAGTCTGGAGTCCCGACCAGCCGACGGTCACTATGTCCACCATCATGTACTCGCCACCGGCATCTTTCACGAATTTGGCCCTGCGGAGCATTTCCCTGCACTCAGCCGTCACGTTCGGCATGTACATCTTCCTCTCGCCAGTCTCCCTTTCAGCCTTGTCCCTCATCTTGAGCGTTTCCTTGACCCTCTTCTCGAACCTGTTGAACTTCATGTGGGAGAGGTTCTCGTCGTCCTTGACTATGTCGAGGCCACCCGACCACGCTTCGTAAGCGACCTTGGCGTGCTCCTTCTCGCTGAGGCCGAGCTTAGGCTTCACTATGGTCCCTGTTAGCGGTCTTTTCTCCACCTTGAGGAGCCTTCTTACACCAGGTATCCCGAACATGGGACCCCTGAAGGATTTCATAAGACTCTGCGGCCAGTGTATGGACTCGAGCCTCAGCCTGTCGACCATCTTCATCCCGAATATATTCCCTGCGATGGAGCTGTGAATCTGCGGCATATTCCCCCGCTCGAACAGCTCCGAGGGATACGCTATCTTAACCCAGTTGCCCTTTATCTCGAAGACCTTGGCTCCCATCTTCCGTATCTCGGGCTTCATCGTGGCGACTTCTGTCCACGTGCCTACGCTGGACTCAGAAGCGACGTGCTCCGACGCAGTTCTTACAGTGTAACCCTTCGCAGGGTCGACATAGAATTCGCATACAAGGTCATCACTTTTAGGCCTGTAACCGAGCTGAACGTAACTCATGAAAACACCGATGTGTTTATTTCGTTTTCTTGAAATAAAAGCTAATTCACCGGAGGAAACGTTATTAAAATAAATTACAGTCTTAATCAGTATGCACAAGAAATTCTTCTTGGACAGTCATGGAAAGAAAATATGCGCTATCATTTCAGGTCCTGCCGGAAACAAGGGAAATCCCATCATAGTATTCGGTCACGGATTTGCATCAAGTAAGGATAGCCAGACCGAAAAAAGGCTGGAGAAAATACTCAATGAAAGGGGTATATTGACATTCAGGTTTGATTTCTTTGGCCGGGGTGAAAGTGATGGCAAGCCTGAGGACATAACCATCTCAAAGGCAGTCGATAACATTATGGATGTCTTGGATTACCTGAAAGGACATGGGTACAGGAAAATGGGACTATGCGGTTTCAGTTTCGGTGGCATCGCAAGTTTGATGGCGGCGTCAAGAAGAAAAGATTTGTATCTGCTCGCATTGAAATCCCCCGTGTCTGACTATACCGATAAAATGGACACCCAGCACGATATTTCTTCATGGAAGAAAAGGGGCTACACCTATCACGTAAGTGGCAAAGGACAAAAGACCAAATTGAACTATGCATTCTATGAAGACGCCCGGAAGCATGACGGTTATGTTGCAGCAAGAAAAATCAAAGTCCCGACACTCATAGTTCATGGTGACCAGGATATAAGCGTCCCTGTCGAGCAGAGCATGAAAACGTCGAAGCTTTTGGAAAACTGCGAGTTTGTAATCATTCCCGGTGCGGACCATCAGTACAGCAACCAAGAGCATTTCGAAAAGATGCTGAAGACTGTTTCTGATTTCATCATAAAAAATTCATAGAAACCTCGAGCCCTCTATGTGGTATATCCTCTTCCCGCCGCCCTTCAGGCCGGACTTCAGCACCTCGCCTATGAATATGGTGTGGTCCCCGGTCTCGACCGAGCCGACGACCCTGCACTCCGCAAAACCGATGGCCCCCTTTATCTTCGGGCAGTCTATTTTCGCGCATTCTTCCTTGCCTATTTTGAACTCGGCGAACTTGTCGACCTTTCTTCCGGACGTTGTCCCGCACCTGAGCATCATGTCCTTCTGGTCATCGGAAATGAAGTTGACGCAGAAAGCGCCGGAATCCTTTATCATGCCGTGCGAGAACCTGGGCTTGCCGATGGATACGGCATAGAGCGGCGGCCTGAAAGAGGTGGGCATGTGCCACGCAACCGCTATGATGCCGTCCTTACCGCCGTGCCTGCAGGATACGAGGACCACCTGCCTGGGGCCGTGTAGCTCTGACAATGAATCACCGAAGCCAGGGATACGCATTCCTCACTTCCTCAAGGAATACCATAGGCGGGTGGACGCCGAGTTCCGATATCACAGCCGTTATGCATTCCGGATGCACGCCTTCGAATGCCAGGTTGAGTATCCTGACGCCCTTCGGCGCGTTTTTCCACACTTCCTTCGGGTCTCTCCTCTCGACGGGCTCCTTGTTCCCGAAGATTGTCACGGGGTCGTACTTCCATGAATCGGTGCAGCAGTACGTGTCGGTGTCGTGTTTGTCCGCTATCTCGGCGAACATCTCGCTTCCTATCTTGTTGAACACCCTTCCCTCGCTGGTTATGGCATCGGCGCCGAACAGGAATATGTCGCTGTCCTTCAGCGCTATCCTCGCGCCGGAATCGATCCACATGGTCACTGGAATGCCCATGGAGGCTATCTCTTTCGCGGTTTTCCTCCCCTGGAAAAGCGGCCTTGTTTCCGTGTTGTAGACCTCGAATTTCCTGCCCAGTCTTTTTGCCTCCCTCAGGATGGCCACCACGTTGGACGAGTGGCAGTGCGTGAAGACTATCATGCCGTCTTCAATCTTTTTCGCGCCGTACTCGGCTATCTTCTTTATAGAATCGTCGAAATGGCTTATGGCTGCAGGCCCGATCTTCCTAGGATTGCTTCTTGCAAAGAGCACGGCGTTCCTCAGCGCCGGCTCGGTCGGCCTGAGCGACGTGAGCCTTTCCACGGACTTCCCGTCATTCCTCAGCATCAGCGCCCTGACCGCGGCCTTGGCGATGTCCTGCGCGCCCTGTATATCAACGCTCTTTATCCTGCGGCAGATGTCCTCGAATTCTCCCATATAATTAATTTAAAACTCTCTATTAAATTAGATACTGCGCGGAGATGGCCGAGTGGCTCAGGCGATCGGCTGCAGGCGGTATGGGAAGGCTTCTGAAAGCTGATGACCGATAGATACCGATTCAGAGGGGTTCAATTCAACCCTTTTGCGCAGGTAAGCTGCGGGAACAAGTTCACTTGTTTCCGATGGGCATTCAGAAACGCACAAAAGCGTTGACGGAAAGTAAGCTATCGCAAAAGGTGTGGGGAAATCCCCTTCTCCGCTCTTATGGCCAAGAATATGGAAGAACTCAAACTTCACAATGTAATCTGCAGCGCCTTTGTCGAGAAAGACGGAAGGTTCCTTATGGTCCTCTGCCCCAGGTTCAGGGTCTGGAGGGTGCCGGGCGGAAGACTCGAATTCGGCGAAAGGCTCGAGGACACCCTGATACGTGAAATGAAAGAAGAACTGGGAATAGAGATAGAAAGCCCGAAGTTCATCGGGTGGGGCCAGGACAACCAGTATCACTTCATAAGAAAGGTGGAAACGTCAAGGCTTCTCATGTTCTTCCATGTGAAAACAGACAAAGAGATTACCATAGACCCAGGTGAGGCCGATGACCATAAATGGGTCACGCTGGAAGAGATGAGGAAAGAGCAGAAAAAAGAGGGCGGACTGACGGACTTCTTCGAAAGGAATCCGGACCTAAATCTTTAGGTTGATTTTGTGAACAAGTGGGAAAGGATATACAAGGAGCAGGGAGACTTCTTCAAGGAGCCAAACATCGAGACCATCAAGGCTATCAGATTCCTCAAGAATGAAGGATTGAAGAAAATACTGGACCTAGGCTGCGGTACGGGAAGGCACACGAAGCTTATGAAAGACGAGGGTTTTGACGTTTACGGGTGCGACATGTCTCTGGAGGGTGTCAGAATTACCAGGGAGAAAGTACCCGGCTGTGACATCAGGATATGTGATATGAAAAATCTTCCTTATGAAGACTCATTCTTCGACGGCATACTTTCAATCAACGTCATAGAACACGGGACCTCTGATGAAGTCAAAACTGCGATTAGTGAGGCATTCAGGGTCCTCAGGAAAAAGGGCGTGATCGTTGTAAAGGTGATATCAACAGAGCATTGGAAATTCGAAACGGGTGAAGAGGTGGAACCTTTCACTAAGAGGGACACAGACGGAGTGGATGTCGATACGCATCATTTCTTTACGGAGAAGAGCATGCGTGAGTTCTTCAGGGACTTCGATATAATCAATCTATATCTTGTAAGAAACGAGAGCGAGACAGACGCTGGAAAAG
Organism: uncultured archaeon; assembly: GCA_964611445.1. GTDB lineage: Archaea > Aenigmatarchaeota > Aenigmatarchaeia > QMZP01 > JAFGSV01 > JAFGFG01. The sequence continues at coordinate 9,706 of CAZSYZ010000003.1, read as the reverse complement.
AAGCTGCTGGATGGATATTATACGCGAGAAAACCTTAATCCCTGACGCCCTCGGGCGTCACCCTGAATACGGATTCGCCCTCCGGAAGCGACGGCGAGTCTATGAGCCTCGCTATCCTCTTGTCACCCTTGGACTTGCGAAGGTACACACGGAACGTCGCCTGGTGGCCCAGTATGTGGCCGCCTATCGGCGCGGTGGGGTCTCCGAACAGTATGTCCGGCCTTGACATGACCTGGTTGGTTATGTATATCGCGGCGTTGTACACGTCTGCCAACTTCTGCAGCTGGTGCAGGTGCCTGTTGAGCTTCTGCTGCCTGTCCGCAAGGGTGCCGCGTCCCGTGTAATCCGACCTGAATGCCGATGTGATCGAGTCGACTATCACAAGCTTCACGTCGCCGTTCTTGAGAAGCTCCTCCGACTTCTCCGCAAGTATCACCTGGTGGTCGCTGTTATAGGCCTTCGCGACGTATATGTTCTTTAGTGCAGTTTCCGGGCTTATCCCTGCGGCCTGGGCCATCTGCTGGACCCTTTCCGGCCTGAACGTGCCCTCAGTGTCTATGAAAACGGCCTTCGCGCCGAGACCTCCCTTGCCTTTTGGCAGCTGAACGTTGACAGCCATCTGAAGTGCGAGCTGCGATTTCCCCGAGCCGAACGCTCCGTGCATCTCGGTGATGGCCTGGGTCTCGATGCCGCCCCCGAGCATCTTGTCCAGTTCCTTCGAGCCCGTTGTTATCCTTCCCAGCTGCTGCCTCCTTTTAAGGGATTCGGTTGCCGGCTCGAAGCCCATCTTGAGCTTCGTCCTCGCGTCAGCAATTATCTTCGCCGCGGTGTCAACCCCTATCCCGGCGGCTGCCGAAATGACTCCTGCAGAAGAAGCAGCTATGCTCATGAGGTCCGTGAAGCCGGCTTCCCTCATCTTTTCAGCCGTCTTTTCCCCTATCCCCGCAACGTCTTCAATAGAACCTTCCGCCATGTTATCATCTTAGGAATTAAATATTCAATCCAAGTTTTATAAATTTTCGGGTACTCCTGATTTTTGACCCGGTCAATTCAGCTGCCAATCTCCTTGAGCAGCCTCCGGCATTCGTCCTTGACATTCACGTCCGAGATGATGTTCGCGACTATCTCGGGCTCCTTTGTGAAGTCGTTAGTCTTTACCCTGCCCTCTATCATGAACTCCTTCCCGATGCCGCCGAAGTTCTCCCAGAAAGCGTCAGGGTCCGCACGGGCGAACTCGGCCTTGACCTCTTCCGGGGTCTTTCCGAACAGCTTCTCGGCCTGCTCCCTGAAGAAGACGGCCCTCATATTCCCCGTCCCGTCATCCACGACGCCCGTGAGCAGGAGGTTGTACGAGGGGGCAACGCTTCCGTGCTCCTTGCACACGAAGCTGTCGGCGCTCTCCTCGACCTTGCCCCCGCACTGGGAGCACGTCTCGAAGTAAGGCTTCCTCTTGTAAACCTGTACAAGGCACCCCTTGACTATCACGGCCATCCCGGGCTGAAGCGCGCTGATGTCGTATCTGTCGGCCTTCTCGGCGGGCGCGCCGGCTTTATGCGAGAGCGCGGTGTCGGCGGCTCCGGGGACCTCCCCGTGCTCGACAATCTTCATTTTGCCGCGCTTACCCAACCTGAGCTCGACCATGTCCTTGTATGCGTCCTTCCTGGCCCATGCGCCCGTGACCTCAACGACGTCGTTGCGCTTTATGCCGAGCGAGGACATCAGCTCTACCTCCTCATTCCACAAAGGCAGGCGTATGGTTCCCGTGTCGTCCGCAAGTATGAGGCTCGATACCTGGCCCTTCTTGCCGTTCTTCTCGAACTCCCTCGTGAAGAACGGCAAGATGGGCCAGGTATCGAGCCTCATACTTGCGGACGA
>CAZSYZ010000003.1:0-7821 GCA_964611445.1 uncultured archaeon | reverse complement strand
TCCCTCGTGTCAAATACGGTTGCAACCCTCCCAACTATGTCCACGTTCCTCATTTCCGGAACGATGTTGGATATCTTCAGGACCCTTTTCGCTTCCTTCACCAGCTCGACCCCGAGCTCCCTTCCGACTATGTAGGCAGCGCCTTCCTCGGAAACGAGATTGGAGAGCTCGACCTGCTTGTCCTTTATCATCCCTCTTATCTCTTCCTCCTCCTTGCCACTTTTCTCCGAAATTTCCCTGACAAGTTCCTCGACAGAAAGCATGACTATTTTGAGTTCCGAAGATTTAAATGGTTTGTGGAAAGTTAATAAGACAAAAATCCAATAATCAATAGAAGAAGCATGCACCCTCTCTATGAAAGGATGTCCAAGCAGACCTTCGGGTGGCTCGTCGAGAAATACATCGAGAATTTCGAGCCCCTTAAGCAGGATCTCAGGGGAGCCCGGATAAACGTACTTCTGAAGACGTGGGTAAGCGTGATATTCTTCACGACCATGATAGCCTATTTCGCCACGCTCGCTGCGGTCATAGTCTTGGGCATGTTCATAGAGTTCTTCTATCTGATGTATATTGTCATGCTGGTGTTCATACCCGTACTCGGGGCTTCTTTCGCATTCCTCACCCTGTACATCTATCCGATAGAGAAGGCAAAGAGCAGGGCGAACTCGATAGAGAACAACCTCCCCTTCGCCATAACCCACATGTCTGCGACAGCTTCTTCGGGCATCCCGCCAGAATTCATGTTCAGCCTCATAGCGGGCTTCGAGGAGTACGGAGAGATATCTAAAGAGGCCCAGATGATAGTGAAAAACATAAGGACTTTCGGCTCCTCCAGCGTCGCGGCAATGAAGAACGTCGCCTCGCAGACGCCTTCCAAGGAGCTGAAGGAGGTCCTTCTTGGTATAACATCAACGATAGAGACGGGAGGGAATCTCTCCGCGTACCTTAAGGAGATGTCCGACAAGGCGCTGTTCGACTACAGGATCAAGAGGGAGAAATACCTCAAGACGCTTTCGACCTACGCGGACATATACACGGCACTGCTGGTCGCGGCGCCGCTGTTCCTCCTTTCAACGCTGGCCACCATGAGCATCATAGGAGGGGATGTCATGGGATTCAGCACGTCCGAGATAGTCACGATCATGACATGGGCGCTGCTTCCTGTCATGAACATAGCGTTCCTCACGTTCATACATGTCACGTATCCTGGTGTCTGAATGAACATAGCCAAATACCTCATAGAGATAGTAAGCGTTCTGATAGGCTCAGCCATCATTATCCTGAACTTCTTCATCTTTCCGATGATGATACCGGAGGAGATATTCGATATACTGCAGCCCCTCATAAACATGATGGGAGCCATCATAGCCATAGTCCCCCCGGTCCTTGTCTTCTACAAGAGGTACAAGGAGAACAAGGAAGTTGAAACCCAGTTCACAATTTTCATGTATGATTTCACGGAGGCCATAGATTCGGGAATGACGCTGCCGATGGCCCTGAGGTTCTGCGGCGGCAAGGACTACGGCATACTGTCAAATCACATAAATGCGATAGCGTCGCAGGTGAGCTGGGGAGTGCCTTTCAGGGAGGCGCTCAGGCTTTTCTCCAACAAGGTGGGGTCCCTCCCGGTCAGAAGGGCAATAACCACCATAATAGAGACCTACAAGGTGGGGGGAAAGATTTCTGACACGCTCAAGGCGGTAGGAGAAAGCCTGCTTGAGATAAACAAGATAAAGGCTGAAAGGTCCGTGTCCGTGCAATCCCAGATACTGACATCATACCTCATATTCTTCGTTTTCATATTCATTCTGGTCATACTGCAGAGCTTCCTCATACCGGCTCTGACGCCCCAGACCGCAGTAGGCATGCCCACCATGAGCGGGACATCGGCCCCTGAGATGTTTCCTCCGGAACTTTTCATAAACTTCATAATAATCCAGGGCTTCTTCGCAGGGCTCGCGACAGGTAAGATGGCCGAGGGTTCGGTCATCGCGGGTGTCAAGCACTCGATAGTGCTCATAGTGATAGGCTACAGCATATTCTCCATAGCCGCCCACGTGCAGTTCAGCTTCTTCTGAACTTGATATTTAAGCCCGGCCGGGGAAAATTATAACATGTCACGGAAGGGGATATCGCCGGTTGTCGCCGTAGTCATTCTCATAGGGGTTGCGGTAATGCTCGGCGGCCTGGTATCCTCATGGCTGAGCTCCTTCGTGAACACGAACTCAAAGCAGAACGCATGCGCCATCACGACCATGTACACCATAACCGAGGCAACCGTCAACACGACCAGCGGCAAGCTCAGGCTGAAGGTCAAAAACGTGGGAAAGAGCGGTGTTTACAATTTCAGCATCGAGGCCAACAACGGGACTGTCATCGAAGTGCTGCGGGCGACGTCCCCGCCGGATACGTACATTCTCGCATCAGGCAGAACGCAGTACATAGAGACGAACATATCCGATTACAACATATCCAGCATGAACATAACGAACATAGGCACAGTCACGCTCATGACCCGTTCATGCCCAGAGTACACACCCGAACCAATCGCAGTAACAAATATATAAAAGGAGCCTTGTTCAATAATAAAAAGGGGAACAAATGGTAAGGAATAAGAAGGGTATATCACCTCTTGTCGCCGTCATAATGCTTATAGCGTTCACCATGATTGTCGCCGGAATTCTCGCGGGCTGGGCAACCAGGTTCGCCACCGAGCAGAGGAGCATGCTCGAGAAGTGCGTCAGGGCAAATCTGGTAATAAAGAAGGCCGTCTTCGACTCGGCCCAGAATCCTGACAGTTCCTACAACATGACGATCATGCTCTACAACGCGGGCACCGTGCCGCTGAAGGACTTCCAGGCGCAGGTGACGTACGATGAGAACGGGCCGGCCATACCGGAGACATGGACCATATCCGGCACCCTCAGCGCGAACGCGTTCGAAACGTTCGTCCACAACGTGACCGATTCAAACATAGAATACATAGAAGTCAGGTCGGTCGAGTGCCAGGGCGCGTATGACCTGCTGAGAGGATACGACATAATATTCTCTTAGAAGATTCTATTCGATGGTTTTCAGCCCCGTCACGAATCCTCTCAGCCTCTTTGACTTGTTTTTGGCCTCATAAGGATGGATATCCTTCTTTACCCACTTCATCAGCGTCTCCGGGTCCTTGTAGTAAAGCGAGACGAATTCAGCGACGCTGTCGTATTTCGTGACGTCATGCCTCTGCATCCATTCAAGCACTTGCTTCCTGTTCCGCAGCTCATCCGTCACCTTCTGGTAGTTGAGCCCCTTCTCAAAGGATATTTTCCTGAGCAGCCCGGACTCCGCAATCTTGCTCTCGAATTTGTCGTTGGCGGGGTTCCACGTGAAGCTCTTGAGAACCTTGGCCTTCCCCGTGTCGCTGTCAACGGACTGTATTTCTACCACCTCCTTCACCCTCCTTGCGGATTCTCCCCTTTCCTTTGACTTTACCATCACTATGAGCAGGTCGAGCGACTCCACGAGGCTCGGTGATATCTCTATAGGAGGCGTTTCGAGCCTCTTTATGACGTCTTCCACGGAACCGGCATGTATCGTGCCTATGCTCGGGTGACCTGAAGCCATGCCCTGGAACATGACATAGGCCTCTTTGCCCCTCACCTCGCCCACTATCACATAGTCCGGGTTCTGCCTGAAGGACTCCCTCAGAAGCTCGAAAAGCGTGACTTCCCCGTATCTCTTGCCCGAAGCGTCAGGGACGCCGAATCCGCTCCTTGAGACCGCGGGTATCCAGTTGTCATGAGGCAGGTTAAGCTCGCGGGTGTCCTCTATCGAGACTATTTTGGCCTCGGGCGGTATGAAAAGCGTTATGGCGTTCAGCAGGCTTGTCTTCCCGGTGCTGACGCCCCCGCATGCGAGTATGGAAACGCCTGACTGCATCACCAGCCACATATAGGAAAGAAGTTCTGAAGACGCGGTTCCCAGATTCATCATTTCCACGGGCGAGAGCGGGAATCTCCTGAACCTCCTTATTGAAAACGTCGGTCCGCGCGTGGTGACATCCTTTGCCAGCGAGGCCTGTATCCTGGAGCCGTCCGGAAGCGAGCCGTCAAGCAGCGGGCTGGCGTAGGATATGTACCTGCCGCAGCGCTCGGCCAGCTTGACAACGAAGTTGTTCAGCTCATCCATCTCCCTGTATGCCAGATTGGTTTCCACCGACCCGAACCTCTTGTGGACCACGTATATGGGCATGCCGATTCCGTCGCATCCTATATCCTCTATGTATGGGTCATGCATCAGAGGCTCTATATCGTTGAGACCTATGAAATCCCTGAATATGAAGTACATTATCTTTATGTACGTCTTTCCGGCGAGGTCCATGTTCTCCTCCTCAAGAACCTTGGCGACCTTGCCTTCAAGATATTCCATTGTGGCACCCTTTTCGTTCAGGGCCGTCAGCTCAACGTCTATCAGCTCCGTGATGTCCTTCTTTATCTTCTCCAGTGTCTCCTTTTCACCATCCGTCAGCTTCGGCTCTATCACTATGTATTTAAGGGACTTCTTTTCCGGCATCCATTTTATGTTCACGGAAGCGAGCGGTTCGAGAAGGGGATACGTGATGTCAAGGTTCTTTACGGATTTTGTCTCCGGGAGGTCTATAAGATATCCGGGCTCCTTTACGGAGAATTTAGGATAGGTCCTTGCCTCACCTTTCCTGAAAATTTCCCTGAGGTTTTTGATTTCCTTCAGGGACTTCAAATCTTTCAGGGATCTCATGAACCTACCTTTTCTTTCTTCTGACTATGTGCCTGTGTCTCGCGCAGCCGGGGCAGGCATACATCTTGCTGCTCATGAGCGACATGCCCCTGCCCCTCATGCCGAGTTCTTCCTTGAGCATGGGATCGGTTATCCTGAAACCGCGGACAACGGAGAATGTCTTGTATTTCGGGACCTTTCTTCCGCAGAAAGCGCATATGACCAGCGTCTCCTTTCCCCTCTCCTTTCCGTGCTTCCATCCCCTGGTATATCCCTTGTTTACCGGCATCTTTTCACCTCTGTCCTCTATAAAGTTGATTCCGAATATTAAAAGTATTTATTATTATATTTAACCCTTGATGACGCCCACAGGCTCGAATCTCGCGACCTTTGTGCTCACGCCGGCGCCGTGCACGGAATCCACGACGGACTCGACGTCCTTGTACGCAAGCGGGGCCTCCTCGGCAAGGCTCTTCGGGGTCGGGCTCCTGGACTCGATTCCCTTCCTCGACAAATCCTCCTTTATCTTCCCTCCCCAGAACTTCCTTATAGCCGCGTGCCTGCTCATGGCCCTGCCCGCGCCGTGCGCGGATGAGCCGAACGTCTTCTCCAGCGCAGTTTCCGTGCCCTTGAGCAGGTAGGAACTGGTTCCCATGGTCCCCGCTATTATCACGGGCTTGCCCGGATAGGACCTCGTTGCTCCCTTCCTGTGGACGTAGAGCTTCCTCTTCTTCCCGCCGATTTCGAACTCTTCCAGCTTCACTATGTTGTGCGCTATGGCATAGACTGTGTGCATATCCATCTCTTCCCACGTCCTGCCGAAGACCTTCTCGAAGACGTTCCTTATCCACTTCGTCATGACGGCACGGTTGGTGAAAGAATAATTCACGGCGGCCTTCATCGCAGCGAAGAAGTCCTGCCCTTCCTGTGATTCCGCGGGAGCGCACGCGAGCTGGCTGTCGGGAAGCCATATCTTGTATTTCTTCACGGCCTGCTCCTGTATCTTCAGGTAGTCCGTTGCTATCTGATGGCCCAGTCCCCTTGACCCGCAGTGAAGCATAATTGTAGCCTGTCCCGGACCGGATATTCCCCATTTGGAGGCAGTTGATTTATCGATGACATCCGTTACATTCTGGACCTCAAGGAAGTGGTTCCCCGCACCCAGCGTCCCCAGCTGCGGTCCGCCCCTCTTCTTTGCAAGGTCCGAGACCTTCGAAGGGTCGGCGCCGTCCATGCTTCCGCCCTCCTCCGTCGCGGCCTTGTCCTCCTTGGTCGCGTAGCCGTTCTCTATCGCCCAGTCCAAACCTTTCACGAGGACCTCGTCCAGCTGGCCGGCGGAAAGCCTTATTTTGCCTTTCCCGCCGACTCCGACGGGAATGGTCCTGAAAAGCTCTTCCACGAGCTCTTTCTGCCTCTTTCTGACGTCTTCCGTGTTAAGGTTAGTCCTTATCAGATTTATTCCGCAGTTGATATCGAAGCCGCAGAGCCCTGCGGATATCACGCCTTCCTTTGCGTCAAACGCGGAAACTGCGCCCATTGGGAGACCATACCCCCAGTGCATGTCCGGGAGGCCGACAACGGGCTCAACAACTCCGGGAAGGCAGGCAACGTTCGTCAGCTGCTCAACCGCCGCATCCTCTATGGCGTTCAGTATCTTCCGGTTCGCGATTATCCTCGCGTCTACCCTCATCTCCTTCCTGGCCGATTTCGGCAGCCTCCATTCGAATTCGCTGACCTTTTCAAGCTTCTCTTTCATTTCATACCTCCTGTTTCGGACCTTATTTTGATTAGGGTATTTAAATGTCAAGGCTCACATTGACCTTGTACCCTTCTTTAGTCTTTTCGAATTTATATTTGTAGTAAGTGACGGCCTTCACGACGGTCCCGCCTTTCTCCTGGACCATATCTTCGCCATAAACCTTGGCCTTCAGATGCTTTTCGTCAATCTCCGTAACCTCGAACTTCGAGAAGAACATCTCTTCCGTGTCGACGAGCGCTATGAGCTCCTGGAGCCAGCTTATCATGAGTTCCTCCTTCCTGCCTGCTTTCAGTTCCACGTCCAGAACCCTTTCCGCTTCTACTTCCTTAAGGTTGCAGATAACGCTGAACATGGCCTCCGCCGCGTTCTCGAAGACCTCCCTGAGGTCTTTCCCGTAAGCCTCGAACATCACGTCCGAGGTCAGGTCGTCTATCATCCTGTACTTCATGCCCGCACCTTCACATCTTCTAATGTCGACGGCATATTAAAAAATGACTATCAGGGATGAACCCGTGACAAGTAATGCGATACCCGCGATTTTTTGTATGATTACCTTCCTGCTTATGTCCTCTACAAGAATGCGCGAGAATCTGACTGACAGAACCGCGGCTATTAACAGGACAAAAAGGGACTGGAATCCGCCGAGTGCCGCCACCAACGATACCGGCCCGGAAGTCATCGCCAGGTTTATCAGTGCTATGCCGATGAATTGGAGGAACCCATACGCGAGAATGGAATATTTGACCATGCTGCTTGTATTCTGCCATGTGTCAATAAGTCCGGCCCGGTATTTTACAAATGGTAACAACAGGATACCGGCTAAGAATGATCCAAGTCTGCTCAGGATGAAGCCATCCAGGTAGGACACATTCATATAGACGAATTTTAGCATCGTATAGGAGATGGCGAACAATACGGCTGAAGAAAGCATCAGGTAAAATCCTTTGCTTATCCTGAAAGTACCTCTTATCTTCTTGAGTGACATCAGAATGCCGCCGATCAGCAATAACGCGAAGGCGAGAAGATCATATGCTTCCAGACTCTCGGATATAAAAAAGAACGAAAAAACGAGGACGAAAAGAGGACAGAACTTCCATATGGGGACTACCCTGGAGACTTCGTCGATTTGCAGGGCCTTGAAATATGGCAACAGGGCATATATCCATAACATCCCCGATATCAGCGAAACTATTAACAATGGAGGGCTCGGTATCGTCAGGCCATAAAAAGGCATGAGGAGCAAGGGAAGCAGGCCGAAAAACGATACGATGGCAGCATAGGCGTGTATTCCTTTTATGTGCCTTGTGACAACCACCTTTGAG
>CAZSYZ010000002.1:0-37780 GCA_964611445.1 uncultured archaeon | reverse complement strand
CCTGAAGGAATACCGGGCTCACGTAATCGCTTGTCGATTTCCCGTCAGGGCCCACCCCGGTGGGATTGTCACCCATGAGGGAAGCGTAATAAGGCGTTATCCTCATCGGCCAGCTGCCGAACCTTCCGAGCATGTCAAGCTGCTCATCCGTCATGTGGAAGTCCTGTATGCGCCTGAGCCCGTCTATGTCCGTTATTCCGTTCCTTGCCTGCCACTTCCAGTCCCTCCACTCCTCTACGGTGGCTCCGAACTTCCTCCAGGGCTCGCCTCCAGCGCCGTAATAGTCCATAATATCCCCTAAAAATTCAGTAAAATGTATTTACTTTACCAATCATATTAAATTTTTTGAATTTTTTTATTTGAAACAGTAACTAATTTAACTAAAAAGTACAATATAACAAAGTATGTCATCAAGAAAAGGGCTCTCGAACATCGAGAAGCTCGTCCTTGGCAGGCTCGAGTTCGACTCGAGGGCTCCCATGACAAGGATCGCGACCAGCATCAGGAGAAGCCAGCAGCAGGTAAGCTACACCGTGAATTCGATGCAGAAGAAGGGCATCATAAAGAGCTTTTTCACGCTCATCGACTACTCCAAATTCAATGTGCTCAATTTCAGGGTCTACTTCAGGGTGAACTACATAAGCCGGACGAAGTTCGACGAGCTCATAGAATATCTGGTAAAGGAGCACCATACCTCCTGGATAGCCACGTGCAGTGGAAGCTATGACCTCATATGCTCGTTCTTCGCCGGGAACCCGTCGCAGTTCAACAAGACGCTGAGGGAGATAATGGCCAGGTTCCCCCAGCAGCTCCAGAACTATTCGGTCCTGACAACGGTCGTGGTGAGGGAGTTCGGGAGGAAGTACCTGCCTCACGGGAAAATCGCTCTCCCCGAGGTTCTCATGGGAGGCGACAGCGTACCCGCAGAGGTGGATGAGAAGGATATGGAAATGCTTGACCTTGTCGCAGACGACGCGAGGAAGAGTGCCGTGAGCATCTCGGCGGAGCTTTCGCTCAGCGTCAAGACCGTTATAGAGAGGATGAAAAGGCTGAAGGAAAAAGGCGTCATACGTGGCTCCCGGCCACTCTGGGACACGAGAAAGGCTGGTTACACGCCGAGCCTCCTCATGATAAGGTACCACAACATAACATCGGACCTCGAGAGCAAGTTCATAGGATACCTGAGGGTTCACCCGAACGTAAGGTGCATAACCAAGACGCTGGGCGAATGGGACATGGAGATATCGATAGAGTCGAAGGACGTCATGGAGAGGAGGACCATAGAGATGGACATAAGGCATCTCTTCGCACCGCTGATACAGCAGGCGGAAAGCGTGCCGCTTTACCACACCTACAAGAAGACCTTCTTTCCCAAGTTCCTGCTTGAAGGGATCACGAGGAAGGCCGAAGGACCCGCAGAGAAACCCCGGGAAGCGGCGCAGAGGCCCGCCTGAGATACGCATTTATATTTTTAAAGAGCCAATTATTACGAAAATTATTAATAACTGTTCATTATATAAGATGTGTTGGCTATGTTAGCGGAAAGGACCGATTACCTGTCTGCGGGGGTGCACATAGGCATGAAGTCGTGCACGAAGTACCTCAGGCAGTTCGTTTACAAGATAAGGGATGACGGCCTCGCGGTCTTCAACCTGAGGAAAGTGGACATGAGGATAGCCGTGGCTGCGAATTTCCTCTCGCAGTTCGATAACATACTTGTCGTTTCGAGGAAGAGCAACGCTGCCGAGGCCATAATCAAGTTCGCGGAGGTTACGGGAACCAAGGCCATAGCCGGCAGGTTCTCGCCCGGAACGCTGACGAACCCGTCATACAGCGATTTCTTCGAGCCCGACGTGGTCATATCGGTCGATCCGCTCGTCGACGAGAACGCGATAAAGGAGGCCAAGAAGAAGAGGATACCGATGATTGCCCTCTGCGACACGTTCAACGAGGCCAGCGACGTGGACCTCATTATACCGGCCAACAACAACGGAAAGAAATCGATGGCCCTGATTTTCATGCTGCTCGCGAGGGAAATCCTGAAGAAGAGGGGAAAGGTCAAGAAGGACTCCGACTTCAAGTACACCATAGAGGACTTCGGCGGCGAGAGCGCGCCGGCCCAGGCCGGGGAGGAGAAGCCTGAAGAAGCCGTAGAGGAAGAGGAGAAGCCGGAGCCGGCAAAATCCGCACCTAAAAGGGCGCGGCAGAAAGCTGAGGAGAAGGCTGACAGGAAAGCCAAGAAGGACGAGTGATTCTTATGGACACGTCATACCAGAAAAGGCTTGCCGCGAAAGTCATGAAATGCAGCCCGAAGAGGGTGAAGATGGCGCAGGAAAAGGACATAGAGGAGGCGCTGACCAGGAACGACGTGAGGCATCTGATAGTCAAGGGCCTCATAAGCAAGAGGCAGAAGAAGGGCACAACCAGGACGGATGCCAGGAAGAGGCTGTCGCAGAAGAAGAAGGGCCGCGGCAGGGGCACCGGAAAGAGGAGCGGCACGAAGCACTCAAGGCTGAGCAAGAAGGACGTATGGATGAGGAACCTGAGGGCGCAGAGGGTTCTGCTCGGGGAGCTCAGGGACAGCGGCCAGATAGGGAAGGGCGTTTACGGTCCGATGTACAAGAGGTCCAAGGGAGGCGAGTTCAGGAACAAGAAGCACATGCTTGCGTACCTGAAAGACAAGGGCCTTCTCAAGGGAAGGGGTGAAGCGAATGCCTAGAGGCAGGAAAGTCATAGTCCCCCACAGGAGAAGGAGGACTATGAAGACCGATTACCAGAACAGGTTGAGGCTTCTCAAGAGCGGAAAGGCGAGACTGGTCATAAGGAAGTCCGCCAGGAACGTGGTATGCCAGCTGGTCGAATACCAGCCCGCGGGAGACAAAACCGTCTGCACCGTGGATTCAAAGGAACTCGCCAAGTTCGGATGGAAAGCGGGCACGGGAAACATACCTGCAGCCTACCTTACCGGGCTCCTCTGCGGCATCAGGGCAAAGGGAAAGGTCAAGGAAGCAATCCTCGATGCGGGCCTCTACAGGTCCACCAAGGGCAGCAGGATATACGCAGCGCTCAGGGGCGCGGCCGACGCCGGCCTCAGGGTGCCGTTCTCGGAGGAGATAGCGCCGGATGACGACAGGCTCAGAGGCCAGCACATCTCCGCATACGCCGAGCACCTGAAGAAGGAGAGCGCAGCCGGGTACAAGAAGACATTCTCGGGATACGCAAAGGCGAAGGCGGCACCGGAAGCGCTCCCCAAGCACTTCGGGGAAGTCAAGGCGAAGATACTGAAGGCTTAAATTATTTTCCACCAAATTAGCTTAATGGTTCCAGGAAGGAATTACGCCGCAAAAGTGATGATCACTATCTTAGGTTTATACACTTTGGCAGGTATCTGCAAGGGATGGCACGACAGTAACCCTCCAGTGACGATATCAAATGCCGTCATTGAATATGCCGATCCCGTCGGGAACCCGTGGGATGTTTACCCGGAATTCCACACCGGGCCCACCTGCACAGAGGTCGGGATTAAAGGATTTGATGGCACTCTCAGGTTCCCCTCGGGCAGCGTTCAGGAAGGGGACATCATAGAAAACCTTAAGGTCAGGAAAATCTTCCCTTTCAGCCGCAGATACAGAGTGCTGAGCATGGAAAAATAATAAAGTGGGGTCTATGGTATTGGGATTCAGATATCTGATAAAAGGGCACAATATTATTGGAGTTCAAGCAGCAAAAAATGCGATAACTGATATGAATAATTACGATGTGACCTTAAACGCATACAAAGATGGGGGATGTCAGATACATACCGATAAGGAACTTCCTCCTGATATTTTGACTGAACTAAAGAAAAAATACGTTATTGTCGGGCTCGATGAGTAATATCAACATGTACTAATCCCGTAAACAAACCGATACTTTGGCGTCTGAAACAAAATAAAAAGAAAGTGGGGTCTATGGGATTCCCAGAACCCTTTTCGCATGCAAGCGCGAAAAGCGCTCCCGGAATGTCCGCTTCCGCAGCAGCGGATGCAAGGGAAAACATTCCCGATGCTTCCGCATGTTTCGCTGCGCCAGCTTGTTTTCCGGCGCGCGCTTTAGCACGTTTACTTGGGCTAAAGGGTGCCTTTGAACCCATGTATGCGGGTTTCTTCCTATCATCCGGCTTATCGAAGCCTCAATAAACCCGTCAGCTCTCCAGATGACCTCTGGAGCCCGCCAGGATAGCCAAACTACCTCAAGACCCCACTGAAGATAAGATAGGACTCTGGTGTATTAAAAAGTATCTGCTCACTTCTTCGCGTCAAAGGCCCGGCGGGCAAAATCCCTGCTGCGTATGCGAATCGGGCTCGGTATCTGTATGACGATGTCGTCCTCGGGCAATGCTTCGTGCTTCATAAAGCTCAATTCATTTTTATATTTCACGTCAGCTTCTATGGCATCCGCGTATACACCGAGCTTCTTTCTGGCCCCGTCGCTCATCTCAACGAAATAATTGAAATTCACGCCGTGCCCATCTTCAAACGTCTTGTCATAGACAGCTTCGTCGATTCCCTTGAAAACATGTTCAGGGAGATAGAAATAATGGTTTCTAAAATCTCTCTTGCGTCCGGAATCTTCTATGTCCTGAACCGTGACGGAAAACCTCATGCTCTCGTAGTCTATCGAAAACCCTATAGCTCCCATATATCCTGCAACTTCCCGCATAAGCAGCTATATACAAAGAAAATTTTAAATAAGGGACTCACTGCACGCCATTTATCTTCCGCAGGGGGACGCGCTTCTTGTACTTGCCCTTGTAGCGCTTCTTGTCGAGGTGCTCGAAGTAGTCTTCCTTATCCTCTTCGCGGCCCATGATTACTGTATGCACACTATCGCTTTAAAAATCCCTGTAAAGAAGAATACTTCATGCAGATAAGCAGCCCGATAAAGACGGTAGGAATACTCCTCATACTCCTCATCCTGTTCATCTTCTTCGTGGTCTTCATCTGCTCGACGAACTTCAACAGGGACGCGTTCTACTGCCAGCCGTTCTCGCCGGTAGTGGAGCTGCTTGACGCGGCGTTCGGCTAGGAATCTCCTGTTTTTCCGTGAATGCTTCCTTTTTTGCTGAAGATTTTTCCTAAAAAGCTTCATTCGTATCTCAGGGCGTCAACCGGCCTGAGTTTCGATGCCCTGTAGGCGGGAACCAGTCCTGCAACCATAGAGATGCCTATCGCTATCGCCATCGCGTAGAAAACCAGCTGGGGTGTCACGAGCGTGGAACCGAACATCCTTCCCATCATCCCGCCTCCGGACACGGTGCCTCCCAGGTCCATCAATGATGAAGCCAGAGTACCGAGTGTGATTCCTATCACACCCCCGATGACGCCCACAAGCGCGGAGTTCATGAGGAATATGACCATTATGTCCCTGTTCTTCGCGCCTATCGCCTTCATTATGCCTATCTCCTTGGTCTTCTCGAGGACCGTTGTGAACATGGTGTTGGCGATGCCCACGGCGCCCACGAGGAGCGATACCGCGGCGATGGCAGCCAGGAAGAGCGTCATGGATTCCATGGTTGTATTTATGGTTTCCTGCATGGCCACGGATGAAGAGACGCTGTAGTCCTTGGTCCTGTCCGTGACGTGGCGCGTGAGCATGAGCCTGGCGTCGATATCGGACATGGTCTCTTCCACGAGACTGGCATCCGCAACCTTTACCATGATCGAGTCGAATTTGCTGGTCCCAACGTCGTCAAGGACGGCCCTTGCGGCCTCGATGGGCATGATTATGCCGCTGTCGCTTCCGCCTCCCATCATGCCGCCGCTTTCGTTCAGTATTCCCACGATCTTGAAGTTCACCCCCTCGATTGTGACAATCCTGTTCACAGAGAGGGGCTGCTTGAACATCCTGCTGGCTACCCTGCTCCCTACCAGAATCGCGTTATAATCGCCGGCGCCGAGAAAGCGCCCCGATGCGAGAGAAGCCGTCGTTATCCCGTTCCACGCTACCGGATCGACGCCAGTGACCGAGACCGTCGTCTTTTCTGCCAGGTAATAGAGCTCTCCCCGGCCGGAGACCGTGCCCGTGACTATCCCCACATTGTCCACTGACCTGATAGCCTGTATGTCCCTTATGGTCAGGTTCTTTGTCTCAGTGGCCGAGCTTCTCGTGCTGCTGGTGCTGAAGCCGCCCGGCGGCTCACCGCCCCCCGTATAAACCCTGAACCCTCCCGTGGCCCGTGAAGCACCGGGAGAGACCGTGATTATGTCTGCCCCGAGGCCGCCGAGGTTGCTCTCAAGGCTCTGCTGCATGCCTTCTCCTATGGAGACTATGGCCACCACGGCCGCTACTCCTATGACTATGCCTATTATGGTAAGCCAGCTACGCAGCCTGCTGTGCCTCAGTATATTCACTGCTAGCTTGAAGGATTTCCTCGCTTTCATGCATTCAGCCTTTCTTTTTCTTGCCTATCAGCGCCTTGATCTTCTCCCTCTTCCTGTAGCACACCAGGGCCACAACCAATACCGCCACCAGCTCCCCGTACATCACGTAGGTCGCGTACGGCGATGAAACAACGGACTGCCTTGCGAACCTGGTCGTGGCCGTTGCTGTGTCGGTATCAGCTGCCCTGAACTGTATAGGGACGTCCTTCTCGACCACGTGCCTTATTCCGGTCGTGTCCGTGTACTCTATGAGCACTTCGAGGCTGTTGTCCAATCCCTCAGTCCGTGCCGCGGAATCCCTCATGGCTGTCCTCTGATCAGGCGTCATCTGACTGAAGTTCTGGGGGCTGAAGGCCGCGGCGGTGCTCTGGCTTATCTGGAAAGACACTATCGTATAGTCGCCCTTGTCCAGATTGCCCACTATCGTCGAAGTGCTGCCCGTCACCCTGTAGTTAGGCTGGTCCGGGATTCTGACCGTCACTGAGTAAGCGGGGTTGTTGCCTACGTTTGCCAGCGAGAGTGATGTCACGCCTTCCGAACTCTCGGAGAACGTCACGTCAAAATCCGTCTCGCCGCCGATAAAGATGCCCGCTTTTGTGCTCAACTCCTCCGTGACGCCCGACTCCGTTTCATACTGGAGGGTAAGGTCCAGCTGGTAAAGTCCCTGGTCGGCGTTCACGTCCGCAACGACTGTGTATTCGACTTCCACCGATTCGCCGACGTCTATGCTCTTTATGTATTTCGTGTCGTCGGAATATACCGGAAGAATGACACCGTCCTCCTCGCTCCATGAGAAAACCAGATCCCTCAGGGGCGAATTCCCCACGTTCGTGATGGTGAACGTCAGCGGGGTTTCGTTGCCGGGGTAAAGCTTCGCCTTGTCAACGTATATTATCTGGGCGTACTCGGTTCCCCTGACGTCTATCTCGAAGCTTTTTGTTGTGCTCGATCCGGTGCTGTATATCCTTCTCAGTTCTATCTCATTGACCCCTTTCACGGCATTTTTGTCGACCATGACCTCGAACTTTATTGTTGCCGAGTCGTCGCCAAGCTGATAGGCTGAAATCTTGCTTATGGTTACCGTGTAGTCCTCTCCCGGTATTTTCACGAAAGGGTATTTCGGGACGAGCTCGTACCGGACGTTCGTGGCATCCGTTCCGCCCTTGTTCTCCACCATGAACCTCAACTCCAGCGTGTCGCCTGCCCTGGCGGGGTCGGGATTCTGATTAACCAGCGATACCTCTATCGAGGACGTCGCCGGATATTCCTGGGCAAACGCGCCGGCCGCGGAAATGCACAAAGCCAGTAAAAGCGCTGCTGTCAAAATATCTATTCTCATCTTGAAAACCTCCTTGTTATATTGAACTGGCTGCAGAACTCGTGTTCAGGGTTTATATTCCTGCAGTAGTATCCGCATGATTTCATTTTGCCACCCTCCTCTTTTCTATCCTTTCGATCTGGCCGTCCTTGAGGTAGACCACCCTGTCCGCGAATTTAACAAGGTGAAGGTCGTGCGTCACCATTATGATGGTCTTGTCATCGTCCCTGTGAACCTTCCTGAGAAAATCGATTATGAACCCGCCTGTTTTGCTGTCGAGGTTTCCCGTGGGCTCGTCCGCGAGTATTATCTCGGGGTCCACGGCGAGCGACCTCGCGATCGCGACCCTCTGCATCTGGCCGCCTGAAAGCTGCGAGGGAAGGTGATTTATCCTGTCCCCGAGGCCGACCATCTTTAGAAGCTCTGTTGATTTTTTTCTGGCCACCGGATCATCCTCATCCTGAAATGCAAGCGGCAGCATCACGTTCTCCAGCGCGCTGAGCGTCGGAATCAGGTTGAACTGCTGGAATATGAAGCCGATCTTCCGGCCTCTCGTGCTTGCCAGCTGCGATTCGCTGAGCTTCGAGATGTCCCGGCCGTCCAGATATATGCTTCCCCTGGTTGGCACGTCGAGGCATCCTACAAGGTTCATCATCGTGCTCTTCCCGCTTCCGCTCGCACCGGATATGGCGAGGAACTCGCCCCTGCTTACATCGAGCTCCACACCCCTGAGAGCAGGCACCTCCACTTCTCCCATCCTGTATATCTTCCAGACGTCCTTCAGCTGTATTATCTGCTTTTCCATGGAAGAAAGAGTGGATGAAACGGTATATCTATGTATGTTGAAACGGACTGAAACAACTTTTTTAAAGCTGAAACGGATTATATAACAAACGTGAAACGACTTGTAACCATTAAATGGTGAGACTGATGAAGAAGAAATTCATGGCCGTTATGTTCTTGTGCTTCATATTCGGAGGCTATTTTCTCGTAAACTTCGTTTCCCAGGTTTACGATTTCTGGTTCAGGAACGCCATGTTTGACGGTATGAACGCCTCCATGTTGCCTACACCGCCGAACGGAAACTTGACCGAGGGCTTCAGGGACTTCAGGATGCAGATGAACCGCCAGTTCCCCAGCGAGTCTCTGATAGATTTGCTTGGCGGCGTCGCGTTCATAATCGCGGGAATTTCGATGTGGTATCTCATCAGGGAAAAGGAAACGGGCCTCCTCAGGGAGGAAGTGGAGAAAGCCCTTCTCCTGCCAGAAGAGAAGTCCGTCATGGAAGAGCTGAAGAAGGCCGGAGGGGAGCTGACCCAGAAGGAGCTCTCCAACCGTACCGGCATGCCAAAGGTAAGACTGCACAGGGTTCTCAGCAGGATGGAGAAGAAGTCCGTGATAAGCAGGTATCCGTACGGCATGACGAAGAAGGTCGTAATAGAGAAGAAGTAGAGCCTCTGGAGGGAATTTCAGCACGTGCGCCAGCTTACTTTCGGGCGCGTTTTGCACGTCTACCTGTGCAAAAGGTGCATTTGAACCCGCGACCTATCGTTTACGAAACGATCGCTCTACCGGCTGAGCTACAGAGGCCCTTTTTTCCTCTTTTGCCGTTCGGGCTTTTGTGGAAGCGGTCAGCTCCCGTAAAAGCCTGATGAGCTACAGAGGCTTTTGGCTTTTATTAGTTTAGCAAATTTATATAAAAGCATGAAGGAGGCTCTCTTCTGGGACAAAGCTAAGGGCGGCAAGGTCGACTGCCGTCTCTGCGCGCGCCGCTGCAAAGGCATAGGCGACGGCAGGACTGGCTTCTGCGGAGTCCGGAAAAACGTGAAGGGAAAGCTCTACTCACTGGTCTACGGAAAGGCCTGCTCCGTGGCCGTGGACCCCATAGAGAAGAAGCCGCTGTTCCATTTCGCGCCGGGGACCGACTGCCTTTCCATCTCGACGGTCGGGTGCAACTTCAGGTGCATGCACTGCCAGAACTGGGAGATATCCCAGCCTAGGGACATTTTTGGTGAGAGCATCGAGCCCGAGAAAATCGTTGAACTGGCGAAAAGCCGGGACGTGAAAGGCATAGCATACACGTACACGGAGCCGACCATATTCTACGAATATGCTTATGACACCATGAAGCTCGCCTCCAAGGCCGGGCTCTACAACGTGTGGGTGAGCAACGGTTACACGACCCCGGAGGCCATAAAGCATGCGTCTAAGTACCTGGACGCCGTCAACGTGGACGTGAAAGGCAATGACGGATTCTACAGGAAGGTGTGCATGGCGCCCGGCATAAAGCCCGTGTACGACGCGCTGCTCGCCTACAAGAAGCATGGTGTCTGGACGGAGATAACGACCCTCGTCATCCCGGGCTACAACGATGACAGGAAGGAAATACTGAAGATTGTCATGTGGGTCAGGGACAATCTCGGCCCCGACGTGCCGCTCCACTTCTCCGCCTTCTTCCCGCAGCACAGGCTGACGGGCGTGCCCCCGACGCCGCTGGAGACCCTGGAGAAATGCCACGGAATCGCAAGGAAGGAGGGCATGAACTACGTGTACCTGGGCAACGCGCGTACCGACAAGGAATCCACGTTCTGTCCGAAGTGCGGCCAAGTCATCATAGAGCGGTCGGGGTACAGCACGGTCTACCATGGGGGCAAGTGCCTCAAATGCGGGACCAGTGTCCCGATAGCCGGGAAGAAGTGGGCCTAGCAAGACATTTAAATAATGACCCGCCTTTAATGGTTATGGCGGAAGACGTCATGGAAACTGCTAAGAAGAGGCTCAAGGACGGCTGGATAAAGGTGAGGATGGACATAGAGGTCCTTGCCGTCTCAAAGGAGGCGGCCGAGAACAGCCTCAGAAAGCACATGGAGCTGATGAAGAAGGAGGAGGACCTCATCATATACAGCGAGAAGTTAGAGGAAGCCCAGAAGGTGAAGAGCCCGTTCCGGAACATCAAGGAGGCGTTCTCGCAGGTGGTCGAGGCCGAAATGGTGGCCAGAAGGTTCGACACGCTTGCCTATCTCATACTGAACTACGCGCCCTCGAGCGTGGAGATACTGGAGCCTTCGAAGATACAGATGGACATGGGGCAGGCGCAGGGCCTGCTGAACTCCCTCGCGGAACTCGTGCACAGCCTCATCGCATCCAGGAGGGGTGCCGTCACGATACCCACCTGAGCAAAGATTTATAAGTACTATGTTCAATAAATTAATCAATTTCAGTGAACGGCGCTGATTCTCATGATGGAGCAAATCGAGAAGAACATGAAGACGGGGACGACAACCGTCGGAATAATGGCGAACGGTGCGGTCGTGTTAGCCGCGGAAAGGAAGGCCACCATGGGCTACCTCGTGGCAAGCCAGGACGCCGAGAAGATATACCAGATCGACGACAAGCTCGGCATGACTATAGCAGGCGTGGTCGGGGATGCGCAGGCGCTCATCAGGTACGTGAGGGCTGAGCTGAAGCTTTACGAGCTTCAGGAAGGAAGGAAGATGGGCACCGAGGCGGCTTCCACCCTGATAGCCAACATCCTGTACTCAAGAAGGTTTTACCCGTACATAGTGCAGCTAGTCGTCGCGGGATACGACCAGAAGCCCTGGCTTTTCACCATGTCGCCCGACGGCTCAGTGATGCCAGAGAAGTACTTCTCGACGGGTTCAGGCTCACCTATAGCCTTCGGCGTGCTCGAGAACGAGTTCAAGGATGGCATGACCATCGAAGAGGCGAAGAGGCTTGCAATCAGGTCCGTGAGGGCCGCGACGAAGAGGGACATCGCATCGGGAGGCAGCGGAATAGACGCCGTGGTCATTTCCGGCGCGGGCTTCAAGAGGGTCAGCGACGAAGAGGTCAAGAAGATCGCAGCGTGAATGTTTTTTGTCATATTTTCAGTCAGTTTTTTCAGGAGACGAATATGAGTCTGTTAAAGGAATTAGAGACGCATCTACCCAAGGACGCGGAGATATCAGAAGCCAAGTTCGAGGGCTCCGAGATGGTGCTATACACCAAGAACAAGACGTTCTTCAGGGAAAGCGAGGGCGTGGTCAGGAACATAGTGTCCAGCCTCAAGAAGAGGATAGAGATAAGGCCTGACCAGACCATCACGCTGGACCCGGAGAAGGCCAAGAAGAAGATAGAGGCCATCGTGCCGAAGGATGCCGATATAAAGGCCATATACTTCGAGCCCGAGCTGGGCAAGGTCGTGATAGAGTCCGCCAAGCCCGGCCTTGTCATAGGCAAGGGCGGGGAAACCTACAGGAAGATAAAGTCCGAGACGCTTTGGCTCCCGAAGATAGAGAGGGCGCCCGCGATAGAGTCGGAGATAGTCAGGGCCGTCAGGAACCTGCTCCACAGCGAGATACCGTACAGGAAGGTGTTCCTCAACAAGATAGGCCAGAGGATAAACTCCCCTCCCAGGGTCGAGAAGGACAAGGAATGGATAAGGCTTTCGTATCTCGGGGGCGGGAGGCAGGTAGGAAGGAGCGGCATCATGCTCCAGACCTCGAACTCGAACATACTACTGGATTTCGGCGTGGACGTGGGAACGGACGACGTTCCATACACAGAGTCGCCGGATTTTGACATAGGGAAGCTGGACGCCGTGGTGCTCAGCCACAGCCACCTTGACCACTGCGGCTTCATCCCATGGCTTTATGAGAACGGCTACGAGGGCCCGCTTTACTGCACGGCGCCCACGAGGGACACCATGGTGCTCCTCTGCCTGGACTTCGTCGACGTCTGCCAGAGGGAGGGCAAGAAGGTCTGGTACACCAAGAAGTCCGTCGAGAAGGCAGTCAAGCACACCATAGCACTGGATTACGGGGAGGTCAGCGACATCACTCCCGACGTGCGCCTGACCCTGGAGCCTTCAGGCCACCTGCTGGGCGCTTCGGTAGTGCATCTGCACATAGGCGACGGGCTGCACAATGTCCTCTACACGGGCGACATAAAGTTCGGCCCGAGCAGGCTTTTCGACGCGGCCTCCACGAAGTTCCAGAGGGTCGAGACCCTTCTGATAGAGTCCACTTACGGCGCTTCCGACAACCTGATGCCGGGAAGGCGCGAATCCGAGCAGGAGCTCATGGACCTCATCAACAAGGTCATGGAAAGGGGAGGGAAGGTCCTCATACCGTCGTTCGCCGTCGGCAGGGCCCAGGAGGTCATGGCCGTGCTGGCGGGAAACGGATTCAAGTATCCGGTCTGGATGGAGGGGATGCTTTGGGACTCGACTGCCATACACACGGCCTACCCCGAATACCTTTCAAGATACGTCCAGAGGGACATCTTCCACAAGGGAGAGAACCCGTTCACCAACGAGATATTCAAGAGGGTGGTCCCGAAGGAGAGGAACAAGATACTGGACTCCAACGAGCCGGGTGTCGTCATAGCCACGTCCGGCATGCTAATAGGCGGGCCGGCCGTGGAGTACTTCAAGGCGTTCGCCCCGGACAAGAAGAACATGCTCATTTTCGTGGGCTACCAGGCCGAAGGCACCCTGGGAAGGAGGCTGCAGAAGGGCTGGAACGAGGTGCCCATAGGCAAGGAGGGCGGCAAGACCGTGACCGTTCCCGTCAACATGGAGGTGCACTCGGTCCACGGGCTTTCCGGCCACTCGGACAGGAAGCAGCTGGTGAGCTACATCTACAACCTCCCGGGGAGGCTGGAGCGCATACTGGTCAACCACGGCGAGAGCAGCAGGTGCGTCGAGTTCGCGAAGGACGCCCACAAGATATTCAAGTGCGAGACGCTCGCCCCCAAGAACCTGGAGGCCGTGAGGCTGAAGTGAAATTAATTTTCAAAGATGAGAGTGCCATAAAAACCTGGCTTTTACTTGGCATGTTCTTCATAAAGTTCCATGGAGTGCCTGGTTGCCTCTTCCCACGTTATTATCTTGTCCTCGTTGGTGTCAGAATCCCTGCAAACCTTCTCCATGGCTTCCGGGTTCAGTACCTGACTGTAAGAACCCTGTGCGAAGTATCTTCCATTCGTCCTTACGACCTTAACGGTTCCTGCCTCAATTCCGGCCAGTGTCGTTAGTGTCCCTTTAACAATTTTTGATGTAATGTAGCCATCCGGCAGAAATACTAGCATTGAAGTGTCACCGACTCCCAATTTATCCATCGCATAGTCGAGTTTCCTGAAGTAATTTGTTGATTCTGAAGGAGCCACGCAGGAAGACACTATTTCAAATAAAGCAAAAGCCCCTGGAATATACCCTTTTAAGCCATTGAAGATCCTCATCTCTATCACTTACTTTTTAATAGATTATCGGATTATGTGTTTATAAAGGTATCTATTTTAACTACCATTTAGTGACATTTATATTCCAAGAAGAAGCAACAGTCTGTAGAAAATCCCGCCTGCGACTATCGCGAAAGCTATCTCGAAGACGGTTATGTAAAGCGCCCTCTTCCATCCCGTCTCCTTCACGAGCGCCGCGATGGTCGAGGCGCACGGTATGTAGAGCATCGTCACGAGGGCGAAGACCAGCATCTGCACTGGTGTCAGGACGAGGGCGAAGTTGGTGGTGCCCATGAGCGCCGCCAGCATCACGATGGTGAGCTCTTTCCTCAGTATGCCGAATATTAGCAGTATTCCGGAAACGGCCGGCAGTCCCAGCCACCAGACGGTGACCGGCGATATTGCACCGGACACGGCCCCTATCACACCGATTATCTCAAGCGCCTTTATGGCGAGCGTTGCCGCGATTATAACAGGGAACGCGATCCTGACGAATCCCTCTATCTTGAACCACGCCTGCTTCAGTACGGTTGATATGTGGGGCATCCTGAGCGGCGGCATCTCCATTATCAGCCCCGAAGGCTCTCCCGGAAACGCCTTGAAGGCTACGCGCCCCAGCGCCAGCACTATCGCGGCGTCTATCACGTAAAGGCCGAGCGCCCACCATATGCCGACGAACCTCCCGACGAGACCAAGTATGACCGTGGTGACGGCCGCGCAGGGTATCAGCGTGGTGACGAAAACCGCGATGAGCCTTTCCCTGTGGGTCTCCATGACCCTGCACGAGAGGCATGCGGGAACGTTGCACCCGAAGCCCATCATGAGCGGTATGAACGCCTTCCCGTGGAGCCCCATCCTGTGCATCACACTGTCCATAAGGAACGCTATCCTTGCCATGTACCCCGAGCCTTCAAGGAGCCCCAGTATCAGGTAGAACGGAAGTATGTAGGGTATCACGACCGTGAGCGTGGCCACTATTCCCTCGGCCAGGGCTAATATCAGTTCCCCTGCGATACCGCCAATCTGCCCGAGCGGCGCTATCAGGAAAGTGAATGAGCCCTCTATGTACACGGCCACGATGTTCCCGAGCCCGAATATGCCGAAGAACATGGCAAGGAGCAGCGCGGCCATCACGGGGTAGCCCCATATCTTGTGGGTGCTCAGGTCGTCGAATTTCTCCGAGAACCTCTTTTTCATCTTTGTCCTGAGCTGGACGTCCTCCGCGATGCCCGCCGCCTTCGCGTACATCTCGCATGCCATGGCCGTGGGGCACGAATGGTGGTGGAGATGCTCGACGGATTTCGAAACCTTCGCCGTCTCGGAAAGCGCTTCCCTGTCGAGTGGCAGCTTCCTGACCTCCCTGTCGCCCTCAAGCAGCTTTATCGCGAGCCACCTCTTCGAGTACGCCGTCCCCGATGTCTCAAGCTTCCTGCCGACCTTGGTTATTGCGCCCTCTATCTCCTTCCCGTAATAGAGGGGCTTCGGCGCCTTCTTCTCCTCAGCGGCCCGAACGGCCTTCTCAAGGAGCTCCTGCATGCCCTTGCCCTTCACGGCTATGGTCGGGATTACGGGAACGCCTAGGGCCTTCTCCAGCTTCCTGCAGTCCAGGGCTATGCCCTTTTTCTTGGCCTGGTCCATCTGGTTGAGTGCTATGACCATCGGCCTCCCGAGCTCCAGGAGCTGAATGGTGAAGTAAAGGTTCCTCTCGAGGACCGAAGCGTCCACGACGTTTATGACCACATCCGGCTTCTCGTTGATTATGTACTCGCGGGTTATGACCTCCTCGAGGGAATACGTCGAAAGGGAATATATGCCCGGAAGGTCTATGACGTCTATCTCATAACCCCTGTGGTGAAGCGTCCCTTCTGCCTTCTCCACGGTCTTCCCCGGCCAGTTGCCTATGTGTTGGTGAAGGCCCGTGAATTCGTTGAAAATGACGGACTTGCCGACGTTCGCGTTGCCGGCGAGGGCGACGGTCAGCCTTTTCATCCTTTCACCTTCACGAATATCTTGGCCGCCATGCCCCTTCCTATCACCAGGCAGGAATCGCGGATGCGGACCTCGACGGGTCCGGAAAAGGGAGCGGAGCGCGTGACCCTTATCCCCGCGCCCGGCGTCAGCCCCATGTCCTCGAGGCGTTTAACCGCCCTTGCTCCCCCGTCTATGGCCACCAGCTCTCCTTCCTGGCCGTTCCTGAGGTCAACGAGGCTGTGCAGCCCCCTTTCGGGCGGGCCGTCGAGCTTCTTCTTTATGATGCACTCGAGCTCGTCGGAAACATGATGCTCGAGCCTGCATGCCTCCCCGTGGATGCGGTTCCTCCGCATGCCCATGCCTTCGAGGAACCTCTCAAGGAGCCTGTGCCTTCCCAGCATCTTTCCGCCAAGAAGCCTCCCGCTCTTGGTAAGGACAGCGTCCTTGTACGGGGCGTGAGTGACATAACCCTCCCTCTCAATCCTCTTCAGCATCTCAGAGACGCTTGCCTGGGAGACGCCGAGCTTTCCGGCTATATTCTTAGTGCTGAGCCTCTCCCCCCTCTCCGCGAGCCTGCACAGCGTCTCGAGATACTCCTCGACGCTCTCAGTGGAGCGCACCCTTTCATGCATCCTGTGCCTCACCATAGTCAATATTTAGGTATGCCTAAGTTTAAAAGTTTGATAGAAAATACCTTTAAAAAGGTTATTGTTCATGTTTGGATATGAGATTCAGTAAATATTACGGTTTTGGTAGAATGGTAACGAACATAGGTTTTATGGGATACGTTGCTATATCGACAGTCGGTGGTCTTCTACCTGCAACTTGATAACCCGTGATGTAATCAGGCATCCACGAGAAATAAAACACGTGGATGATGTCAACTCCGATGGTTATACTGACGCTGTTGGAATAGGATATTTTGGTGCAAAGACATTCTTTCTCGGGACAGCAGATGGTCTCGATAATATCAGGCATCATGCAAAGGGAAAGGAGAAGAGATATCTTAAAAAGGGCATGAGAGATTCTTTCAAAGAACGGTATCAAGATTAGAATATTTTCAAAGAAATATTTCCAATTCTATATGTCCGAGGAAATAAATCTTTATATACCCCCTTGGACCAATATTGTATTGGAAGTTGTGTCTGGGACACAATATGTTGTGTTTTGTCACATTCCAGTGACATTTTATATCGACTGAAAACCAGCCACGGCTGTAGAATGGTGACGCTATGAAATGCCCGTACTGCCTCGAAGTGAAGAGCAAGGTCGTGGACAAGAGGGACGCCCCCGAGACGGACTCGATAAGGCGGAGAAGGGAGTGCCTGAAATGCGGAAAGAGGTACACTTCCTACGAGAGGATAGAGCTGACGGGCCTATCGGTGCTCAAGAAGGACGGCAGGCGCGAGAGCTTCGACAGGGAGAAGCTGCTCGCCGGCATCCTGAGGGCATGCGAGAAGAGGCCCATACCGAGGGAGCAGGTCGAGAAGCTCGTCAGCGGCGTCGAGGGCGAGCTCAGGAACTATGGGGAGAAGGAAGTCCCCAGCGCCCAGATAGGAAAGCTCGTGATGGAAAGGCTCAGGGACCTCGACAAGGTGGCATACATACGGTTCGCGTCAGTATACAGGGAATTCACGGACCTGAGCTCCTTCGAGAAGGAGCTCCGGAAGCTCAGGAAAAGCATAGAGTCGAAAAACAGGGGATGCGATTAAGGAAGGTGTGATGATGAAGCCGAAGATCGGGAAGATAAGGAAAAGGGACGGCAGGGTCGTGAAGTTCGACACGGAGAAGATAACCAAGGCCATATGGGCCGCGGCGCAGTCAGTCGGCGGGAAGGACAGGACGATCGCGGAGAAGCTTACCAAGGACGTCGTGAGGGTTCTCGAAAGGAAGTACGACGACGGGGGCATACCCGGCGTGGAGCACATACAGGACATGGTGGAGAAGGTGCTCATAGAGAACGGCCATGCGAAGACCGCCAAGGCCTACATACTCTACAGGGAGCAGCACAAGAACCTCAGGGAAGTGACCAAGCTGCTCAGGGACATAACGATAGTCGACGATTACATAGAGGAGCTGGACTGGAGGGTGAGGGAGAACAGCAACATGACTTATTCTCTTCAGGGGCTGAACGTCCACATAACGTCCAAGGTCATATCCAACTACTGGCTGAACAGCGTGTACCCCAAGGAGATAAGGGACGCCCACATCAACGGGGAGTTCCACATACACGACCTCGGAACGCTCGGGCCTTATACTTATTTTGGAAAGGAAAGTGTGATAGCAAAGCTGGATGGTAGGTTACTGGTAACGTCATTCCAGCGTCTTTATGAGTCACTGAAAGAAAAGGAGAATCTGCTGTCAAAGGCAGACGACGCATGCGCCAAGTACCCGAAAAACCTCATGGTTCTTGACGGAAAAGGATGGACAGAGGCAACAAGGCTTGTGAAAAAAGCCAAAAAGAAAAAGATGCAGTTCATAAAAAACGAGGGCGGACGCTCCGTGATAGTCACGGAAGATCACCCGATGATATTGAATGAGCAAGGTGAAACAAAGGCTGCCAAGCTTGTCAAGACAGAGGAAGACAAGACACTTACAGTTGATTTGAAGAAGCTCATGACAAAGGAGAAACTATTTCACAAGGAAACTATTTTTCTTGCAGAAGAGCTTCTCAATCGTGGCATCGACGATTTCTGGATAGACGGTATGCCGCTTGAGGAATATTCTAAGTATTCCAAAGACTTTAAAGCGAACGTGATGGTTTCAGCGAACAACAACGCCAATGTGCTTCCAAACAGGGTAAAATTGACGGAAAACCTAGGTTATCTTGTAGGATACTGCCTGGCAGAGGGCAGTGTGGACGCACACAAGTTAAAGATAAAGCAGAAAAAGACACCGAGCAACAAGAAAGCCTTCGAGAGGCTCAAAAATGCAGCCCACGGGCTTGGATGCAGACTGTATGCGAGGGATAAAAATGGCATAACAACGCTGGACATAGCGAATACAACCTTCGTAAAATATCTGATAAAAGAAGTTTTCACATGCGGAGGAATAAGTAAGGATAAGATGCTACCCGAAGATATACTGAGCTACAACAAAAGATTCGTAAAGGGGATTGTGGCAGGAGTAATAGACGGTGACGGATCAATAAACAGCAGTAGGACCTCCATCGATGTGAGAACCTCGAGCAGGACCATGCTTGAACAGATGGCAACTGTTCTGAATCTACTTGGGTTCGTCGCTAGGGACAGGAACATTGAAGGAGTCGGAACGGAACGCGAATTTAAAGGCAGGAGAATTGTCCAGAATTATCCATTGTTCGGAATAAGCTTCAGGACATTGAAGGGGAAGTCATTGCCATCCTTTAAATACAATTCTGCAGGTTTGTCAGGCAAGGCATGGAGAGCAGAATGCGCTGGCTGGCACAAGATTCTTAACAATGAAAGCACAAAGACAACGGACAAATACATATATGATATAACAACGAATTCAAGTACACTTGTTGTAAATGGCATGTGGAACCACAACTGCGTAGGATGGGACCTGGAAGACCTGCTGATGTCCGGTTTCAGGGGAGTCCGCGGCAAGATAGAAAGCAAGCCGGCTAAGCACTTCGACGTCGCTCTCATGCAGATAGTCAACTTCATGTACACGCTGCAGGGCGAGGCCGCTGGGGCGCAGGCCCTGTCCAACTTCGACACGCTCCTGGCGCCCTTCATACGGGTGGACAAGCTGAAGTATGAGCAGGTGAAGCAGTCCATGCAGAAGTTCCTGTTCAACATGAATGTGCCGACTCGTGTCGGTTTCCAAACTCCATTTTCTAATCTGACTATGGATCTTACACCACCAAGTTTCATGAAAGGTCAGCCTGTCATAATAGGCGGCAAGCCCCAGGACACCACTTACGGTGATTACCAGGAGGAGATGGACATGCTGAACAGGGCGTTCGCCGAAACCATGCTTGCGGGTGACGCTTCAAGCAGACCTTTCACGTTCCCCATACCTACATACAACGTTACAAAGGACTTTCCGTGGGACAAGAAAGAGCTACAGGCCATCTGGGAGATGACCGCAAAATACGGCATCCCCTATTTCGCCAACTTCATAAACTCGGATATGAAACCGGATGATGTCAGGAGCATGTGCTGCCGATTGCGTATCGACAACCGGGAACTGAGGAAGAGGGGAGGCGGGCTGTTCGGCTCCCATCCTCTTACGGGGTGTTATGACGAAAAAACCGAAATATTGACTGAAGGCGGGTGGAAATTCTTCAAGGATTTGACTAAGAAAGACGCGGTGTTTACTCTGAACGAGAAAAACGAAATTGAAATCCATAAACCAAAAAGACTTTTCAAATATGACCACGATGGACAGATGTACAACTTCAGGACAAAATCCTTAGATCTGCTGGTCACGCCTAATCATAGGATGGTTGTGGATCAGACTTACAAGAACAAAAGAAAATTTGTTGAAGCGAAAGACTTTGATGTTAATAATCACCGTATTCCGAAGCAAGGTATTTGGGATGGGGAGGATAAAGAGTGGTTTGTATTGCCCGGAATCGAATTTATAAAATATGGCAGGCAGGGCAGGACCCCCTATTCAGTGATCAGGGACTCTTTGAGGGTAAAAATGGGTGACTGGTTAAGATTTTTTGGATTTTGGCTGGCTGAAGGCTGCACCGACAACGAAAAAATTGCCAAGCGGCACGGGTACAGGGTTACAGTCGTCCAAATCAATAAGAGAAAAAGGAAGGAATTCAGGGAAATCTTGGATGAACTGCCTTTCAATTACTATGAGGAAAACCACAGTTTTATAATCTGCAACAAGCAGCTCTGGACTTACCTGCGGCAGTTTGGCAATAAATACACAAAATTTGTCCCGCCCGAAATAAAAGGTCTGAGCAAGAGACAGCTTAAGATTCTGTTTGACTGGATGGTAAAGGGTGATGGCCACATAAGAAAAACCAACGGGCAAATCAATTACTGGACATCTTCAAAGAAACTGGCAGACGATTTGCAGGAAATCATTATGAAATTGGGATGGCTTGGTACTCTTACAGCCAGGAAAGGGAGAGTCTCTGAAATAAAAGGCAGAAAAATCAACGCAGGAATTTGTTATACTATCGGAGTTCAAAAAACAAGGCACTACAGATTGAGAGAGGGCAGTATTAAGAAAGTTGATTACAAGGGGAAGGTGTATTGCTGCGAAGTGGAAAACAATACACTCTTCGTCAGAAGAAACGGGAGGGTCTGCTGGTGCGGAAATTCCGTCGGCGTGGTGACGCTCAACCTGCCGAGGATCGCGTACGAGGCCGAGAACGAGGAGGACTTCTTCGACATCCTCGAAAGAAGGATGGAGCTAGCCAAGGAGAGCCTCATAATAAAGAGGGAAATCTTGGAGAAGTTCACGGACAGCGGCCTTTACCCTTACAGCAGGTTCTACCTTCGCGGCATAAAGAAGTCGCAGGGAAGCTTCTGGAAGAACCACTTCTCGACCATAGGCATAATCGGCATGAACGACGCGCTGCTGAACTTCTCGGGGCATGACATGACCCAGCCGCAAGGCAGGGACTTTGCGATAAAGGTGCTCGACTTCATGAGGAAAAAGCTCATGGAGTTCCAGGATGAGACAGGGGACATATTCAACCTCGAGGCCACGCCCGCCGAGGGGACGTCCTACAGGCTGGCGAGGATAGACATGAAGCTCTTCCCGAAGATGAAGGTGTACAACCTGGAGAAGTACGGGAAGAAGGACGCCAAGCCCTACTACACGAACAGCACTCAGCTGCCCGTGGGCTTCACCGACGACATCTTCCAGGCGCTCGAACTGCAGGACCCGCTCCAGGTAAAGTATACTGGTGGCACGGTTTTACACGGCTTCATAGGCGAGAAGCTCCCGAGCGCGGAGGCCACGAAGGCCCTGGTGAAGACCATAGCGGAGAACTTCCACCTTCCTTATTTCACCCTGACCCCGACGTTCAGCATATGCCCGTTCCACGGGTATCTGGAGGGCGAGCATGAGTACTGCCCCAAATGCGATGAAGAGTCGGGGTTCGTAAAAATAGCAAAAGGAGGTAAGTGACATGGCGGAAAGGACAAAGTGCGAGATATGGTCGAGATCCGTGGGCTACCTGAGGCCCGTCGAGCAGTGGAACGAGGGGAAGCAGGAGGAGTTCGGCGACAGGAAGACGTTCGACAGGCAACTCAAGACGCAGGCAATGGAGAAAAAGTGTTAGTTTTTTATTATTCGGAGACATAGAGTTCGTATGCCGGACAGACCATCCAAATTGGACTATTACCTGAACATAGCCAGGGAGGTGAGCAGGCGCTCGACCTGCCTCCGCAGGCGGTTCGGGGCGGTCATCCTCAAGGACGACCAGATCATTTCCACGGGATACGTAGGCGCCCCCAGGGGCGTGCCGAACTGCGTGGACATAGGCAAATGCGCCAGGGATGAGCTCAAGGTGCCACCGGGAGAGCGTTACGAGCTCTGCAGGAGCGTGCACGCCGAGGCAAACGCCCTCATAAACGCGGCCAGAGCAGGAGTCAGCCTGCTGGGAGGCACGCTCTACCTTTACGGGGAGAACGTCAAGGACGACAGCATAGCGGAGGCGAAGCCGTGCAAGATGTGCAAGCGCATGATAATAAACGCCGGGCTGAAGCATGTCGTTGTCAAGACGCCTGACGGAACGAAGACCTATGCCATAGAAGACTGGATAAAGGAAGACAACGGCGTCTATTCGGAGAAGGACCTGAAAGGCTATTGATTCTCTCGGTTAAAATTGGGTCGTGATACGCATGGAATTCAGAGGGTGGCAGAAGACTTCGCTCGTGGAGTATCCCGGAAAGGTCTCCACGGTGCTCTTCACCGGCGGGTGCAACTTCAGGTGCCCTTTCTGCTACAACCGCGACCTTGTGCTCAGGCCGGACAAGCTGGAAAGGATAACCGAGGAAGAGGTGCTGGATTTCCTGAAAGCGCGGAGGAAGCTCTACCAGGCGGTGATAGTCACGGGAGGCGAGCCGACCATGCACATGGACCTGCCTGGTTTCTACGGCAAGGTCAAAAAGCTCGGGCTTCTTGCAGGACTGGAGACAAACGGCACGAATCCGGTGATGCTGAAAGCCCTCATAGGGGACAAGCTCGTGGATTTCGTGGCCATGGACATCAAGACGTCGCTGAAAAGGGAGAAGTATACGAAGGCCGCCGCGACAAGCGACAAAAGGCTCTTCGGGAATGTCCTGAAAAGCGTGGAGATGCTGAGGGGCAGCGGCATCGATTACGAGTTCAGGACCACGGTCGTGCCGGGAATGCACAGCGAGGAGGACATCCTGGAGATAGCGAGGCAGCTGAAGGGCTCGAGTAAGTACGTGCTCCAGAAGTTCATTCCTAGGGACAGCATGATAGACCCGGAGTTCGCAAAAGTGTCCACGTATCCTGACGCGTTCTTCGCAGGACTGAGAGAGAAAATAAGCGGAAACTTCAAGAAGTGCGAAGTCAGAAACATGAATGAATGAAAGCTTTTAATTCGCTGCCGGCAATTAATTAAACAATGAGGCGGATATTCCTCTCTCTGGCCGTCATTGGAGTCATGGTTCTATTCTCATGCGCAGGCGTTCAGGCTCAGTCGCATCCCGCCAGCCAGATACTTCCGGGAACTTTCGGGGGCACATCTGTCGATTCATGGAGGTTCCTCGGGGGGCTTAGGGTGAACGGCATAACGCTTGACGACGACGCCGACATAACGGGTGCCGACCAGATAATGGGCTTTAATGACCTCAGGCTGTACGGGGATTCTACGGGGGGGCCTGACATATACATAACGACGGGTGGTAATGTGGGTATCGGGACGGCGGTTCCGGGAACGGCACGGTTCAATGTTTCGGGGAATGTGTACGTCCAGGGCAACATACAGGCGACTGGGGAGGTATGCGATGGCGGCGGGCTGTGTATAAGCACGACCGGGACCGGTACCGTTACCCAGATTGATACTGGTGTGGGGATAGGAGGCGGTCCCATCACCACTACCGGCACCATTTCTTTCGATTGTTCGGATGTGACCGGCACGGCTGATGACCACATAGGATGCAGCGGCGAGAATCTCGTCGTATCTGATGACTGGGTCGACATAGACGGCGACACCATGACAGGAGACCTGAGGGTGGGAAGCAATTCGTTATACTTCCAGGACGGTGACAACAGCCACGGGGTGAGATTATACCATTCTTCAAGCGACGGGTATCTGAACTTCGTTCAGTCGGGAAGCGGCACAGGGAACGTCTACGTCCAGAACTCCATAGACAACTTCTACATGTATCCTGTCAATTTCCGGATCGGCTTCAACGATTACACGCATGTCGATTTCGGTGACAGCAACACATACATAAATGATGTCGACTTCTATCTCGACGACGGTTCGAACTACAGGGAGATAGGGGTATGGTCGCAGTCGGCAGAAGTCGGCCAGTTGTATACCAACGCTGACGACGATTTCCTCATCAACAACCCAACAGCTGACATCATCCTGCAACCCGGTGGAGGGAACGTCGGCGTAGGATCATTGTACGGTAGCGGAAAGCTGAGAGTGGTACAGGACGGGACTGGGGACATTTTCAATCTTTACGACGGCATCACGAATGTGTTTACGGTCCGGGATGGCGGGAACGTCGGCATAGGGAAAGCGCCCGCGAGCGGGGTGGAGCTTGACGTCCAGGGTGACATAAAAGCCAGCGGAACTGTATGCGACGGCTATGGTAATTGTCTTGATAACGTAGGAGGAGGGGGGACCAGCTACTGGTCGCTCTACGATGGAACCAGCAACATATACCGCCTGAACGGAAACGTGGGAATAGGGATAGACCAACCGACGCAGAAGTTGGACGTTAGGGGAAACGTCTTGGTGACAGGCGGCATAAGGGCAGGAAGCCAAGGAAGTCCTGGTCCTTGGGGGATTCACGTGACCGGGCCGGGCTATATTTCCGACTACCTAAGGACCGGAAGCTATGCTATCATTGGGACAACCAGCCGCTCTTCCGACCTCATGCTGGACGTCGGCGGGAAGGTCGGAGCGACAGAGTACTGCGATGAGAACGGAGAGAACTGCTTCACCGTAAATGTGATAAAGAGGCGTGCGAGGTGCCCGAAATTCATGGGCTTCAATTTCGACGTGTGGGGCCATTATACGGAAGGCGGCATATTCTCAGGACAACCACTCTATGGAGGCTTCATAAACCAGTACGGGCTTAGGGTAGATGAAGCCGGGAACGGGGATGAATTCCTCATCTGGGAAAGTTGTACAGAGAACAGTGACGGAAGTATCACTTTCAATGTACCACAAGTGGTCCAAGGAAGGGAACTCGTATTCTCCTCGAGCCCCATGCCAGGATGGGACGGCTACTTCAGGCCTAACTACGAAGGCCATACCGAGGCCGAACGGCTTATGAGGCACGAACAGACCGACGGGGACACGAGAGCCGCCTGGTGCAGCGAGTTCGGGCTGAACCATGTCAGTTCACACTCGGCAAGCTTCAGTTACGCTTATGACATAGACTGCGGCTGGTACGACTCCGACGGCGATGCCACCAACGGGGAATGGTACAGGGCAACCTGTGGAACGAGCATGAATTTCATAGACTGGATAACCTGCGGCTCTGGATAACCTGCAACTAGGAACAGTTGAAAAAACCACATAATCAGCATAAGTCCCCTTCAGGACATCCTTCAGAAACCGCCTGGTGCCGTTTTGTCAGTTCCCAAGAGCAATCTGCTGCGGTAAGCTTTTAATTCGCTGCCGGCAATTAATTAAACAATGAGGCGGATATTCCTCTCTCTGGCCGTCATTGGAGTCATGGTTCTATTCTCATGCGCAGGCGTTCAGGCTCAGTCGCATCCCGCCAGCCAGATACTTCCGGGAACTTTCGGGGGCGGTGCAGGCGGTGCATGGACGTTTCCCGGGAGCCTTACAGTGAACGGAGCGAACGGGCTAACGCTCAACGACGCCGACATAACTGGTGCAGACCAGATAATGGGTTTAAATGACCTCAGGCTGTATGGCGATTCGAATGGAGGGCCTGACATATACATATCGACCGGCGGCAACGTCGGCATCGGGACAGCTACTCCCGGAACTTCGCGGCTCAGCGTTTCAGGGAACGTTTACGTCCAGGGCAACATACAGGCCACGGGCACCATATGCAATGCGACGGCCTGCATAGGGGGCGGGCAGGGCGCTGTGAACGCGGGCGCGGCAAACAAGATTGCATACTACCCGGCCGCGGGGGACAGGGTGGATGACTTCACGGGAACCAGTAACGGCGCCTTGTATTATGATGGCTCCGGAGTGCTCAGGAGCGCCACCCTTCCGATAGCAAGCGGCGGCACAGGAGCGACGTCATTGACCGACCTCATATCCCTTGGGGCGCATACGACAGGGGATTACGTGGCGACGATAACGGACTCGGCGACAATAGGGTTCCTGAGCGGTAGCGGAACGGGAGAGGGCTCGACTCCGACGCTTTCGGTCGTCTCTGATTCAATAAACGGTGCGCAGCTGGCCGATTCCATAACGCTTGACGGCGACCTCAACGTAGACTCGGGCACGCTGTACATAGATGCGGCAAACAACAGGGTCGGCATAGGAGAAACATCTCCTGACGCAAAGCTTCATATTGATTCGGGCTCGGCGGTAGGTGTAAGGATAGAATCCTCAATATACGGGACCAGCAATCTCGGGGGGGCAAGCAATTATATCACACACTCTTCCGGCGGCGCATTCTATGTGAGAAGCTACAGCGGAGGTTCATACACTACTCGTCTTGTGGTTGACGGCCAGGGGCGGGTCGGTATAGGAACGACAAGTCTTGACGACAGGCTTGAGATCGTGGGCGGGAACCTCGACATGAACACCAATAATATCGAAAATGTCAACAGATTAGATACAGCCTACATATATGCATTACCTGGAAGCAATATAGTCATAAGGTTGAGTTGATGTGGCGTTATGGGGTTCTTGCGGGATGTGCGGCATTTCTTTTTATCCTAATCGTCTTTCTCCCGAATTCGATAGCTTACCCGGCTCCCGTTCATTCTCAATGCAAAACTGACAGCGACTGCGGTGATCCCGCGTGCTGGAACTGCCTCCGTTTACAGGAACTCTGCGTTTACGATATCTGGGCAGATTGCACATATGAAACGGTATGCGACGACACCGATATCTGCACATACATTGAAACGGCCGGAACATGCGAAGGGGCATGCGTACCTAATTCTCCATTGGAATTGATACTGCACAGGTGCAATTACGGCACTTACTGCAGCGACGGTGCCTGCGTATCCGGTCCGTGCAGCGATGAGGACCAGTGCTATGAAGGGAACTACTACACGCAAAGCAGCTGCGGTAAAGGTGGGTGTGTATTACCATACTGGCCATCTGAGGTGGCCGACATAGATACGAGCGAAGATGCTTGCGACTGCTACTATCCTCTTGAAGAGCACTGGGCCATCTCCAGCTTGGGCGATGTGGCAACTACTACCTGCTGCGGCGACGATAAGGGTGAATATTATAAATACAGGAAATGTGAGGAAGGGTGCACGGGCAGCG
This sequence comes from uncultured archaeon, assembly GCA_964611445.1. Lineage (GTDB taxonomy): Archaea > Aenigmatarchaeota > Aenigmatarchaeia > QMZP01 > JAFGSV01 > JAFGFG01. The sequence goes on along the minus strand of CAZSYZ010000002.1, from coordinate 10,230 downwards.
CGAGTGATGACGCATGCTGCGACAGCGAGTACGACTGCGTCTACAGCGGGACGTGCAGGCCTGACGGATATCAGATGACGATAAGCGGAGAAACTATAAGATGCTATTTAGGCGTATGGAGGACCTCGCCGCCTAAATTCGTATTAAAGAACAGCGCTGGCAGTGACCTGCTGAGTATAGGCAGCGACGGATATATGTGGATAGGTGGAATGCTCAAGGCAACGTTCTCAAATCCTTCAGGCAATGGCAATTTCATAATACAGAATTCTGCCGGGACCACTGTATTCTGGGTTGACGGCTCAACCGGCGATGTCTATAAGAGGGGCGGCCTTTATGGAAACACGGCTGCAACTCCCAGCAGTTCGGGGAATTTTGTGATTAATTCCTACGGCGACCCTGTTGCATGGATAACCAGCGGCGGTGACATATATCTCAGGGGCGTGCTTTTATGCGGCGAAGCGGGAGACCTGCCTGAGTGCGGGACATTCTACGACAATTGCGGAGGGACAGTGACAAAAACGTGCGGCCCCAACCAGCACTGCTCCAACGGACAGTGCATCTGCGACTTTGGATTTAGAAACTGCCAAGGGATATGCAACTGCTATGGCGCGTGCTGTGGGGGGGAATGTGTAGACCTTCATACCGACCCTGACCACTGCGGTTCATGCAGCAATAGCTGTCCGTATGGTGCGCTCTGTGAAGGTGGAGTATGTGACTGCCTGAGTGGAGGCTGGCTTGACTGCGATATTCCACCAGACGGAATATGCGACTGCAGCCAGGAGACCCATATCTGTGTCGGTGGCTCATGCGCTGAGTGCTTCCTCCCCGGCACGAGAATCTTGATGGCTGACGGCGGCCTGAAAAGCATAGAGGACATCGAGTCCGGCGACGTCGTCATTTCATACAACGACGAAACCGGGGAAATCACGGAATCCCGGGTAGAAGAACTGCTCGTCCACACCAAAGAGAACAGAGTTGTGCCGAATGACGGGTATTATGTCCTGACGACTGCAGACGGTCAGGAAGCGAGGGTTACGGGCATCCATCTGCTATACGCGATGAAAGACGGCTCGGAAAGATACGAGCCTGTGCAGAACCTTGAGGAAGGCGAGCATGTTCTGGTCTCTCAGGGAGACTCGGTGAAGTGGTCAAAGATAGTTTCGCTCAAGTTCCAAAAGGAGGAACTGGGAACAGTCTACAACCTTAAGCTTGCAAGCCCGAACAACTATTTCGCAGAGGGGATACTAGCCCACAATGCTAAAGCGCCTGTGGAGACGCCGGTGTAGTAAACGATTATAGAAGTCAGCAGAAGTCCCCGAGCGTCAGCGGGCCCTTCCTTTTCACTTCCGCGCCCTCGGCCTCTTCCCCGCTCTCCTTCATGCCTCTCAGGATGCTCTTCATGCGCTTCTCCTTGTGGTAGGAGTTCCAGCAGTGGCCCTGAAGGTAATATTTATAAATATGTTCAGTGAATAATACAAATTATGGATAATTTGTTCAGTGAATTGGTATGGATTACAAGAAAATAATAGTGCAGTGGCAGGAATTCCAGATTCCCGAGGTTTTTCACAGGGAAACGGGCATAAGCATGGACCACGATTTCATATCAACCGTCACTGGGCCCAGAAGGGCGGGAAAGACGTACCTCTGCTTCCAGAAGATAAGGTCTCTCCTGAAGGACGGTGTGAAAAAGGACAATGTCCTCTATATAAACTTTGAGGACGAAAAGCTGCTCGGGGCTGGTGCGGAAGACCTCGACAGGCTGTTGGATACCTTTTACGAATTGTCCGATTTGAACGAAAAACAGAAGATATACATCTTTCTGGATGAATTGCAGAACGTGAGGGATTGGGATGTCTGGGTCAGAAGGTTGTACGACATGAATAAAAACCTGAAAATAGTTATTACGGGGTCTTCTTCAAAAATGCTGAGCAGGGAAATATCCACCAAGCTGAGAGGGAGAATCTTCAACACCGAGGTCTTCCCCCTGAGCTTCACGGAATTTCTGGACTGGAAAGGGATTCCCCGCGACGCCAGGGAAATTTCGTACAGCAAAAAAAGGTTCAAAATAAAGAAGGCATTCGATTCATATCTCTTCGGAGGAGGTTACCCGTCAATCCTGATAAATGAAAATGTCCCGAAAGAAACGATTCTGCAGGGTTATCTGCAGTCCATGATTTTCAAGGACATTGTGGAGAGGTATGGCATAAAAGAAATCAAGAAACTTCAGATTCTTGCCAAGCTGCTGTTTGAATCGGCATCGCATGAAATTTCATACAGCAAACTGGCCAATAAGATGAAATCTCTTGGATTCAATATAAGCAAAAACACGGTCATCGAATTTATATCCTATTTTGAGGATGCGTATCTCTTTTTCCAGAATATGAAGTACGATTATTCTTTAACAAAGCAGCTTGGCTCAATCAAAAAGATATACTGCATCGACAACGGCCTTCTCAATGCCGTGAGTTTCAAATTTTCGGGCGAGGTCGGGAAATTGGCGGAGAATCTGGTTTTCATAGAGTTGAAGAGAAGGAAAGCTGATGTTTTCTATCACAGGAAAAAGCATGAATGCGATTTCCTTATAAGGGAGAAGGACAGGGTGACGGGAGCCATTCAGGTGACCACTGAACTGAACGAGAAAAATTATAAGAGGGAAATTGAAGGACTGCTGGAAGCCATGAATTTCCACGGACTGAAAGAAGGGACTATTATAACGATGGATGTGGAAAAGGAAGAAACTATAGGAAACATGAAAATACTTTTCATTCCGCTGTGGAAATGGCTGCTGGAAGCCGGCCGGAGCAATCCCGCTCCGAAACCATAGAATCAGCAGAAGTCCCCGAGCGTCAGCGGGCCCTTCCTTTTCACTTCCGCGCCCTCGGCCTCTTCCCCGCTCTCCTTCATGTCCTTCAGGATGGTCTTCATCGGACCTGATTTTTGGCTGCCATCACTCGCTTTTCTCAGCATGTTTTCTCTGTGTGAGCCATTTCCAGGCAGGCTTTACCGTGATGCTCTTGCCACCTATTTTAACTACATCGTCCTGGTTATACGTCAGAATAAGGCCGTTTTCAATGTTGAATTTGTCCATTGCCTCCATCAGGCCGTTTATTTCCCTTTTCTCATTGTCGTCATTGATCTCATAACATACCTGAAACGCCCTGCTTACTTTGTTCTTTTCCTTCACAACAAAATCACATTCTTCTTCCTCTTGGAAATAAAAGACGTCTCCGTAAATCCTTTTGAGGCTCAGAAAGACGCTGTTTTCGAGCATCCTCCCCATATCCTTTGAAAACGATACCGAGTTTGCACGGGAAAACCCGTTATCTATTGAATATATTTTTTTCGGGCTCATCTGTTGGGTCCTGTACGAGTAGCTGAATCTCGGCAGAGTGAATACAAGATACGCATCCTCAAAAAAAGAAACATAGTCTATTACACTCTGGACAGATTTTACGCTGAAGGTCTTTTTCAGCGAATTGTAAGAAAACTCCTTTCCTGTGTTGCTTATAAGCCATACCGCGAGCCTTTTGAGTGTGTGTGTATTCTTTATCCCGAACCTTATTGCAACATCCCTCATTACAATGTTATTGAGCAGTTCGTGCAGTATGGATTCGTCTTCGTTCTTCAGGAATTGGGGAAAGCCTCCCTTCATAAGGTATTTTCCATAGGATTCAGGCGACGGCTTCATGCCGAAAAACCTCAGAAACTCGTTGTAAGAAAAGGGGTACATTTCTATCCTTGTGTACCTTCCCGTCAGTTTGGTTCCAAGTTCCCTGCTCAATAGAGAAGCGTTTGAGCCTGTTAAAACGACCTTCTCTTTTCTGTCTACGATATGTCTTACGAACCTTTCCCATTCACCGACGTTCTGAATTTCGTCAAAAAAATAAACTCCTCTCTTCCCATATTTTTCTTTGAAAATCTCATCTGCCCTGATGAAATCCTTCAGTTCGAAATCCGTTAGGTTCGGGTCCTCGAGATTGAGATAATAAAACTTTTCCCGGCTTTTCAGTATTTGGCTTAGAAAAGTGCTTTTACCGCATCTCCTTACTCCGGAAATGACGAGAGCGAAGTCTTCTGTCAATCTGACCTCTTCCAGATATTCCCTTTCGGTTCCCCTGTCAATTTCAGTTATCCAGCGTCTTTGGTTTTCAATAATCTCACTGAGCTTATCTTTTCTTATCACTATTAATTATAATACCTGCTTGTTTTTAAATCTTTCTATTGTAAATAGAAACTTATTTCTACTGTCAATAGAAGTCCCCGAGCGTCAGCGGGCCCTTTCTCTTTTCTTCCGCGCCCTCGGCCTCTTCCCCGCTCTCCTTCATGCCTCTCAGGATGCTCTTCATGCGCTTCTCCTTGTGGTAGGAGGTCCAGTAATAGCCCTCGTCGCGCGTGCCCTCGGTTATGAGGAGCACAACCCTGCCTATGTCCGCGCGGCCCACCCTGCCCCTGCGCTGTATGGACCTGAGCGGGCTCGGGACCGGCTCGTAGAATATCGCGAGGTTGGCGCTCGGGATGTCCAGGCCCTCCTCCCCCACGGCCGTCGCGACGAGTACGTTGTGCTCCCCCTCGCGGAACTTCCTTATGGTCTCAATCTGCTGCTTCTGGGTGACGCCCTCCTTCTGGCCGACGAATCGCACGGGCCTCGCGCCGGCGACCTTCCCCAGCGAATCCACGATGTCGCCGACGCTCGTCCTGTAGTTGGCGAACACTATTATCCTCGCCCCGGGGTTCCTGTTCAGCTCCGCGTCCACGACTGAGCAGAGCTTCGATATCTTGGGATGCCTAGAGCCCCTCTCCGAAAGCTCGCGCGTGAGCTTCATGGCCTTCTTTATCTTCGCGTCGTTCGATATTATCTTGTCAGCCTTGGTCTTGTTCTTCGCCATCTTCTCCCAGTATTCCATCAGCGGCCTTATGCCCTGCGTCTCAAGGAGGCCCATCGCGTGCTCCAGCTTTATGCACTGGGTGACTATGGAAACGGCCGCGAACGACGACCTGTTCCCGGAGCGCAGCCGGGACATGAAGTCCCCCTGAAGCGCTAGCAGGTCGCGCTTGTTCACAAGCCTCGCGGGCTTGGTGAAGCCGAACTTCCTCAGGTGGCCCAGTTTCCTGGTGTATACATCCTCCATGAGCATTTTTATCGACATGAACGAAGGCGGGAGGCTGACCTTCACCTGCATGACGTCCTTGTCCTGGACGTAGGGCTTCAAGTCCCTGTCCTTCTCGGTCCTTATGTCAACGGCCTTCACCCCGAGGTTCGCGCATATCTCGCTTATCTTCTCGTGGGTGGCCCCGGGGGACGCGCTCAGCGCCAGTATGCGCGGGTTCCTGCCCTGCTCCATGTACTTCCTTGCTATGTACGGGTAGGCGTAGCCTCCTATGGCGTGGTGGGCCTCGTCGAAAACCAGCAGGGAGAACTGCCTTAAGTCTATGATGTCCTTCTCCAAATCGTTCCTGATGGTCTGGGGGGTCGCGAATATGATGTCCTTGCGGTCGTATATGCCGCGCCTTTCGGCTGGCTTCATCTCCCCGGTGACCACCTGGAACCTGGATTCGTCGACATTGAGAAAGGTTTTGAAGCTGTGGCAGTGCTGGCTCGTCAGCGGCTTCGTGGGCGCAAGCACCATTATCTTTCCCTCGGGCATCTTTTCCAGCCTGTGCACGGCGAGCATCACGGCTATCGGGGTCTTGCCGAGCCCTGTCGGCAGGACCACGAGCAGGTTCTCGTTCACCGCGCGCCCCAGTATCTGCTGCTGGTAAAGCCTAGCCTGCAGCGTCCCGGGCTTTATGAGGCGGTGCTCCACGAAATCGTCCATAATCTTAAAATAGAATGCAGTTTAAAATAAAGCATGAAGAAAGTTCTTGGAATCATCGAGAAGGTGAAGATAGTGGGAAGCAGCGGCGAGGCCGAGGCGCTCGGGCTCGTCGACACCGGAGCAAAGCTGACCTCGGTCGACATAACGCTTGCCGCAGAGGCGGGCATAGGCCCCGTGAAGAGGGTCACGAAGATAAAGAGCGCCTCAAAGGACACCGGGACCAGAAGGGCCGTGCTTCACGCCACCGTGGTACTCGGCGGAAAGAAGTTCAACACCGAGGTCAACGTGGCCGACAGGAGCAACATGGCATTCCCCGTCCTGGTGGGGAGGAACATACTGGCAGGGCATTTCCTCGTGGACGCCGAAAAGAACAGCGAGCTCTTCAGGCGGGTCGCGAAGGGAAAGAACATGCTTTCCGAATACAAATAGCCGCTTTTAAGTAGCCCTGTCAATAAAGAATCAGCTGATGCCGATGAAATTTGCCATCATGGGACCGACCCCCGAATTCGCGGGGCACTCGACGCGCAGGCTTCTCGAGGAGGCCAGGAGAGAGTTCAAGAAGGTCGAATACATCCCCCTAAAGGACGTGGTCCTGGCCGTGGGGAAGAAGGCCTCCGCCAAGTACGGCAAAAAGAACCTTGAGGATTTCGATTACATACTGACAAGGATAGACTCGAAGAGGGCAAGCATAGGATATCCGATACTGAGGTTCCTTGACGAATCCGGTGTGAATAAGCCTTATCCCGCCACGACAATCCTGGTCGCCCACAATAAGTTTCTCACGCTCATGGAGCTCACCAAGAGGGGGGTCCCTGTGCCCGAGACCTGGATAACGGGCTCGAAGGAAACGGCAAACAAAATCGTTGACAAGCAGAAGCTTCCCATAATAATGAAGCTCTTGTCCGGTTTTGGTGGCGAGGGGGTGATGATAATGGAGAGCAGGGACGCCGCAAAGGCCACCATACACGCCATGAAGAGCCTGAGGCAGGAGGTGCTGCTCGAGGAGTACCTGCCCAATCCCGGCGAGGACATCAGGGCATTCGTTGCCGGCGACGAGGTCATAGCGTCGTTCAAGAGGATTGCGGGGAAGGACAGCAAGAAGGCCAACATCCACCTCGGCGGTAGGGGGGTCGACTTCAAAGTGGATCCGGAGATGAGGGAAATAGCAATTGAGGCCGCCAGGGCCATAGACAGCAGGATATGCGCGATAGACATGGTCGAGAGCAAGGGGAAGGCATACGTGATCGAAGTCAACATAAACCCCGGCCTCCAGGGCATAGAGAAGGCCACGAACATAAACGTGGCGCAGCGCGTAATGGACTACATCAGGGGAGAGACGAGGAGATAGGTAACGGTTTCTAAGCCAAAACGCGCAAATCTTTTTAAACACTGTGCCGAGCATATATTAGGCACCGGTGATTTGATGAGTCTTTGCATACTCGGCCACGAAAAGACCGGAAGCAACCTGAAGCTGCTCGAAGAGGCCAAGAAGCGTTTCGGCTCCGTGTTCTTCGTTCCCATTGAGAGCATAGGCGTCGGGCTCAATTCCGACTTCAGCATAAGCTACAGGAACTCGGACCTGCTAAAGTTCGACGCCATACTGCCGAGGGTCCCCAGGAAGTACCACTCCTACGCCTACCAGCTCCTTTCGCTCTTCCCATCGAAGACGTTCATGCCCGTGCCTCCGATAGCGTTCCTTCTCGCCTCCGAAAGGTTCTTCCTGCTCACGGTGCTGCGGAAGAGGGACGTGGACACGCTCCACCTCCACCTGGCGAGGTCCGTGAGGGCGGCGACCAGCATCCTCGAGACCGTGGAATTCCCCGTGGTGCTGAGGGTCCCCTCGCAGAAGACGGGCGTGACCGTGAAGAGCAGGACCGAGGCCAAGAGCATAATCGAGGCCCTGGGGTCGCTCGAGCAGCCCGTCCTCATCGAGGACCGGGTGAGGGACCTCGTCTCCGCTTACGTGGCCAGCCCGGACGTCATAGCCTCAGTGAAAAAAAGCACGAAGGAGCAGGATGTCATATTCTCGCCGGGAAAGCTGAAGGCGCACAATCTCAGCGTAGAGGCGAAACAGCTGGCGCTGAAGGCGGCTGCGGCCATAGACACGCAGATAGTGAGGGTCGACATGTCGCTCAAGGGCGAGCCGAAGGTCGTGAACATAGAGCTCAATCCGGAACTCCAGGCAGCGAGCAGCGTGACGAAGGTCAACATAGCGCGCAAGACCATCGAGTGCATGCACGAAAACTACCGCCGACATCAGGAGAAGCCCATGCTTGTGAAGTTCTTCGAGGACGCGAAATCCGTGATGAAGGACGTCCTTAGGGGAAAGTAGCGCATTTTTATAAACCGGAGGCAAAATATGAGCATGGACCTGAACGCATTCTTCGCGCCGCTGTGGACGTGGATGGGGAATTTTTCGGCAAGGATCATACCCGATTACATACTTCCGAACATCAGGATAATGCTCGAGATAGTGCTCATCCTCGCGGTGGCGTACATAGCCGGGAAGGTCGGGAAGTCACTTACCAGAAGGCTCCTCAGGATCGTGGGCCTCAAGAACCTGACCGACAAGTCGTGGGCCGAGGGCGTGCTCAGGATAACGGGATACAAGGGAAGCATAGTGGAGCTCATAGCGGACCTTGTCAAATGGCTCATATACATACTGTTCTTCACGTTCATACTCCAGACGCTTGGCCTGTCCGGCGTGGCCGACCTCTTCAACCAGGTCGCCATATTCGTCCCGAGGTTCATAGGGGCCATCCTGCTCATGGTGGTCGGCTTCATAATAGCCGACTTCTTCGGGAAGGTCTTCGAGGAGGCCAGCGGGAAGCTGCTCGGCGGGGAAGGCCTGGGCAGGTTCGTGGGCGGCCTCGTTAGGTACAGCGTCGGGCTCGTGGTCATCATAATGTCGCTGGCGCTGCTGGGCATCGAGACCGCGGCACTCGCGATACTGCTCTCGGCGCTGCTTGTGACCATAATAATCATAACGGCCTTCGGGATAAAGGACATCATACCCGAAATAACCGCGGGGCTTCAGGTGAAGGGCAACTTCAGGGCGGGCGACAGGATAAAGGTCGCCGGGTATACGGGCATCGTCGAAGAGGTGGACCAGCTCGTGACGAAGCTCAAGGTGAACGGAAAGGTCGTCCTGATCCCGAACACCAGGATGGCGAGGGAAGTAGTCGAGAAGCAGAAAAAGAAGTGAATGCCGCATCAGACAGTTAAAAACAAATAGAATCCGGACCAATATACTTTTATGAGGGTTAAATTCTTTCCGGGCTTCAGTGTATTTGATGGAGGAGACGGACCCGCCTGGGTAGCACCGCATGCCGGACCAGGCTTCAAGTTCTCAGATTCAAGGGACGACAAGACTGATGTCATTGCCGGGCTGTGCTGCAATAAGATTGGAGGAAAAGCGATAGTCTCCAACGCCAGCAGGATAAGGGACTTCGGTGTGGATTTCAACCGCGCGCCTCCCTCACAGAAAGATTCTTTCAGGATGAACAGCATCCTCAAAAGCGGCAGAATTGACCAGGAGGCCTATTACAAATACAAGCGCCAATACGCATGGGTTGCCGAAGATGAGGATGATCACAGGCAGAGGCTGAAGTTATACAGATCTTTCTGGAGAGAAGTCGGTAAGAGTGATACCGCTGTCTTGATTCACACGATGTACGTCACGCCCAAGACATGCAAGAGCTTGATTGACATATTTTCATCCGGGATTGATGAGAATGTCCTGAAATCATCTGTCGAGAAGGTAAACAGGAAATATGCCGCTTTCTTCGGCAAGATAAAAAAAGACTTCACGGATTACATGGTTCACAATGAAAAGAGATCTATTGAGTTTGTCAGGCGCGCGCCCAAAGGCAAGGTGGAGAAGGAATTCACATACGACCTGAATACCCACATGAAAATAGTCGGCGCAAAATCCGTTGACGGCATACTCCCGGGCATTGAAAATTATATGAAAAAAGTATTTCCTAAAGTTACCATAAGACAGGTATTCACCGGCGACAAATCCCATGGCCTTAAGAACCTGTCAGGAGATACAAAAATCATTCAGACCGAAGTGTCCATCTTCCTGAGCCAGTGGTACCCTGACATGGCGAGCGACATAATCTGTGAAATCGTGAGGGGGGTCATATGAAGCTGAATCGCGGCTTCATGGTCCTGGAGAACGGGAACATGGAGGTCACATGGGTGACGCCGCATTCGGGCCCGGCCCTGGAGACCCCCACGTCGAGGGACGAAAACTCCGACACGGTCGCAAGCCTCTGCTGGCTGAAGGTCGGGGGGAAGCTCGTGGTCTCGTCCGTCCCCAGGAAGAGGGCCCTCGGGATAGACTTCAACAGGAGCCCGCCGTCGCTCAGGAAATCGCTTGAGCACTTCCCATGGTTCATGGAGGACACCA
>CAZSYZ010000001.1:19794-39026 GCA_964611445.1 uncultured archaeon | reverse complement strand
GTGAAATTTATTATATCGTTGTCATATTCAATGCCGAATGCTACAGTCAACACGGGCTCCTCGGTATCTATGCTGACGTCCACGTAGAATGTCTCTCCAGGCGAGACTTCCTTCGTCGCCGGGCCTATCGAGATGTAAGCACGATTGTCAACTATCTTTATTGAAAAACTGACTTCAGCCCTGCCACCTTTACCATCGGTGGCTTCAATCAGGACATCCTCAATTTTATCACCACTCTCTTCTTTGCAGGAGACTTCGTAAGTGTATGTGTTCCCTGCCGAAATAATCCCGGGACCAGAAACGATGCTGACATCCACATCATCTCCATCTGCATCCTCGACGTTTATCTTGAATTCAATAGTCGTCCCTTCTTCTGCTTCTATGTCTGCTATTTCTTCAATCACAGGTGAATGATTCGTAGTCTCGCCACTGGCTGTACCGCCTCCTTTACCTCCTCCCCCTCCCGTAAGTCCAGTTATCGGCGGTGAGGCTGTTTCCTCAGGCTCATCCGCCTCTTCATCGGATTGTGCGGGACTTTCTGCTGTCTTGCTCCCGGTGGTTTTCATTTTCACCCCGAAGCCTGACGTGTCGGGCTTTGCGGCTTCGTCAGCAGGAACTTGGGAATCGACAGGAGAACCGGAAAACACGGATGTGAAGAATCCGCCGGATATTCCTCCGCCTATAACCAGGCCTCCGGCGATGGCCAAGACAAGCACCAAGGATATAAGTTCCAGCCTCATTAGAACCACTGATTGTGATTATATATCGGGGGAGAAGTTTTTTAAAGCTTTCACAACTACTGGGAGACAAATTTCGACATCCAGCGAACCACCATGGGAATAATTTAAATCATCTTTCCAATATTTTGACAGAGAGGCGGAAAATGGTAAAGGTAAAAGATGTAATGAAGAGGGACGTGAAGAGGATAACCCCGAACGAGACCATAGCGGAGGCCGCGAAGATAATGACCAGCAACAGGGTCGGCTCGCTGGTTGTTGTCGAGAACGGCGAGAATGCAATGGATCTTGTGACAGAATCGGACGTCACCAGCGTGGTCGCCATGGGCCTTGACCCGAAGAATGTGAGAATATATGATCTCAGGAAAAAGAAGATAAAAAAGCGGCCCGGCTTCATAACGGTGAAACCCAGTGATAACATACTCGAGGTCGCGAAGCTTATGGTCAAAAACGGCATCAAGAGGGTCCCTGTCGTTGAGAACGGAAAACTGAAAGGCATAGTGGCGGACAAGGAGATACTGCTGATTTCCCCTGAGCTCATCGAGATCATGTCGGAAAAGCTCAAGGAGAGGATAGCAATGGGTCCCTCGCCGGGTGAAACCATTTCGGGCCTCTGCGAGGACTGCGGAGGCTATTCCGACTCCCTAAAGCAGTCAGGCAACAACTGGGTCTGCCCCGAATGCGCATCTGACGAATAAGAATTTATTTCTTTGCATCCACCCATTTTCATGGGGCTTCTGGCAAGGGTTTTGTGCATAATGTTCATTCTGTCATCAATTCCTACTGCAGCTTCAGCCTGTCTTTATCTGAGTGAAATATACCCGAGTCCTAGCGGGACAAACAATGAATGGCTTGAGATTTACAATAACTGCAACGTGTCTGTGAAGCTAACGGTAATCACAATAAATGACAGCACAGCATTTTCTAAAACACTATATGGAGCGACGAACAGCACCTTTATAGTTGTAGCCAACAGACAGGAGTTATTAGAAAGCGAGTTCGGCCTACTAGACGCTATGATTGTGAATCTCTCCTACGGAAGACACTGGATGGATTTAGACGGTGATACAATTTATCTTCTGAATGGTTCCGAAATTATTGACATCGTAACTTATGACAAGATTGAATATCTACATTCTTGGTCTCTCTGCAACGGGACATGGAAGGAAACGGAAAATGCAACGCCCGGCTATGAGAACATATGCCCTGAAGAGGCAGAGACTCCTCCTGTGAATGATACCCTGGATAACGAAACAGAAGAAAACACGATGCATGAGTTCGATTTCAGTGGCATCTCCCTGGATGTCTACGGGCCCGCGGAGCCTGCGCGCTTTGGCGACTTCGCACAGGTGAAGGCCGTGCTGCATGCCGGCGGCAACAGGGTCCCGCTTCGGATAGTCGCGTACATATACACGCCCCACTGGGTGAGCGTCGACCTCGATGGCGAAACGATACGCTCCAAACTCAACGAGACAAAAACCGCGCTTGACATCGAAACCCCCGAAGATGGGGAAGATGTGATACTTCAGCTACCACTTTTCGTGAAGGACAACTGCGACGGTGACTATGAAGATGGAATCTATACAGGAAAAGTCAGAGTATATAGACAGGGCACGGATGAAACAGTCGCTGTGGAGAACTTCAACATAACGCTCAGCGGCAACAATGACATTTTCTGCTGCGAGGAATGCGACGACTGCAAATGCCCCGAGAAGAAGTGCACATGTGCATCCGGCAGCAGCCAGTCAGCCGCCAAGAAGGACCAGCCGGAAATAATGGAGCTGCTCGAATTCAGCGAAACCGTCCAGGCAGGCGTCCCGTTCGAGACCAAGGTGAGGGTAGAAAACACTGAAACAGGCAGGCAGACGTTCTCGGTTTACTCATATGCTTACGAGGGCAGCAGGTGCATCTCGATGGGCCTCAAGGGGCCCGGCTGGGAGAAAACATGGATCGCTAACATGCAGTCATTCGAACTCGGAGCCGGGGAATTCGCGGAAATAAACCTCAGCAACATGTTCGGGGACGACATCAGTCCCGATATCTACACTTTCAGGGTCAGGCTGAAGTACATGGAAAAGACCGTTGACATAACGAGAAGCATAAAAGTCACTCCTGCGCCTGAGCGGCTCGAGGAGAATGATAATTTCACTGTGGAGATAATCACAGGTGAAAATGATGTTGATGAGTTTCCTGTAACTGGCATGGTAACCGAGCGTGAAAGCGAGGGTGTTTCGGCTCCGGTGAACCTCTACGAATCTTTCATTGCATGGCTTCTCTCAGTTTTTAAATTTTAATAATCCATTACTATGTTTTACTGTGCATGGGCCCGTAGCTCAGTTTGGATAGAGCGGCAGCCTCCTACCGAAAGGGAGAAAGCTGAAGGTCGGGGGTTCAAATCCCCTCGGGTCCGCTTCCGCAGGAGCGGAGGCAGGGGAAGGCATTCCCTGAGCTCTCGCAATAGATTTATAAAAACTACTCCCAAATAGTGATTATACTTACGTATAAAGACAAACATTAAAAAGTCTATAATCCATAAGAAAGGTTAACATGACCAGGATAATAACAATCGCAAGCGGAAAGGGCGGCGTCGGTAAGACCACGCTCGTTTCAAACCTCGCCACGGCGCTGGCAGGCTTCAAGAAATCTGTCATAGCCGTAGATGGCAACCTCACCACGGCGAATCTCGGGATCCATCTGGGAATACCGCTTTATCCTGTCACGCTTCAGGACGTTCTTAACGGCGATGCTAGGCTTAATGACGCGCTCTACTATCATCCTGCCGGTTTCACTGTACTGCCCGCCGACATCTCGCTGAAGAAGCTCAGGCTCGCGGACTCGCATGAGCTCGTTGACGTATTCTACAAGCTTGTCGGGGGATGCGACTTCATCCTCGTGGATTCCGCCGCAGGACTGGGCAAGGAGGCGCTGTGCGCGCTGGAGGCGGCCGACGAGTTGATAACCGTCACAAACCCCGAACTGCCCGCGCTCACCGATGCGCTGAAGCTAGGAAGCCTCGCGCAGAAGTACGGAACGCACAACCTGGGAGTCGTCGTGAACCGTGTCAAGGGAAAGAAGCACGAGTTCTCACTTCCTGCTGTGGAGAACTTCCTCGAGGTACCGATTCTCGGGAAGATACCCGAGGACCCTGAGGTTTCCAAGGCCGTGGCGAAGAAGCAGCCTGTTGTTCTCCACAAGCCCATGTCGCCCGCATCACAGCACATAATGAGCATAGCAGCAAGGCTTATAGGTGAAGATTACAAGCCGAGGTCGCAGATAAGCTACAGGCTGTTCGGCTGGCTCAAGTAAATATCATTCTGTGAATACGTCAGTGATTCTTCTTATCAATAACATAAAGAATCCCCAAGATACCGGAAGCCACAAGGGGATGTTTAGGAACGTTGGGTTGGTGTAATACCACACACCAAAGTTTATAGATATGATTTCTACAACAGGTCCGAGTATAAAGCCGGCGAAAAAGTATTGTACATCCTTCTTCTTGTGCCAGAATTTAATGGTGATTAAACCGACCATAGTCAGTATAGCTGTTAGCAAAACGGCATTCATGTAAAATATCGGTAAAAGTATAGAACCCAAAAAAGAAGAAATAAAGATGCAGCCAGTTCTTTCTTAAATCCTTTTTTCATGAAATTTTCTCCAGGTCTATCTCGAATGATATCACGGGATTTTCTATCTCCCAGCTGTTCAGAACCATCGGGTGAACTTCCCCCAGTATGCCCACGGGCATTCCCCTGCATCTTATCTCTGCGCACCTTCCGGGTATGAATGAAGGATGCTTCTTCTCCACAAGCTCGTATTCAATCCCTAGTGTTGACAACAGCGCATCGAGCACGCTTGCCATGTATTCATAACCGACCTTTACCCCGCACACAGATGCCGCCAGCCTCCTGGCATCAGAAGTCTTTGTCTCCTTTCTGTCATCAGGGATAACGACGTCACCCACCTCGAATATGGGCTGCGGATATTCCCTGTGCCTGTTCTTGGAGAGGAACTCGAGGTTGCTTGGCAGCAGCCAGTTCCTGAACACGCTCCAATTCGACGAGACTATGTTCTCTATCTCGACCACGTTGCTGAGAGGCAGGTTCATCTTACTGAAAACGCTGTTCTTGCTGGTCAACATGTACGAGAGTGTCTCCTGAAATCCGAGCCCGGCCATCACGTCAGCAATGGAATCGCTGAACTTTTCAAGACGGCTTACGGAGCCTACTGTGGGAAGCTTCGGCATCAGCGGCTTTATCCTGTTGTAGCCGTATGAAATCAGGACGTCCTCGACTACGTCCCTGGGATGCATGATGTCCTGCCTGTATGCCGGGTACAGAAGCTCTATGACCTTTCCCTTACCGCCGGTCTCGTATCTCGCCTCCTCCAGAAGCTCGCATATCTTCCCCCTGCCGAGCTTGAGCCCGGTTATCTCGTTCACGTAACCCACGCTTATCTTTGTTTTCTTGGGCCTCATGTCCGGCGTGTGCCTGGTTCCGTCAGGATATTCCACCCTGACTGACTGTATCTCGCCTCCCCTGTCGCCAAGCGCCGCAACTATCGTGCTAAGGGCTGGGAGGAGGAACTTGAAGTTGAAGCCGGAACACTCTATGAAGACGTCCTTGGTCGCGGACGTGACCTTACCCGTATGGTCGGAGTTTATTATCGGCGGCAGGGAAAGTATCTCTCCGGCGGCGTCAATGAATATCGGGTACTGGCTGAGCCCCCTGAGCAGATGCCCGTGCTCCTTTCCCTTCGGGTGCTTTTTCAGTATTTCCGCCGGCGTCATCGGCTCGCTGAATTCGAGCGGCACGAACCTTACGCCGTCGGGCCTGACCGACGTGAAGCGTATCGGGCCCTTTATCTTATGCAAGTCGTAAACGCCTATTGCGACTTCTTTCCTGTTGCGGCCGAATGTCATGGAGATTTTCTCCTGCAGCTGTATCATCTGCGAAAGCGCTTCCGGGGTTATGTTCAGGTTCCTGACAACGGCGCAGACCGTCAGGGGCCTTATACCCTTCAACTTTCTGTCGACCTTCACCACGAGGCCGGAAGGCCTGACATCGTACACGGGCACGCCCTTCCTTGCGCCGTACCTTCCCTGCAGCTCGCGCGCGACTCCCTCCGCGCTCCAGAGGTCTGGCCTGTTGGTGTCCTTCATGTCCAGCTTGAGCATCTCGCCGTCTATGCCGTCCACCTCTCCTTTGGCATAGAGTATGCCCTCGTCCTGGAGGACGTCAAGCGGTACGTGCTCTCCCACAAGCGCCTGCAGGTCCTGGTAGTTGACCTCTATAGTCGGCATTCACTCACCCTCGGGATATATTTCCTTTTTCATGTAACTCTCCCACATTTTTCTGGTAGGGAAAAACATATTTTCCGGTGGTCTGGCCACTGGGAACCATTTCCACTCGGTTATTTCATCCGGTTCCTTTACCTTTGGAATTCCCGTGAATCTTCTGCAGAGGAAACCGACCGTCACGAAGTGGTTGTCATGTACCATGTCATTCGTGATGCTCATCAGTTCAAGACCGTCAACATCCAATCCTGTCTCTTCAAAGACCTCCCTTTTCGCGCCTTCGTGGAGCTTTTCGTGAAAATCGAGCTTGCCTCCCGGGAAGGTCCACGTGCCCTCGCCGTGAAGGAGGCTGTCGGCCTTCTCCGGGTCGCTGTGCCTTTTTCCCAGGAGCATCTTCCCGTCACTGACTATCATCACACCGAATCCCGCCCTGGGGTATTTCCCTGCCGTCATATCATCACCTTCTGCTTCCTCAGCCAGTCTATGTCTTGGCTGAAAAGGTAACGGATGTCCTTGATTCCGAGCTTGCACATGGCGAGCCTGTCAATTCCGATTCCCCATGCTATCACAGGTTCCTTAACGCCTAAAGGTTGTGTGAGTTCCTCTCTAAACATGCCCGCACCTGCTATTTCCATCCAGCCCATCACCGGGTGCTTTATAGACATCTGGCAACTTGCCTCCGTAAATGGGTAGTAGTCTGGAAAGAACTTTACCTTGTCCGTGTTACCAAATTCTTCTGCGAACATCTTTAGCAGACCCAAAAGATTCTTAAACGTCATGCTTTCGTCTATTATTATCCCCTCGCACTGATTGAATTCGACGCCATGCGTTGCGTCTATCACGTCCGGCCTGAAGCATCTCTTTATGGCGAAATACTTGCCCGGGACCTCGACGCCCTTGGCCAGCTGCCTTGCGGAGCAGGCCGTCCCGTGAGCCCTCGGCATGAGCTGCGCGGCCTTCATGGGATCCCACCTGTAGCCCCATCCCGTGCTTCCCGTCTTCCAGCCGTTCTCGTGCGCGGCCCTGACCCTCTCGACGATGGCCTTCGGCGGAAGCATTCCGTGCTTCGGTTTCTTGAGCGTGTAGGTCTGCGCCCAGTCCCTGCTGGGATGGTTCTGTGCCTGGAAGAGCGCGTCGAAGTTCCAGAACTCGCTCTCTATCACCGGCCCTGTCATCTCCATGAAGCCGAGCTGAACCAGCCTTTCGCGGACCTGCAGAAGGAACCTGTTGTAAGGCTGCCTCTTCCCGGGGTATATCTTGTCACCGCGGACTTCCACATTGTAAGGCTTCATCTTCACCTTCTTCCAGAGGCCTGTCTTTATGAGCTCAGGGCTGAGGACAGTCACCTCCTTTCCCACGAATCTCCCGGCCTTCCTGAAGGCGTTCTCCTTCTCCTTCACCACGAGCTTCCTGCTGACCAGAACACGCAGCATCCGTTCTCCAAGCTGCAGGCCGGACTCAACATTTTTAAGGGCTTCCCTCTCATCAATCTTGTCAGGCCTTTTTGCCGTGACAAGCTTACCCTTCTCTATCCTCACCCAGCCGTTTTTCTTGGCCCATGAAAGCGCTATGCTGAAGTCCGGGGTCTTCTTCCTGGCCTCGGCCATCGGAATCGGCTTTCTGAGAAGCTTCAGCAGCCTTTCCTCTGGCAGGCCCGTCCTGAGGTATTTCTTCCCTTCCTCCGTCAGCCTGTAGATAAAATCACCTTCCGATGTTGTAAATATTGTTTTTGTTTTTTAACTGTTAACTTACCTTACATTGGAAAGCCGCCTTGCGGGCAGCTTTCCCGTGAGCTTGAGCAGGACAAGCGCAGCGAAGTAGTCGAGGAATATCCTCCTCGCGCCTTCCTTCTCGAACTTCCTCGGCGAGGTCCTGACCGCGTTATCCCTGAAAAACCTGAACGTGCCGTAGCGCCGTATCCTGCGCATGAGATGCGAATCCTCCATCATCTGGACATTCGGGTCGAAATATCCTACCTTTTCCAGCACCTTCTTCCTGATGACCATGTTCGCGTCGGAGATGCCCCACGTTATCTTCAGCCTCACTATCACCCTGTCGAAGATGCTGTAATATTTCAGGGCGCGCCTGTAGCTCCTTCCCGTCGAGTGGACGGGACCGAAGCATGCTATCACCCTCGGGTCCCTGAAACCGGGGATGAATTTTTCTATCCAGTCCTCGGGAACCACGCAGTCTGCCCCGGTGAAAGCTATGAGCTCCCCGGAGGCCGCCTTTGACGCCGCATTGAAAGCGTGCGCAACGCCCTGCCTCCTCTCGCGCACAACCTTGTCGGCGTATTTCCTTGCTATGTCGTACGTCCCGTCCGTTGAGTTGTTGTCGCATACGACGATCTCGCATGGGACTGTCTGGTTCCTAAGGGACTTCAGGCATGCTCCGAGAACGGATTCCTCATTGTATGCGGGGACTGCAACAGAAACGCGCATAGGAACACCGTCGACGTTATATTATTATCCGGGAAACGTTTAATAATTTAAAGGGGTTAAACCAAAAGGTTAGAAAACCGGTGGAAAAATGAACCTGAAGAACGTGCTCTACAACAGCGTCACTGTAAGCCTCCCGAAAAACATCATACAGTTCTTCCTGGGGTTCGTGCTTTACTGGCTGGTGTTCGGCGCTTTTGACCCGGCCGTGCTCGCGGTCGCGCTTTCAGGGTTCCTTCTTTCATACTCCTCCATATACTTCTTCAACGACATCGTGGACCTCAAAGAGGACAGGAAAGACAGGGACAAGAAGGAATGGAAGCTCGTCGCGGGCGGAGTGCTGAGCAAGAAGGCCGCGCTTGCCATGTGCCTCGCTTTCATGGTTTCCGGGCTCATGCTTTCAGCGCTCGTGAACGGGTGGTTCCTTAACATAATGGCTACCCTGCTCTTCCTGAACTTCCTTCATTCCTCTCCTTACACGAAAATCAAGAAAAGGGTTGTGCCGACTACCATAAACATGACAGTCATAGAATTCCTCAAGTACTCGTGCGGCTGGTTCGCCTTCACGGGCAACCTTTCCATGTTCCCGTTCTGGATAATCATGACGTTCTCGCTGGTGTACATGGGGATATACATGGTATACAAGTTCAGGTTCAGGGGGAGCGTTATAAAAAGCAGGAAATGGCTGCTGGGTTCAATCGGGCTGCTCACGGCGGTTTCATACGGGCTTTCGATGATGCTCTACACGTTTGCGCTTGCGCTCGTAATACTTCTCGCCGCATCGATTGCGCTGATAGCGTTCAGCATGGGCGTCGGAAAGAAGCTCAGTTTCATGAACTGGCTGTGGGTCGAGTTCGTGATACTGCCCCTGGTGATAATCGCGTTCCTTGCGCTGACGATTCCCTTTGTCGAGCAGGCCAACACCGAACTGACAGAGCACATAGGCGAATACAGGGAAACGGTTTATAATAAGCTTCCGGAGGGTGTTGCCACGGGACTGAGAAACCTGTCCGAACCCACGTATGAATCCCTGGAAGAGTTTGAGGAGAAGGTGCTGAACATCAGCATAAATCTCAGCAACATCACGGTTCTCCCATCTTGAAATAATAAATAACTGCACGGCATGGATTATTTATGGCCGTAAACGTCATGGATGTCGCCAAGAGAAGGGGGTTTTTCTGGCCCTCCTTTGAGATATACGGAAGCTGCGGCGGCTTCTACACATATGGCCCCCTGGGCGCCCTGCTCAAGCTGAGGATAGAGAAGATGCTGAGGGACCACTACATCAACAAGGAGGGATGCCTGCTGCTGGAGGCGCCCGTGCTCACGACCGAAGACCCGTGGGTGGCGAGCGGCCATGTAGAGTCGTTCACCGACATGAACGTCGAGTGCACGAAATGCGGCGAGCCGCACAGGGCCGACCAGCTCCTCGAGGAAAAGACGGGGAAGTCTTCCGAGGGCCTGAGCCTTTCGGAGATAGTCGGCGGCCTGAAATCGCAGGGGATAAAATGCACGAAATGCGGGGGCGAACTTGGCGAGCCATATGACTACAATCTCATGTTCAGGACATACATAGGGCCGGGAAAGAACAAGATTACCGGATGCCTCAGGCCCGAGACAGCACAGACGACGTACATGCCTTTCAGAAGACTCTTCGAGATTGGCAGGAAGAAGCTGCCACTCGGGGTGATACAGCTCGGGAGGTCTTACAGGAACGAGATATCCCCCAGGCAGGGGCTTCTCAGGCTCAGGGAGTTCTCACAGGCCGAAGTCCAGTTCTTCATGGAGTCCGAAGGCGCGAAAAAGCATCCCATGTTCGGAAGGGTCAAGAGAAGGAAGCTATCTGCGCTGACGAAGGGTGACCAGAAAAAAGGCGCGAAAGAAAAGCCCATGACCGTTGACGATCTGGTGAGGAAGAAGCACACGAACGAATGGATAGCGTATCACCTCGCGACCGCATGGGAACTCTTTGAGAAGATGGGAATAGACCCCGGAAGGCTGAGGCTGAGGCAGCACAAGGATGACGAGCGCAGCTTCTACTCTTCTGACACGTGGGACGTCGAATACATGTCCGATGTGTTCGGCAAGATAGAGCTCGTGGGCATAGCGGCGAGAACGGACTATGACCTCAGGAGGCATCAGGAATTCAGCAAGCAGAATATGGAGGTCAACATAGAGGGAAAAACGTTCATACCGCATGTGATAGAGGTCGCTTACGGCGTGGACAGGCCTCTGTACTGCGTGATGGAATCCAACGTGAAAATCGCCGGCGACCGCGTCTACTTCTCGTTCCCTCCTTCAGTGTCTCCCTACCAGGTTGCCGTCTTCCCCCTTGTCAGGAAGGACGGCCTCCCGAAGCTGGCGAGAGAGGTCTACGATGCATTGACTGCTGCCGGTTTCTACGCGCTTTATGATCAGGGCTTCATAGGCAAGCTGTACTACAGGCAGGACGAGGCCGGAACGCCTTTCTGCGTGACCGTGGACTATGACACGAAGAAGGACAGGTCGGTGACGCTGAGGAACAGGGACGACCAGAAGCAGGTGAGGGTCAAGGTGAAGGACCTCCCGGAAGTTCTGGGGAAGGTCATGAACGGGCAGCTCGCATTCTCGAAGGCAGGGAAGCCGCTGAAAGGCTAATGCGCCTTTGTGTGGACCTTGCTCCTGTCCTCTTTCCTGAAAACTTCGTTCTCCAGCTTTTCCAGGGTCTTCTCCACGGCCTTGAATATCGACCATTCGTGGTCATCCGCATGGAAAGTGCCCCTGTCGCACAGAATCCTTATCTTTATGGAGTATTTCTTCCTGCTGCCGGTTTCATGGTACTTCTTCACGTTAAGCGTGAAGTCGGAAATGAATATCATCTTCCTAAGCCTCTTTATGGTTCCCACGATCTCCTTGTAGACGCCGTCCCTTGTGAAGACATCCTCCTCCTGAAGCCCGGAAACCCTTATGTTAACGCCGTCGACCTGCCTGTATATATCGCCGTCGTGACTTGATATCTGTCTGCCAGGATTTTCAGAAGTCATTTCCATCACCTTATTGATTCGGTTCCCTTTTAGCCCTGGTGGTCTCCTTTGTTATGTAGCCCGCCACAACGTTCCTTATCTTCTTGCTATCTATCTTTTTTACCTGTTTTATTATGGCCTTGTTCTTCTCGAAGTTCGTGGTGAACTCGTCGCCGTGCTCCGAGACTATCAACCTGGCTAGATTCTTCACCGGGGTGCTTTTTATCCTTCCCATGCAATCACCTATATTATTAGGGCCTCAGCCTTAAAATCTCATAATATGTAACGTTGTTCTCGCTGTCCACTATCGCCCACAGCATGCGCGCCCTTATGGAGTGGGCAAGGCGCACGGCCCTGCTGAGCTCATGAAAAGAGCACGTGTAGTCCTCCGGGACAACGGAAACTATCCATCTCGTGTGCTCACCGGCAGCCTTGGGACCCTTCTTGTCACCGCTCACGCCGCGCCTGTAAACCCTGAAGTCGCAGCCGAACTTGAACCCCGTCTTCACGGTGAGCCCCCTTTCTCTCAAATCCTGATATACGATGAACCTCTCGTGGAGTCTTGTGTCAAGCCTGAGGCCTGCCGCAAGAAGCTTGTTGAAGCCGACACCCTTCCCGTTCTTCTGCAGCCGGATCCTCCCCTTCTCCAGAAGGTAAAGAGCTTCCACGAAGGAAAGCTCCAGAGTGCTGCCGGAAACCTTTCCGTATGCCTTCTCCAGCAGTCCTTCGTAGCCTTCGGATACGGTTATCTTGCTGACGAGAAGCTCGGCTAAGGGTATTCCTGCCTTTGCATCTGCGGCTTTTCCGGGCATCTATGCACCTGTAACACTTTATGGGTCAGGAGGGAATCCCAGAACCGCGCGGAAGCGTACTTTCCGCGAACGCTTTAGCATGTTTACCTATGCTAAAGGGTTCCTTTGAACCCTCGACACCTCGGTCTTCAGCCGAGCGCTCTCCCGGGCTGAGCTACTGACCCATGAGCGCCCCGGGAAGGACTTCCAGCAGCCTTTTAGAGGCTTCCGCCTTCTTCCAAAAGCCTGCAAGCCAAAACCCCTTGTGAAGGGCACGGCAATTGCGTCTTCGCGCCATTTTACTTTCCGGCGCGCGCTTTTGGGCGTTTCTGTCGCAACGGAAACAAGCGAACTTGTTCGCGCTGCTTACCTGTCCAAAAGGGTGCATTTGAACCTTCGACCTACCGGTCTCTGCCAAGCAGTTAACAGCTTCGCCTTCTTTACGAATCGGGCGCTCTACCGCTGAGCTACCGGGGCTCGTGCTAAGAATATGTGTGCATATGTTTTAATAAATTGTTCCCCGGCCTTCCTGTGCCTACGGAAGGAAGTCCTGCTTCCTTATCTTGTCCGGAAGGTACTTCTCGGAAATGAACCTTATGCCCTTGGACGAGAGCGCTTCCAGCTCCAGCTTGTAGCCGGCCTTTAGCATGAGCTTCAGCTCGCGCTGCCATTCCCTCGGCTTGAACCACACGTACTTGAGCATCTCCTTTATCCTCTTCTGGTCGCCCTTGTTCAGCTTGATTGTCACGTTGCTGGAAATCCCGTAATCGGTAACGTCCTTCACTGTCAGTCCTATGAACCTGGCATCGGGCGTGCCCAGCCTGTCCGAAAGGAAGGAGAGGTTTATGGAGCCCTGCTTTATTACTGAGTATATATAATACCCCCACGGGTCCGCGTCGGCGAGTACGTATATCGGGAGCTTCAGTTCGTGGTGGAGCCTGTTTATCAGCCGCCTGCATCCCCTCGCGGGTTGACCCTTCCCTGTTATTATAAGGCAGTTCTGGGTCTTCCAGAACTTGTCCTCGTTGAGCCTCTGCCAGACCGCGTCCTTCTCTATCAGCAGCACGTATTTTGCGCTGCATTCTGTGAACTTTATCACCTCAGGCTCGACGTCGCTTGGTATCGCCCATCCGGAAGAGCCCATCCTTGCGCAGTTGATCCTGTCGCCTGCATCGTCCAATAGTATAGGGCCTGCCATGTAGCCCTTCCTGTCAGCCTTGAGGTGGAGCTCCTCGCGAAGGAGATTGAGTGCGGATTCGAGGTCCTCAAGAACGGGGTCGCTCTCCTCCTGGCCGTCGAACGTGTTCTCGCCGGTGCCCTCTATCGTGTGCTTCAGCGCATAGTAGAGATCCCTGATGCTGGTGGTCACGCCCTGGTCCATTATTTTCCTGCACTCGGACGCGACGAGGAGCGTCTGCATGAACTTCCTCGTGTGCGCAACGTTCAGGTAATACCTCTGGCTCTTCCGGTCACCTATCCTGATAAGCCTGTGAACGGGGTCGAAGTATATGTTCGAAAGGCTTCGCACGGGCAGCTCAATACTCGGATTCTCCTTCCTCTGAATCTGACCCGTCACCTTCTGACCCAGATTCCTGATCTTCCCCTTCGGCTTCATCGACGGATTCCCCTCCATTCAGTTCCTCCCATTTTTCATTTATAAGCTGAAGTATTCCGCGTTCTATCTCTTCTTTGGATGCCCCTGATATAAGGCTGAGCGCTCGCGCGGTCTCGCTGGCATAGCGCTCGAATACGGATTTCTTCTTCGAGAGCATGGCCTTCTTCCTCCTCCCGGAAAGCCAGTGGGAAAGCTTTCTGGCGCACTCCTGGATGGCCAGCTTGATTTCCTTTATTATCACGTCGTAATTCGCTATGGCCTCCTTGGACTCTGACGTGAAGGGTACCCATACGGAGGCTATGTGCACGAATATCACGAGGGGTTCTTCTATAGTGCCCCTGTTCACCCCTATCCCGTACCTTCTCCAGTCGGTTTCCTGGACGGCCTTCGTGATCGAGCATGCTCCTCCCTGATACAACAGAGGCACGCGGTTTGCAAACCTCAGCAGGTTGTACTCCTGCACCGAACCCCCGAATGCTAGGCCCACCTCAATCTGGAATGGCCAGCCCCTGTAAACCTCTGGAGACCTCGTGACGGCAGCCACGAATTCCGGGTTGAGTTCCTTAGAAAGGCCCGACTCTATAAGTTCGGTTCCCAGAGGGGAAAGGCAGTCCGTGGGCGGCCTTATCAGCTTGACGTTTTTGACAGCCTCTATTATATTCCTCGCCTGCTCGTCGGTAACCCTTCCGGACCTGAACTTGGTGTCCGGGACTGCCTGGCCGTTCACATCCTTGGTTATGCCGGCCTTGATAAGTATCTCATTGGCGCTCTGCTTCCCGAGCCTGCTGAACTCTCCAGTAAGGAAGGAGTGCACCGTTCTTGAGCTTGTGTTTTCAAGCATCCTCATCAGAACGCCGAGCTCGACACCTTCTATATGGGGCATTATCTCCTTCGGCTCCGGCGGCAACTTGCTCACTCCCCTCTTGAATTCAACCCTCCCGTTGGGTGAGTCGAATACTATGTCTGCGTAGGGGTTCGATATGGCCGTCTGCTTTATGTACTCGAGCACCGACTGCCTGTTCTCCCTGTACGCTGCCTCGGCGACAAAGGATACCTCTGTCCCGTGCCAGGACTCGTCGTCATCCTCCTGGCTCGTCTCGATTATCATCGGCTTGTTCTTGGAGACATCTATCCTTATCTGGTATCTGTGGGTCCTCCTGTCCCCTATGCTGGTCGAGACCGTTGCCGGCGTTCCTGTCGTGAGCTGTGAATACATGACGGCGCAACTTATGCCGAGGCCTTGCTGTCCCCGCGATTGTTTGAGCCTGTGGAACTTGCTCCCATAGAGAAGGCTCCCGAATATCTTCGGCACCTGCTCCCTTACTATCCCCGGTCCGTTGTCCCTGACCATTATCTGGAACTTCTCCTCATCGAGCTGTTTTATGCCCACGTAAATCTCCGGCAGTATGCCCGCCTCCTCGCACGCATCGAGGCTGTTGTCTACCGCTTCCTTGACTATGATGAGCATGGCCTTTGCCTTGTTGTCATAGCCGAGGAGGTGCCTGTTCTTCTCGAAGAATTCGGATACGGAAATGCTCCGTTGCTTCTTTCCCATCTCCTCGGCGATGCCCATGTAATCCACTTATTCCTATACCTAAAGGATAAGTCGTTCACCTTTTTAATGATTTGGTGACCGCGAAAAATATTTCGCAGAATCTATGACTTCGTCATCCTTCTGCGCATCATGTTGTACGCATGCGCGTGCGTCTTGCCGCCCAGCAGCTCCCCGAGCGCCTCCTCGGCAGGTCCCAGCTCGCCAGGCGTCCCTATCACGGAGACCGTCTTCCCCCTGACGGCAATGGATGCTCCCGTTTCCTTCTCGATGATTTTCTTGGCACGGCCGTCATTGCCTATGACCCTTCCCATGAGCCTTGTCCTCTTCTTGTACGTCTCGCCCTGAAGCGATATGACGTGCAGCTCGCACTCGTCCTCGATGAGGCGTTCCGCCTCCTTAGGCGAAAATCCCCTGCCTATGGCGGTGACAATGTCCCTGGCCTTGAGCACATTCAGCGGGTCCTCGCCCGTTATTTTGACGACGTCCGAGACCTCTATGTCAGTCCCGGTGCTATGCTCTATTCCTCTCTTCACGGAGCCGGCCTTCCCTATCAGGACCGGTTCCCTGTCCTCGGGTATCCTGACTATCACAAGCACGGAAAACACCTCTATGATTACTAGTTGAGAAATCCCTTCTTTGACAGCCAGCTGACCTGCGCCGGCCTGTATCTCCACACTATGTCGCCTTTCCGGTCGCCCTCTATGCTCCACGGCTCTACAAGTATCACGTCACCGATCTTCACGTACATCTTCCGTTTCGACCTTCCGGGAACCCTGCAAATCCTCTCCTTACCGTCGCTGCAGTCGACCCTGAAGCGGCTGGAACCGAGGACCTCTATCACGTTGCCCAGTACCTCGCCCCCTCTCGGGGTTCTCACCCTTACGGTCTCTTCTTCCATGACCATATACTGGGAAAGGAGTTTTTAAGCGTTAGAAGTGGTATCCCAGCATCAGGTCTATCCTCATGGGCTCGTACATGTCCTGGTTCAGCACCTTCCTCAGGCTCGATTTTGAATTTTCAGCCATGACGTCCCCCTTCACGACATAGGGCTTCTCCGCGGCCGCCCAGATGACCAGCGACTTCAGCAGGTCGGCGTTCATGTTGTCCGTGCCGGGAAGGGTGCCGTTCGACATCCATGCCGTCCTTCCCTTTCCCCCGACGCCCCAGTTGACCGTGGCCAGAGGTATTGACCTCCCGGCATCAGACCCGCCGGAATACATCATACCGAGCCTCAGGACTATCTTGTTCTCCCTCTCGTCAGCTGGATAGACTTTCTCATAACCGAAGCTCAAGAAGTTATCATCCCCATTGAAGTAGTTGTACAGCTTTATGGGTCCGTACGACTTCTCGTCAGGCCTTATGAGATTGAAGTCTGCATAGCCGTAATCCGGTCTGACGCTCAGGGAATCTGCCCACCGGAGGTTGAACGTTTCCTG
Source organism: uncultured archaeon (assembly GCA_964611445.1). Taxonomy (GTDB): domain Archaea; phylum Aenigmatarchaeota; class Aenigmatarchaeia; order QMZP01; family JAFGSV01; genus JAFGFG01. The sequence goes on along the minus strand of CAZSYZ010000001.1, from coordinate 22,159 downwards.
GTGCCACGTCTCCCCTGCCTGGGCCTCTGAAAGGTTGGCATACTCGATTATGCCGTTTCCCATGCTGAGATATTCGTTGAGACTCTGGGCTTCGGGGGAGCCGGACGTTATTCCGGGGTAACCCCAGAAGAGTATGACATCGTTGCTGAGATGAGGCCCGCCGATGGTGAAGTCCATGCCCTCAAGCGTCGTGCTGGTGAATGTGAAAGTCCTGGTCACGCCGTTGAAATTGGGCATCGTGGTGAATATGCTTTCAAGGTATGCCGCTTTCGTGGCAGGGCAAACGCATAGCACCTTGGTTTCCGGCCTCACGCTCTGCGTGGTCTCTAGGGCGAACCCCATGGTCGGGGGCAGCGCTTCCGAAATCGTCCTGTTCACCTCAACGAAATCGAACCAGTCAACGCCCTTCTCTTCCATGGTGTCCAGAAGGTCCTGTGCCATGAGCCTCAGTTTGGTTTCCGACCAGTAGTGAGTGGGCCTCGGTATGGAGTAGAACTGCGAAAGTACAAGGAAGACCAGCATTATCACTATCAGCGCTTCCACCACGTGGAAAAAACCCTTCCTCATACATAGTTTTTATTAAAGAGGTTAAAGTGTTTTAGCATGGACGTGATGGGAGTCTACGGGCATCTTCTCGGCAGGTTCAGAAAGCAGGAGTGGTGGTCGAAAAGGCACTTCTTCCATCCCAGGGAATTCGAGATATGCGTGGGCGCCATACTGACCCAGAACACCAACTGGAGGAACGTGGAGAAGGCGCTTGAGAACCTCTCTGACAGGAAGCTGACGTCTCCCGCGAGCATAGCCAAGGCTGACATCAAGAATCTCGAGGGCGCCATAAGGCCGAGCGGGTTCTACAGGCAGAAGGCTGAGCGCCTGAAGTCATTCGCAGATTTCATTGAGAAGTCCGGGGGCTTTGACGAGTTCGCTGAGAATGTGACCCGCGAGCAGCTTCTCGGCCTGAAAGGGCTCGGCCCGGAAACCGCGGACTCGATACTGCTCTATGCGCTGGGAAGGCCCGTGTTCGTCATAGACGCCTACACGAAGCGCGTATTCACGAGGCTGGGACTCGAGCCGTTCAAAAGCTATGAGGAATGGCGGGCCTTCTTCGAGGTGAACGTGCCGAAGGACAAATACCTCTACAGGGAATACCACGCGCTCATAGTCGAGCTCGCGAAGAGGTTCTGCAGGCCAAAACCGCTATGCTCCGATTGCCCTCTCATGGAAATTTGCAAGAAGAAGGTGTAAGGTTTTATTTCTCCGCGCCAAATATCCACAGGTGTTTCTGATGGTTTCCGCGGCGAGGTCATGCGTGATATGCAAGGGGGCGAGGAACCTCTGCGGCCTGGGGAGGTGCCCGCTGCTGAGCAGGTTCAGCGTCAGGCCGAAGATAGAGACAGTGCTCAAGGATGAGTTCTTCGGACCGGCAACCTCCGTCTTCATCGGCAGGTTCGGTTACCCCGACGTCTTCACCGGCCCGCTGGCCCCGCTGGCTGATGAGAACGTGCAGATTGTGGACAGCCCCGGCAAGTGGTTCGGCACCAGCTACGACTCTATAATAGAGATGCGCTCGACGCTGATGAGGACCAAGGAGCCCAACAACGTGTTCTCCAGGAACAGGACCGTCGAGAGCCTGCAGGAGATAGCGCTGGCATCGAGGGCGCCCGACGTGGAGCTGACGCTGAAGGGGAAGCCCGTCTACAGGGTGAGCTTCTCCGACGTGAACCAGCCCATGGGACCGAGCGCCAACCTGAAGAGCCTTGACATAGCGGGCAACGTGAAGATAGGGAGGCACGTCGACAGCATAGTCAGCGACGAACTGACCGCGAGGGAGGCCGGGTTCATGCTCTACCGGAAGGGGGAGGACGTATATAAAGTCAGCACGATACTGAGCTCCGGGGCACTGGGCATGGAGGGGAGGAGGAAGCTCGTCCCCACTAGATGGAGCATAACGGGAACCGACGACATCATAGCAAGGGAAATTATAAAGGGAATTAAGAATTATCCATCAATAAGTGAATATCTTGTTTTTGAATCCCAATACCTTGACAATCATTTCGTAATTCTTATGATGCCGGGCGCGTGGGAGTTCGAGAACTTCGAGGCATGGGCCCCGGGGACCCCTTGGTCACAAGGCATGAAACAAACTGAAATAATCGAGGAATACGAACCAAATGGTGGTAGAAAGACTTACGCCGAGAATCAGGGCGGCGGCTACTACGCCAGCAGGCTCGCTGTCGTCGAGGGCCTGAAATACATGCGCAGGCAGGCCCGTGTCGTGGTTTTCAGGGAAGTTTACGAGGGTTATGTGATCCCTCTGGGTGTTTTCGTAGTGAGGGAGACCGCGAGGAATGCTGTAAAGAACAAA
>CAZSYZ010000001.1:1794-19784 GCA_964611445.1 uncultured archaeon | reverse complement strand
TGAAATTCTCAAATAAAGAAGATGCATTATCATGGGTCAATTCCAAGTTGAGAATTCCGGTTGAGAATTACAAAACGAAGAGCATATTGCTGAAGCAAAAAAGGCTCATTGACTTCGTATAGAATGATTTATATGATTCTTCGGTTCATTTTAGTGTCATACAAGTTAATTTGAGAACCTTTTTATAGGCGCTCAAACCATTAATTAATTATGTTGAAGGGCGCAATCGAGGTAAGCATCGGGTTCCTAATAGTCATGGTCATTTCTGCCCTCGTTATGATATTCATGATGGGTTGGCTCAGCGGGCTGTTTCCGCAACTTACCGAGATATCGCAGTACGCAACCGCCCAGGCGGAACAGCAGATGATGAATGAGTTCGCCAAGGGCGGCGACACGATACTTGCGACCATACCGACCCAGAAGACGTTCGCCCCGGGCTCAAAGGTGAGGTTCAAGCTCGGGGTCAGGAAGACTGCAGAAGTTGATACAAAAAACTTCTTCTCATTGTGCGTCGGCAAGATGTCTGATACGTATTGCGCCGCGCCCGGGGACAGCCCGCAGGCAGCAGCCAATGACAACAGCGGAATATTGTTCCAGTTCCCGAAAACCACCAAGATAACCGAAAGAAACCAGATTTCCCTCATGTCCGGCATAATGGAAATACCGAGCACGGTCAAAACGGGCACCTACGGGTTCAGGATATATGCATGCGCAGTAGATAATGCAAATTCGCCGTGCTCCGGGCTCCAGAACAGCTACGGCCAGTATGACTTCATAGTCGAAATCGTATAGGCCGCATTTTTATTTTTCCTGATTCATTCTATTATCATGAACATCGGTCTCATTTTCGGCGTCATAGTAGCCATATTCATGATGGGCATCCTCCTTGTCTTCGGCTACCAGCAGCTGGTGAATGTCCAGACCATGCAGGCCAATGCCGAGGTAAAGAAGACCCTGAAGAACCTCGAGACCGTTGTTGACCGGGTCTACAGCATGGGGGGCGAGACCTCGGAGAAGTACAGGCTCACGTTCCCCGCGGATGTGTCGTTCGTGTGCTTCATGCCGTACTACAGGGACAAGTCTGTTAACGAGAAGTCATCGCTCGTGAAGATGGACGTCGGGAAGGTCCTGGGTGACGTGGGCGGCGTTACGGGTTACCAAAGGAACCAGCTAATGAGCCTCCTCACGGCTATGAGGATAGCACCCAACCCGGAAAACGTGAACGAGTATATTGACAAGGGGCAGACGCTCCTCGTCTTCTACAAGTCTTCCGAGGTGCCCGAATGGCACTACGTGGAGCATCTGGAGCCGAGCAAGAAAGGGAACGAATACAGCGGTGACATTCTCTGCGAGAGCGGCAGGAGCGAGGTATGGCTCCAGAGGAAATTCGACGAGAGCGGGGCATGGGTCGATGTCGAGGAAATTTAAGCGTCCGTGACAAGATTCTATTATGCTCAGCGTCTTCCAGATTTTCAAGATGCTCATCGGCGTGATGGTGTTCATCTTCATCATAACCTTCTTCCTGAGGATAACTGACATGTACTCCGGCATCGGGGAAATTACCGGGGAATACGAGACCGCAGGGCTGTTCGACAAAACCGCCGTCCAGACATATACGAGCGGGAACCCTTCATCGTTCCCGGGCTTCCAGGATTTCGAGATGGTTGCCTATGACGCGCCGAAGCTGAAGTTTTCTGCCGGGCAGAAGACCATGACCGTGCCTGTCTTCATGATACCGGACAAGGCCGAAATGACACTGGAAAGAAGATGCCAGGATTATGGATGGTTCAGGTTCTGCTGGGTGTTTGCCTATCCCGACGCGAGCGGGGTGCTGTTCACTCCTATTGAAAACACAGAGGCCTCAATGAATCTGATAAAGGACATAGTTGCCGACATGCCCGAAAATATTGTGTACGGATACTGCAACGGGACGCTGAAGAAGGATGGCCCGAAGGGAAGCTTCCTCGCCACAGCCGACAGCGAGATGACAGGGAAGACATACATAAGCTGCGAAGCCTCGCTTGGCGACAAGTACAGGCTTGTCACTGTGGGCCCCGGCAGCGTCGAAGGCGAAAACATAGTCATAAAGCCCAGCACGAAAACTGCCTACTCCGTAAACATGCTGGGGAAGATTGAAGGCATGGAATTCCATGACACTTCCGAACTTCACATATTCATAACCGGCGGCGTCGATGCGTACAGGCAGTTTGACGAGCTTTTCAGAAGCGAGCTGAAAACTGCCACAAAGGTTATGCTCGAGAGGACCATCCTTGTCAAGCAGATGACGCAGAAGGCCAACAGGCAGCCATGCCAGGAATGCGCGCCGCCTTTCCTGAAGGCATGCGGGTGGACTGACTACGAGGGCGATGTCGGCGGGGAGAGTACGCTCTACAAGGACTTCATAAATTCGCTGAACTCGCTCAAAAGCTCGCTGGAAAGCGATGGTGACTACAGGACGGGGCTCGAAAACACGGCGACTGCATACGGGCAGCTGAAGGAAGAGGGGTGTGAGTGATGAAAGGGCAGGCCTCGATTATGGAGTACATGATTTTCGTGCTTCTTGTAATGTTCATAATATTCTTTCTCGTGGCGATGATTTTCGGCTCGCAGATACTCAGCGCGGGAACCGAGAGGTCGAAGGCCTTCGATGAGACTTCTATGCTCGTGCTCCAGAGGATGTCGGTCTCATACATCCTCAACGAGCCCGGCTACCAGAAGGGCTCGATGCTCGACGACTCAAAGCTTGCCGTGATCACGTGCGAGGACATCGAGAGCGTGTTCGGCTATGACCTGTGGGTCGAGGTGAGGATGCTCTACGACAAGCCCGATTGCAGCGGGCTTTTAGGCATCGCATTCTTCAACTGCGATAATGAGAGGAAAGGTATCATAAGCAAGGAGAACTTGGTCTGCAGCCAGTCCAATTATCCCGAATGCGGGATATGGAGATACTGCGAGAAGAAGCCGCGCATGGTCTACAGGTCGATACCCGTGAACATACACAGGAAAATAAACGGCACCATATCCCTTGGTTCGCTGACCGTGGGTGTCAGGGGGGAATCCGGATGAAAGGGCAGACGAGCATGGTCGCGGTGGTGATAGCGGTCGTGATGGTCATATTCATAATGATATTCATACTCATGGACGTGCTTTCACCGGACCAGGAGAGCATCTCGCTTAAGACCGAATACAGGGACCTCTACACCAACAACTTGCTGCTCTCCATGCTCGAGACTGACACTGATGATGGAAAGATGTCAGACCTCCTCAAGAAAAGCTACTTCGGCAGCGGGACTGGCTTCGACGAGAGAATAGACGAGTACATGCTGTTCGTGCTTAACGCCACCGGGCATACGGATTACGACTGGCTCCTTGAGGTCAACCCCAATAACTTCCAGATGGCTTTCAGGAGCTGGGGAAATACGCTGGTCACCGCATCCCCGGGCTACTGGGACGCGAGGACCATACTGACATCCGGCGGGAACCAGATTGAAGTTAAATTATATATCAGAACAAAATAATCTATTAATAGGGTGTGAAATGTTGAGGAAAGCTCAAGCCGAGATAGCCTTGATTCTGGGTCTCCTAGCCATAGCTGCTGTAGTGGGAGTCTACAGCTACTCGTCATTTATCGCTCCTTCCATGCAGCCAAGCGGGCTCGCCGGGGACCAGAAGGGGATAGAGACCTACATAAGGAGCGCCATAACCGATGCATCGATGAGCACGCTCGGGAAGATATACGACCAGGGCGGTTACCTCGACATATCCGATGCGGAGAGGAAGCTGGACTGGGCAAACTTCGAGATAGCGTACTGGCAGATATGCGACGAGACTTACGTGCGCACCTCCGGTGACGTCGAGCCCGACGTTGAAGAGGGAATCGAGGAATATCTGAAAGACCGTCTCCCTGAAAAGACCAGCATAGCTGGAAGGCAGGTCGAATTCGATTTCAGTCCTGGCGCTTTCAGTGTAGATGCGCGGATACTCGAGAGGAAGGTGACGCTGAGCGTGAAACTTCCCGTGACGATAGACGGCGTGAGGAACACGAATCCGTTCAATATGGAGATAGACAGCGACCTCGGGAGGATACTCATGATGGCCGGCGACTTCACGCGCACGCAGGAGAAGTACAGGGTGCTTGACCAGAACTTCATGGATCATCTCTACACCTCGAACCCGGATTATGAATGCTGGATCCCGACCATGGGAATAAGCTCCAGCAAGATAAAGAAAACCTACGCATACATGCGGACGTGCACCGAGGAGTTCATAGCCCACGTGCTGGCGCGCACGCACTTATGGTACAAGCCATTTGTCAGGGATGATGGCAGTATACCCGAACCCGTGCTCGAGAATTCTTACATCTTCGAGGTCATGCACGAAGGCGAAAGCTGGGGCCAGTATGCGGACCTCGACGTTTCACTTTATTCAGGGCTGGACGGGAGGTTCCTTTCGACGACCAACCCCGAGTTCCTCCTGAAGGCCGACCGGAGCCTCAATCCGCTCAGGATCAAAGGTTACGGGATACCCCTGATATCGTTGTTCATCCCCTATGACATAAAATACGACATATCCTACCCGGTGGTTGTCACGGTGATGGATGAAAACCTGCGGAGGAGCTTCAAGTTCGCGAACTTCGTGAACATAAAAGAGAACGTCGCCAGCGACGAGGGGTGCGACCTTGACGCTGTCATAATCGACCCGCAGACGGAAAAATGCGACAAGGGAGCCCAGAATCCCGTGAAAATCACTGTCACCGACCAGGCCGGTATGCCGCTCAAGTCCGTGGACGGAAGCTTCGACGGATGCCCGTTCACCATATTTGATGATAAAGGGGTCATCGAGACCAGCTTCCATACGCCCCAGACTTCGAAGGCGAAACTGATGCTTGACTACGGCAACAGCGAATACGTCGGCTGCTACAGCGTCGGCGAACTGGAAGAGGAAACCATCCAGATGCCGCTCCTGAAAAACTTCGACGTGAAATACTTCATCATCGATATCGCCGATGGCCAGTTTGTTTCCCCGATAAAACCCGGAGACACGAAGAACGTAAGCGTCGTGCTTTCAAGGGACATAGACACGGCATGCATGGAGGAGGGTGACATATTCGACATAATGTTCGACAACTATTACGAGATGACGGACGACGGCCCGAAAGCTGTTCCGAAAAGCACGGGGAAGGCCGACATATATGCAACGGAGACGTACACCGCCGAGATAACGACCATAAGCGAAAGCAGCGCCATGGTCACGAGCACAGTTCAGATAATGAAAGACGATTCGACTATTTACATCTATGCCCCGAATATGTTATCAGGTAGCACCATCGGCAGTGCTTACGAGCAGGCTGGCATACAGCCGATAATGGCGGCAGGAGGCTAATGATGAAAACCATTCCACCACTACTCCAGGTTGCAGCTGTCGTATGTTCAGTTCTTATACTCAGCATACCGTTCTCTTCGGCCATGAACATACGGATATTCATGCCCGGCGGCGACACGCCGCTGGAAGAGTTCGCATTCAATCCTTCGGAGAAGGTAAAGAGAACGTTCCAGGCCATGCCCGCAAGCAGCAAGTATGGAAACGCGATGCTGAAGGTTGAGGTGGTGGGCACCGACCCTGTTTACGAGGTCAAGAAGATATATCTCTTCAGGTGCAAGAACACGGGCCCGGTCTCATGCTCCGATGAAATACCTATAGAAGCCACGAACTATCTCACGGGGGAGAAGGATACCTTCGAATGGGTCGGCGACGTATCCGTGGGCAAGGTCGCCAATTTCATGACACTCGTCCAGCTGGATTACATGGGGAAATCCATCTGGCTTGGATTCTGGGACGAGGTGCAAAGGGAGGATGTTGACGTCTTCAACCATTATTCATATGAGATAGGGTCGCTTGACATATACGCCGGCGAAGATGCAGATCCGGCCTGGATAAAGCACTACATGGAGAGCTACTTCATGGTGCCGGTGGAATGGGTTGGCAAATCGGTGCTGGGGACCGTAAACGGGGAGAAGGTCGACAGGATTGAGAGGCTCGGCGCGAGCCCGGCGTGGCTCGATCTCCATAAATTCGACGCAAAGAGGGAGAGCGGGAACACCGTGCTTTCCGCTGACAGCATATATACATTCGTGTTCGGCAACAGCATCTCACTTCCGCTCACGTTCTTCTCGAACCCCCTGACCGCGTGCGGCGACGGCAAGTGCGAATCAAGCCTTGGCGAGGATCCGGGTTCCTGCTGCCTAGACTGCGGATGCACGCTTGATAATCAGGAGTGCGACACCGGCCCGAGTTACCCGAACGGTCTGTGCCACGTATGCGGGGACGGCACAATTGACGATGTTGAAGACAGCGAGAACTGCTGCGCCGACGCGGGATGCCCCACGGGACTCGCATGCGACACTACGAGGAACGAGCCTTACGGTGTGTGCGCGAATCCCGACTGCGGGAACGGCTACTGCGACTCTCCTGAGGAGGACGTTGACAACTGCTGCATAGACTGCGGGGGGACCGGAACCTGCATGGCGTCCCACGGGAGCGGCTTCTACTGCAACGAGGACATGCTGGAATGCATGGAGCCTGTATGCGGGGAGCGCGGGTGTGAAACGGGTGAAAACCACACAAACTGCTGCCTGGACTGCGATGACTGCCCGGCAGGGACGTACTGCAATAAAACCGTTTCCGAGAACGGCGTCTGCGTCTCCTCAAGCTGCGGCCTCAGGGGATGCGAGCCGCACGAAAAATACGGCGGGCTGGACGCCTGCTGCCTGGACTGCGATGACTGTCCGGCCGACCCGACTACGGGGCAGCCCCAGGTGTGCACGGACAACGTCTGCCACCTCTGCGGGAATGAAGTTGTGGAATCCGTTGAAAACGAGGAGAACTGCTGCACCGACGCGGGCTGCAGCGAAGGGTACTGCGCGGAAAGCGAAAGCTGCGTGGAAGAAGGGGGAATCAGCCTGAACGTCATGGTCCTTCCCGAGGAAGGCGTCAACTGCAGGCAGGAAGGGGACATAATAGAGAACATGAAATTCGTGATAAGCATTGCGAACAGGCCCAAATACTTCGACTACTTCCATGAGGCAAGCTATACGTTCGACGGAAAGACCAGGACGATGTCGTGCCAGGAGAAAGGCGCAGCATACGAGTGCGAGGTCTCGCTGGACGGCTCCAACCCGAACATATTCCTGGGCTGCTTTGATGAATCTGGGGTGAAGAACGTGAACGTCGATGCCAAGTTCAGCTACTTCGACGACAAGATGCAGGAGGATGACTACAACGATACCGTGAAACGCCTGACGAAGACCGTGGCCGTCGATGTCGTCAAATCAAAGGAGAGGATATGCAACAGGATGAATGATTGCGAACCGGAGATAGGCGAAGATGAAAACACGTGCTGCCACGACTGCGGATGCAGCGGGGGGCTCATATGCATGAACAATTCGTGCTCCGATGAGAATCTCATAGAACTCGTCGTCGATGAAAAATCTCTGCCGGAAAAGGAAAGCATAGTATGCACCAGGGGCCAGGGAGGGATAGACCCCATAACGTTCTCCGCAAGAGTGAAAAACCTACCCCACACGGAAAAGGACAAGTTCAACCTCGTGAGCTATATGCTCACGTACGAAGACGAGGGCAAAAGTTACACGCACCTGAACCTCACGGGCTTCGTCTGCGAAGCCGAGGAGACCACGTCTGGGCTGCTCACGGGAAAAATAGACTGCAAGATTCCCGTCTCTGTATTCCCGCCGTGCCCCTTTGACCCCCCGGCCGAAATGAGGCTGCACGTCTGGGTAACGGGCGGCGGGCTGAGCCTCGCATACGATGCCTACAGGGGATTCGGCCTGAGCGACGACTTCACGATAAACTACAACAAGGGCCTTCCTAACTGCGGGGACGGGAAGTATACGTGCGACGAGGGCGAGGACCAGCAGACGTGCTGCGAGGACTGCGGGTGCCCCGAGGGGGAATTCTGCCCACTGGACAACGCGGCATGCGTTAATGAGGGCGACATGAGGCTTCTAATAGACTCTCCTGATGACCTTGACTGCAGCGACCCGGCCGGAAAGAAGTTCATGTTCACTGTCGAGGCGGATCCCAAGCCCATCGGCTCGTTCTCGTTCAAAGACACGTTCCTTGGCGGGAACAGGATAGACGCTTACTGCGCTTACGGCTCCTCGACCGCATTTGGCAGTGACTACATAATGGAATGCGGGATACCGCTGACCGAATTCACATACTGTTTTGAAAAGAAAACCCACGACCTGCCTTTTGAAACGACCGTAACATATTACGACGGTACTGAGAACATCGACAAGGAGTTCGACCATACCATCAGCTTCGACGTCGATGAAGTCATGGACAGGGACTGCAACGGAGACGGCCCCGCGAACTGCGACACCGACATCGGCGAGATGAAGGATCAGTGCTGCAGGGACTGCGGCTGCAAGGGCAGCTCAATATGCGGCTACAGCCAGGACAGCGACAACGGCGCGTGCGTGAGTGCCATGTCGCTGACAGTGACACCCCCTGATGAGGATGTTGAATGCAGGACCGGCGAAACCTATGAGATAAGCGCCGAGATAACAGGCCTTCCGTACCATACCGAAACGACTACCTGGTACGCATATCTGGACGAAACGACCTACGAACTCGATTCGTGCGAGGCGGATTCTGTCTATGAAAACGTGTTCACGTGCCCGCTCTCGGTAAACCTCCTCCCGATATGCAAGGAGGATGTTACCCCTGGGCCCAAGTTTAATTTCGGCGTCATCATAAGCTATTACGACGCCGAGACCGGAGAGATGCTAGAGAAGACGCTGGAAAAAGAAATCATGATATCCACGGACGGCTGGATGGACTACTCGTGCGGTGATGGCGACCTGGACCTGGACCTGGGGGAAAACTATGAGACGTGCTGCGAGGATGCCGGATGCCGGATGGCCTCTATATACGGCGGGACGGATGATGAGGATTACGTATGCACGGTCCATGATTCGGGCGAATCCGAATGCGTCCCGAAAAGTGAAGTAACGCTCGAACTAACGAATGAAGACGGCGGAAGCACATTCGAACCCGAGTGCACATTGAGCGCGGTCAAGTATGAGAAAAAAGAGCAAGGGGTATCACTATACAAAATAACCACTTACATATGCAAATTCGAGGAGCCGCTGAAGCTGAAGGCCGAGATAGAGAACATGCCTAATGGCGCTCAGGTCGTTGACAAGGTCAATAATATCTACTACTACATAGACGACAGCGGTGTTGCAATAAAGGATGCAAGCACTGAGAATACCATACCTTTCGAGCACGGGGAGGAGGTGATAAGCATTCTTCCGAGCAAGGTACAGTTCAACGATTATTACGAGGACTCGGAAGCGCACGATGTCACGCTGTTTGTCGATCTGACCTTCCCGACAGATTCAGATTCATATGACGGGCTCACAGTAAGCAAAACCATCAAAGTTGATTATAAGTTCGTTAAAGATGATAATGTCGAGGACATCACGACAGCTGCCAAGAGGCTTTCCGGACAAATCAACACGCTGGCCTACATATCGGCCGCCCTTCTCGGCCTCACGGGGATATGCCTAGGCTGCTTGGCAATAGGAGATGACGATGCGAAGCTCACAAAGACAGCCGTGGGTAAGTTACTGGACGCCCTTGGACCTGTAGTCACCTTGGGCGTGCTCGGCGTCGGTGTTGGAGCCGGGGTGATGACATCGGACAAAATACTCGAACTTTTCGCGATCTCCTTCGCCGGCGGCCTGGCACTCGGGGCCGCGCTCAAATTTTTCAACGCGTGTCCATTCACGACCAAAACCATAAAAGTCATACGCGATATAGTGGGTGCAGCGGCAATAATCATGACCGCCATAGTTGTTGCCAAGGCATTAAAATACAAAAATACCCTTGACAAAATCGGTGAGTATTCGGAAGTCGAGGTCGGCGAAAGCATGCACCACATATACATTGAGGAGTCTACCTGAAGGAGGTGATATGATGAAGAAGATGCTGGCCCTTCTGGTCGCTTTGATTGTTGTCGGCATGACGTCTCAGGCCGCGGACGCGCAGAACCTTTACATTTCGCTCAAGCCCGACTCGCGGTTCTGCACGAGCGTAACGTTCGGCGGGGACGGGCGCGGGGAGTACATACTCACCATCGATGATCCCGAGTATCCGGACAGGCCGTGGGCAGACATACACAGGGCGAGCTTCAATGCCGGTCCCGGAAATCCCATTATAGTTCCCGTGTGCATAAGCACCGAGGGGAGGAAGAAGGGGAGCGAGGCAGTGCTGAAATTCAACCTAGACGCGCCGGAGGACAACATTACCTACACGTACGGCGTGTGCGTCAGCGATTACGAGGACATCGACGAGACCAGCCTGGAAGGCAGCCCGTGCGCGCTGACGAGCGTGCTGACGGACGTCTTCAGCGCGGACCTGATCGAGCCGGAGAGGACTGTGCTTCCTGGCGAGAAGGTCTCCTTCGACCTGATAGTTTCGTCCAGCCTCGGCATGACTGTAACGCTCGACAGGGCAGATGGCCCGAAGATGGTGATAGGCGCGACATCGCTCACCATGCCGGGGGAGCAGATGGTGAAAATAGACATCGAGGCGCCGTCCGACGTCGGTGATTATCCGTTCAGCATAAAGGCGTCCGTCGTGGGATGCGACAAGGCGTCGTGCGAAAAGACCGTCGAAGGTATCCTGCACGTGGCCGCCGAGAAGCTGGGCGAGGGCTTCAGCGTCGACCTTTCCCCGAGCAACGTTGACGTCATAGGCGTCAGGTCAGCGACATATTATCTGACCGTGCACAACTTCGAGAGCATTAGGACTTTCAGCATATCCTTCGAGGTGCCCGGCTCAATTCAGACCGATTTCGAGCCCATGGAGATAAGCGTCGGCGAGGGCATGACCAGGAGAATTGCGATCGTGGTTGTCCCAAAAATCAAGGATATGGGTCTTTACTATCTCAGGGGAATCGTGCAGGACAGCGACGGAAAGAAGATGATAGCGGAGGCCAGCCTTACGGTGGACGAGGCCGCCTCTGACGCGCAAAGGGCTGCCGAGAACAACCCGAAGCTGAAAGACGAGGCCGATGATTACGTAAAGGAATACGAAAAGGATGCGAGTCTTGATGATTGGGAAGACTTCAACGATGTGATCGTCAACTATGACGACTCGGGGCTCGGTGACGTTTCTGGTGGCGATGTCCCGTTGTTCAACTGGATTATGGTCATAGTTATTGCGGTTGCTGTGGTGGCTGCGGTCGCGTTCTACATATACAAGAAGGGCAGGGTCACGGAAGATGCAGGCCCGGACCGGTTCATACCGCTTGACGCGCAGTGAATTTATTAAATCATCACAGCTAACAATATAGTAACAGCAGGGTGTATAATGCATAGGAAAGCTCAGGCCGAGATAGCTTTGATTCTGGGACTTCTCGCGATAGCTGCTGTAATAGGCATTTACAGCTATTCCTCGCTGACATATCCTTCGATAGAGCAGGTCGCGCTCACGGAGGAGCAGAAGGCCGTGGCGTTCTTCGTGAATGACATGGTGAGGGACGCCGCCCTTGACACCGTTTCCGATCTTTACGGCAACGGGGGGTATCTTTCGACGTCAACTCCGGCGCTCGGTGCCGTGACTCACAAGGGGTTCGGGACCGTGCCTTACTGGCAGATTTGCGATACGTTCAAGGCTCCCGACATGGAATCGGAACTCGGCACGGGGGTAAAGAACTACATGATGGAGAATCTCCCGGCCACGCAGGACATAGGAGGCAGGATAGCTACGTTCAGCAAGACCGGCATGATTGTTAGCACCAGGATGTATGACAACAAGGTCCTCGTGGACGTAACGCTTCCGACCGTGTATGAGGGTTCCCAGATACCGCAGCCCTACAGGGTCGAGGTCGCGACCAAGATCGGGAGGATATACGATTTCGCGCGCAACTTCGCGAGGATGGAAGCCGACTGCAGGATGCTGGACCTTCACCTCATAAAATCGCTTGCGCAGTCCAATGAGTTCTCGAGGCCGTGCTGGATACCCTTTGGTGTTGGAAACGCGGACAAGGACTACGGCTTCTCGTGGGGGCAGCTCGCCGACTGCATGGAGACCCACATAAAGTATTCGCTTGCGAACACGCAGATAGGCAGGGATATTCCTCTCAACGAAGAGGGGAAGATAGCCAGCTTCACATACAGGGGATGGGAAGGCTCAGCCACGGAGTTCTTCTTCATACCGGCCATCCTTGATTATTCAGGTGCACCCGAAAGCCTGAAGGCCTGCGGCGAAACCCCCCTAACAGGCGATGTCATAAGCAGTGACAGGTACAATGACCTGAACGTCATGTTCTACTTCGGCGACGATGACGGGCTTGACCGGACCAGCTTCGCGGCACCCGAGCACCTTGAGATAAACAGGAAGACTGGTGAGTTCATGACGTACCTGCAGGGGATGACCGTGGCGGAGTACTCCCAGTTCTACAGCGTGATGTATCCCGTGATAGTCACCGTATGGGACGACGAGACGAGGGAGAGCTTCCGGTTCGCGACATTCGTTTACATGGAGAAGAACCAGGTAGGAAGGGGGTGCGGAACCCAGCCTGTCATCGCAGACGCTTACCAGAGCCAGTACTCCGCTGTGTACGATGATATCTGCCTCAAGGGAGCCACGGAGGACGCGAACATCATTGTCAAATATAAGGACGGCGCGCCTGTCATAGGCGCGGAGGTGAGGTTCTTCGGATGCAAGATAGGGACAACCGGCAGCGGCGAGCCGCTGAGGGCCAGCATACCCCCGTACTTCGGGGCGGTGACGGTGATCGACGGGGACAACGTATACTCCCAATGCCGCAATTACATAGACCTCAGGAGCGCCGTCATAGAGATACCGAGGAGCGGAAGGTACACGTTCCACTTCTACGAGGTGCCCGTCACCAAGAGCGGAAGCGCTTACACGCTGGGCCTGCCATCGCCTGCGACCGATAGGATTGACCTGGTCATGTACAGGATGGTCGACATGTGCGAGCCGCAGTTCTACGAGGGGATTATAAACGTCAATGCCGACGCCCAGTTAGTCTCGATGCTCAGCGTTGATGACATACCGATAGACGAGTATGCCGAGATTGTCGGGGCCGCAATAGGCAGCGACAGCAATCTCAAAGGCTCGATGACCATGGAAGGCTTTGACGCGCCCGCGACAGGAAGCGACATCTATGCATATGTCCCCGTGCTGTCGGACGCCGAATACAACGAGGATGATGACCTTCAGGGTATCAGGGACGTTTACGACGCCTGCGCGGGGCTTGCCCTGCTCACAACGCAGCCCTGGGGAGGTGCATGCTGATGAGAATCGAGGACCTGCTCATCAAGTCACTGGTGGTAGCCGCAGTATACCTCGTGGCCAGCATTAGCGGAGTCGATGCCATCCAGATGACCATCTACAGGCAGATAATGTCAGGCGGCGCCCCGTCGCCGACGGGCGAAAAGGTTGACGTTTCTATAGACACAGCGGATATAATAGAGAAGAGCTTCGAGTTCGTCCATGACGCCACCGACACAAGATGGGAGAAGGTACAGGTGAAGATAGAAGTGATAGGGAACGACCCGCTTTACGCCATAAGCAAGATATACCTGTTCAGGTGCAAGGACAGCGGCCCGCTGGACTGCGTCGATTACGAGCCCGTGGAGGCCGACAGCTTCCTTTCGGGAGAAAAAGGCACGTTCTACTGGTCGGATGTTTCAAGGGGCACGACCGCCAACTTCCTTACCATGGTCAAGTTCAATCATGACGGCAAGGATTCCTGGATAGGATTCTGGGACAAGGCCGTGAGAACCGGCGTGAAGGATTTCAGGCACATCGAAAGCCGGGAGATCGGAGCAGACCTTTACGCCGAGCCCGGCGTTGATCCCGAATGGATAAGGGAATTCATAGAGAACCACTACATGATACCCGCCAACTGGATTGACAAAACGCACTTGATGGCTCCGGGGTACAGCGTGGAGGAGGTATACGAGCTCCTTGCGGACGCAGCCGGCATGGACACGTTATCATTCAGCAGGTACAGCCCCTCAAGCCCGTACATAACGGCCGTGACCAAGGACTACATGCTGGCCATTGCAAAGAGCCCCGAGGATGACATATTCAGCCCGCTTTCACTTTTCGCCAACAAGCTCCCCGTATGCGGTAGCTTAAGCGGTGAGTGCGAAGTCGGTGAGAGCCCCAGCAGCTGCTGCCTGGACTGCGGATGCCCGCAGGAGGATCAGGACTGCACCGCCACGGCGGGCTATCCGAACGGCCGCTGCCACGTATGCGGCGACGGGACGCCTGACCCCGTGGAGAACGGTTCCAACTGCTGCATAGACGCCGGGTGCCCCGAAGGACTCTACTGCAATGCCGACATGAACATACCTTACGGCCAGTGCATAGCCCCCGAGTGCGGCAATGACATGTGCGAGGGCCTGGAAGATTCGGGGTCATGCGCGGTGGACTGCTGGAATACCCCGGGGAAGGACTGTGCCAGCGTCTTCGGCTCGGCTTATTATTACAGCGAGACCCTCCAGAAGTGCAAGGTTTCTTCATGCGGCGAGGATGGGTGCGAGCCCACGGAGAGTTCGAGCACCTGCTGCCTCGACTGCGGGTGCGCATCGGGCAATTACTGCGACACGTCCGGCATAGAGGCAGGCATGTGCACTGCGCCGAGCTGCAGCTACAACAAACCCGGGGCAAATCCGTTGTGCGAGCCGGGGGAAGACTACGCAAACTGCTGCACCGACTGCAGGGACTGCCCCGTTGACCCTAACACGGGGCAGCTCCAGGTGTGCAGCAGCAACGTCTGCCACCTCTGCGGGAACGGCGCGGTCGAGAGCCCAGTCGAGACGCCAGCGACATGCTGCCAGGACACGGGATGCCTTGAAGGTTACTGCTCCGTGAGCGGCTCGTGCAAAGACCCAGAAGGCATGGGCCTCCGTGTGACCATACTCCCTTCAAGGGTAGACTGCACCCAGGCAGAGGCGAGCGTCGACATAAAGTTCACGCTGGTCAACGGACCGGCCTTCCTCGACGATTACAAGAGCATATCTTACATGTTCCAGGACGGCAGGTACAGCCTCAGCCAGTGCCAGCCCCAGGGGGAAAGCTACATATGCAAGCTTCCGCTGTCAGGGGCCGAGACCTTCCAGGGATGCTTCGAGACCGGCGTTAAGGACCTTGATTTCAGCGCCGTGGTCACATATTTCGAAGACAGCAACGGAAAGAAAACCAACGACGTTAAGTACAGGGAAGTCGAATCGCACCTGTCGTTTGAGGTCATAAAGGCCAGGCTCAGGTCGTGCAACAAGGACGGCGCCTGCACTGCAGGCAGCGGCGAGACCCCGGAGTCCTGCTGCTGGGACTGCATGTGCGAGGGCGGGCTCGTATGCACGTCGGGAGGCTGCCTTCCCGAGGACGAGATAACGCTGGCGATAAACCCGGAAGACCTTCCGGCAAGGCACAACATAGAGTGCTCGCCCGTCAACGGGATGCAGCCTGCCGGGGATTTCACGTTCATGGCGCATGTGCAGAACGTGCCCGAGAGCGCGCATGAGTCATTCAGGCTTGTCAACTGGAGGCTCGGCTACAGGGGAAGGACGTACACCTCGCAGAGCATACCGGGCTTCAGTTGCGTGCCCTTGTCAGATGATTATGGCCGCCACACGGGCGATATCGAGTGCAGGATGCCTGTCTCCATGTTCCCGGCGTGCCCCGACCTCCCGCCGCAGGACCTTGATCTCACGGTGAACATACTCGGAGGCGGGCTTTCCGGGCATTATCCAGCATACGAAGGAAAGCCGCTGTCGGATGAATTCGAGCTGGATTACGTCAACGGCCTGCCCCTCTGCGGTAACGACCTCCCGAACCCCGAGCTGGGCGAGACGCAGGACAACTGCTGCAGGGACATGGGATGCCCGTCCGGCAAGGTGTGCACGCTCTCGGGATGCTACGACAAAAGCATGATAGACCTCGACGTGAGCATGCTGCAGGGAACCATAGACTGCAGCGCTGAGAGCTCGGACAGTACCACGAGCAGGAATGTCGTGATAAACATGAAGGCGACGAAGATGCCCTATTCACCTGAAACGGGCGGCCTTGAACTCGGCGATGTTTTCATAAAGGACAGGAACATATACGAGATGTCCGGCATATGCGAGCCCGTAGTCAACTCGACGTCCTACAGCGTCTATGAATGGAGATGCGCGATACCCGTGTCGGAGTTCAGCCCGTTCTGCTGGGAAGGGGGCGACCACACGGAGGGCGTTGAAACGACCATATCGTGGCAGGGAAGGTCAGGGATCAGGGAAACCAACGTCGTAAAAAAGGAACTCAAGTTTGAAGTGGATCCGGCCAAGAAAAGGGTCTGCACGGTATCGAACTACTGCGAATCTGAGTACGGGGAAATCACAGGCGACGGGACAGGCAGCGAAGGCATGTGCTGTCCTGACTGCGGGTGTACCGGTGACCTCGTGTGCACGGCTGATATTTTGTGCATGGATGAGTCCGCGATAACCCTCACAGTCGACGACGTGACCAGCGAAATCAACTGCTACACCCCGGGGGAGGACGATAGCATAACCATAAACGCTGAAATAGACAACATGCCCTATGACGTGGACCTTATAGAATGGTCCATCGAATACGACGACGCCACGCTGGACGAATACAAGTACTTCACGTGCGAGCCCGTGCTTTCGCTGATGGGCGAGGAGACCGGAGGATACGAGTGCGAGATGCCCGTGTCCAACTTCCCTGGATGCGGCACCGACGGCGAGCACACGCTCACCATGACCGCGAAAATAAGATATCTGGACTACAGCAGGCACAAGTACGAAAAGGCTGTATCAGACCTGTTCAGCGTGGAGGTGGGTGAGGGAGCATGGGGCTTCCCCCAGTGCGGAAACGGCCAGTGCGATTCCAACCTAGGGGAAAACACGCAGACCTGCTGTAACGACTGCGGCTGCGGGACTGCAAAAAGGGGCGAGGAGAACACGATGGTCTGCACGAAAAGTGGGTCCTGCGTTGACGAGGATGAGATAACGCTTACCATCACCCCTCTGGGCGTGACCGCAGGATGCCAGCTGATACCGGGCAAGGTGAACACCGCCGAATACTTCATAGAGAACTACGGCTGCAGCTTCCAGAATCCTGTCAAGTTCACGGCGAAACTGAACCCCATGCCCATCAACGCCTACGTCACCTCAACGTCATACAAGTGGACATACGATAAGCTTGATGGCAGCCTGAACGAGGACCCATACGACAACGCCATATCGCCGGAAGAGACCGTGAACGGCTGGATAATGAACATAATGCTCAACATAGACGGTGCCTACAGGTTCGGCAAGAACAGCGCGGAGACGATAGACGACGTCACGCACATCGAGGATCTTTCGCTGACCATACAGTCAACCACGCTCAGCGGATACAGCAAGCTCATGACCATCACCACCGATGACAGCCTGACGGTCAACGTAAACGCGGTGAAGAACGATGACCTTCTCGAGTACGAGCGCGTCCTCGAAAAGCTGCAGAAGGCCATGGACAAGGCCAACAACATAGTGTGCGCCGTGGTCACAATCATGGCCACGTGCGTGATATGCAGCCTGATGGCCGGCGCGGCAAGGACCAAGGAGGAGCAGCAGGCTTTCAAGGGGAATAAGAACCAGGCGACAGATACCATAAATGGTCAAAACCCAGAAGGGTTGGCTGAAACCCTTACCGAGGAGAGTGATAAAGTCATAAACGACTTCAAAAAGAAGCTTGAGGAATTTGACGTAGAGAAAAAGAAGCTGGAGCTGGCATCTGCAACGGGTCAGCCGATTAATATAGAAGAGGTAAGAAACACTCAGCAACAAAGGCAGTCATTACTTATACAGCAGCTTGAGAAGTCTATTGAGAACGTGGATGAGCAGGGAATATGGTATGATGATGCTCAACGGGATTATTAC
>CAZSYZ010000001.1:0-1694 GCA_964611445.1 uncultured archaeon | reverse complement strand
TGAGAACGTGGATGAGCAGGGAATATGGTATGATGATGCTCAACGGGATTATTACGAATACTACAAATACTACGACTATACTGGTCAAGTCGTGTCCAATTCTGATTCCGTAACTGGGATGGAGACGGCTGCGAACAGCGACAACAAGGTTAGTGTTACTATGCCTTCGAGTTCGTTCGGTGGCATGCCGCTTAACATGTTCAGTATGATGACTACAGTTTTGAAGAATAGCAATTTGGTTTCCGGCTGGATAGGCGGGGCGCTTGCGGGCGGCCTGTTCGCGCTGGCAGAGTGGAAAATGGTTGATTGCAATGCATTATGGATTGTGGCTATAGGCGGTGCCGTGCTCGCCTGCGGAATTATGATGTACGGGGGTGCCAGTGCGCTCCAGACCATATCAAAGGTCTGCGACACGCTTGCGCAGGCCATAGGGCTTCTCAAGACCATAATAACCATACAGAGCACGGTGATGAACTACCAGGCCTGCATGATAGGCGCGGAAACTGGGCTTGCCGGGACATCTTATGATGGCGAGAGCGGCTATGACATGGCCAAGAGGACCACGAACTACTACCAGAACGTGGACGGATGCCAGGAGGCCTTGGGAACCGGCATGGAGAAGATGATGTTCGACATGTCGCAGTGGTCTTACACGATGTCGCAGTCGGCCGGGTGGTCGAGCAGTGGCATGACCTACGACCCAGCCAGCGGCAGTACCATAAGCCCGACCGGCGATAATAATAAGTTCTCCGTGAGCTGGAGCCTGCCGTCACAGGGGATGAACTACGGGACGAGCGGCATGAACAGCCTGTACGGATACCAGCCGAGCTATCAGGGATATCCGTACAGCTACGTGGGTGGCACGTGGAACACATTGAACGCGAACTACCCGTACTACTACAGCAGCCAGCCCATGTACACGACGTACAACCCGAACTGGTGGTCGAACCAGGCGTCCAGCAACACGTACAGGACGTGGAGCTATCCTTACAGTACTGTCAGCACGCAGTCACTGTACGGTGGGATAGACATTATCATTGACTACCAATATGTTGACCAGGAGGGCACTTTGTATAAGAAAGCCAGCGAGCCAATAGTTGACGGCTTCGGTATTTCCCAGAACGTGGGTTCCATCACGTGTACGGCGCAGGCCAAGCAGATAGTGTGCAGCCAGAGCGGCGGCGCGACAAAGAAGCTCTCGTTCAGCTGCCCGAGCGGCGCGGACTGCAAAGGGAAGTTCATAGATGGCGCCATATACGTATCCTATCTCGGGCAGCCGATAACGTCCTACCAGTACTCGTCCGGCAGCGCAGTGACCGCGGCCGATGTGGCATCTTGGAGTGGCACGTCAACTACCGAAAGCAGTTGTGATACATGGAATTCGATTAAGGTAAATGAAGGGAGGTGCCAGCAGTGCACACAGGTCGGATGTGTGTACGACCTGGATAACGATAAATGCATGACTCAGGAAGAGGCGAGTCAGGCCACTCCCGGGCTTTTCGGTTTTGTAAAGTACTCGGATGCTTGCACCACTCAGGAAAGTGGAAGCACAGAGACTACTGAAACAGGGGAGAAGGGAAGTGGAGGTGCTGTTACATGCAGCGATTACAGCGGTGCAGGGAAATGTCAAAATTGCATAGATGCCTCGGTTACGGGAGGCTGCATGTTCAGGCTTTCAAGCAATACCTACTTGG